>DAOWJB010000282.1 GCA_030640625.1 Bacteroides sp.
ATATGAATATGGCTACATTCTTCAGAAAATATGTCAGGGATATTGAAACTTCCCTCATACAGGGATTGCCCTCGGCGACGGCACCCGGACTGAGGATCAGGAATGTCGGGAATCCGGACTGGGGGGCCGCGCTGGTCATCCTTCCATGGTATATTTATCAATATTACGGGGATACCGGGGTTCTGGCTGAACAGTATATACATATGCAAAGGTTTGTTAAATACCTGAACAAAATAGAAGAAAACGGCATCATAAAAAGGGGATATGGGGATTGGTATGATCCGCCGCTGGAAGGTCCCGAAGCGATTTCCATACCCATGCCCAAACATACACCCGCTAAGATTACCAGTACGGCATATTATTTCCAGGTTGCCACCCTCATGGCCAGGATAGCACACATTCTCGATAAACCAGGGGAAAGCAAGGAATATACTCATCTTGCCGGAAGGATAAAGGAAGCGTTTAACAAGGAATTTCTGCAGGAAGGGTATACCTACGGAAGTCAGACAGCCAATGCCATGGCTCTCCGTTTCGGATTGATAATAGAGGAATCCCGTTCCGCAGTTGTGGAGAGCCTTGTAAAAGATATTATGGATGAACACAAGGGTCATTTCTCGACCGGGATCCACGGGGCCAAGAACCTGTATACAGTCCTTTCGGAGGAGAACCACGGTAATATTGCTGAAAAGATCCTGAAAAATACAACTTATCCAAGTATCGGATACCTGTTTTCCCTGGGGGCTACAACCAACTGGGAAAACTGGAGCCTGACGCCCAACCACCGGGGGGTGCCAAGATCGAGGAACCATCCGATGAATACAGGCTTCGCCACCTGGTTCAGCCAGTCCCTCGGAGGTATTTTGCCAGATGAAACTGGACCGGGATTTAAAAAATTCATACTGAAACCAGACCTGCGGAATAACCTGTTCTCTGTAAATGTGAGCTACAATTCACCACATGGACTGATCATAAGCAATTGGAAAAAGAGCGGGGACCTGATCCAGTACATCATTCAGATACCGGTTAATTCAGTAGCGGAAGTATATCTGCCCTTGACACCCAAAAAGAAAACCAGAGAAAGCGGGAAACCTGCCGCTAAAGCTGAAGGCGTAAAATTCCTGCGGGAAGAAGGGAATTTCTCTGTATACCTAGTCGGATCAGGAGAATACTCTTTTGAAGTGAACCTGTAATAGTCTAACATGGAAAACACAAAAGGATGGAAAAAACCAGAAAAATAAGGAATTCCCTTTTGTATATTGCCGGACTGGTATGCATGTATTTGATGTCCGGGTGCAGCGAACAGCAACCCAATATTGTCTTCGTATTTGCCGACCAGCTCAGATACCAGTCATTGGGTTATGCAGGTGATGAAAAGGCCCTGACCCCCAATATTGACAGGCTGGCCCAGCAGGGAGTAAGTTTCAGTAATACCGTATCATGTTCACCGGTCTGTGCTGCATATCGTTCTTCGCTTTTCACCGGTAAATATCCCAGCAGTACCGGGATGGTTGTGAATGAACTCAGGATGAACCCCAATCATCGCGCCATAGGCCATATTCTTACCGAGAACGGCTACAACACGGGCTATATCGGGAAATGGCATCTATGGGCCAATGAATCGGCTCACTACAAAATGGAAAACTCCTATATCCCTCCGGATAAAAAAGAGTACAGGCTTGGTTTTGACGGGTTCTGGGCTGCGTATAATTTTTATCATCGTTTTTACAGTGGATTTTATTTCAAAAACGATACAACCAGGCATTTAGCCAAGGGGTATGAGCCAGATTTTCAGACAGATATGGCAATAGATTTTATTAAGGAATCGGCTGCCAAGGATGATCCTTTCTGCCTTTTCCTTTCCATTGGTACACCACATGATCCATGGACCAAAGAGAATGTTCCGGAAGAATATTATAACAAATTCAGGGATGTTGACTTTCCTTTACCGGTAAGCTGGAAGGATACCCCTGATCCCTATATGGACAGAAACACCGATCCTGAGAAATGGTTGAATTACTGGAAATTAAATATCCCGGAAATGCAACGGGTGTATGCCGCCATGACGGCTAACCTGGATGATAACATAGGACGTTTAATGGAGGCGATTGACAGGCTGGGCATCAGTGATAATACCATCTTCGTTTTCACCTCGGATCATGGGGAAATGTTTGGAGCCAACGGAAGGATTTATAAATTAACTTTCTACGAGGAGGCTGCCCGGGTACCAATGTTAATAAGATGGCCTGGGAAGATTGCTGAAGGAAAAATATCCGATGCATGTTTAAACACTCCGGATATAATGCCGACCCTGTTGGGGTTGATTGGGCAGCCTGTGCCGGAAGAAGTTGAAGGAATGGACCTCAGCCACCTTGCACTTGGCAAAAAAGGTCCGGAACCAGAAGCTGCATTCCTGCAGGGTCTCGGCCACACATATTTGTGGAGAGACGGACATGAATGGAGAGCTTTGAGAGATAAAAAATACACCTATGCAAATTACAGGGTGGATGGCAGCGAATTATTGTTTGATAATATAAATGATCCCCATCAGATGAATAATTTAATTGAAGACAAACAATATGAAAAAGCGGCTGATAAATTCAGAATGATGATGGATCAGAAAATGAAAGAACTTGAGGATAATTATGAAAGTTGTACCTGGTACCGAGATCACTGGACAGACGGGAAGAGAAACATTATTGCGGGAGCGCGGGGTAAATTTTAGGCAAGCAGTCTTTATTGAATCAATATAATCCAACTAAATTCCAATAATTATGAGAAGAAATATATTTTTTGTAGCATGTTTAATGCTTATCTACGGTTATGTTTATTCGCAAAATACCGAAAAACAGAAGATCGGAGTTACATTGCATGAGGAGGAAAAAACCGACAGCGACTACAGGCTTTATTCAAGCAGGAATTTGACTGCTGCCCATCTGATCTCAGCGGAGGGGAAATATGTTCATACCTGGTATTATCCACATTCTGAGGATGTCGTGACCAGCAGTTTTGGAGGATTTGGCATGACTTGGCATTATGCAGAAATGATGCCAAACGGTAATTTACTGGCTGTTATCAAGGATGAGATGATCGTAGAGCTGGACTGGAACAGCAACCTTGTCTGGAAGGCCAAACTTAGGGCACATCATGATTTTGCAAGGGATAAGAAAGGAAATACCGTGGTTGTGTCCCGCAGGGATCTGCCGGATCCCTGGCATGAGGGCCAGTTCATGGCATTTGATGAACTGGTGGAATTTGATAAGAAGCACGATACGGTACGGATCTGGTATTACGAAGAGCATATGGATGAAGTTGCAGCATTGGTAAAGGAGCCCATTCCTCCCTATGCAAAATGGGGAGACTGGCCACATATCAATACTTGTGAAATTTTACCCAAGAATCCCATTGCCAAGAAGGACAAGAGGTTCAAGGCCGGGAACCTGTTGCTCTGCGGAAGACATTCAAATACCATCATGATCACCGAGAGAAAAACAGGCAAGGTTGTATGGGCATGGGGACCAGGTGTGATCGAGGGGCCCCACATGCCCACAATGCTGGCAAATGGAAATATCCTGATCTATGATAATGGGAACCATACTTCAGAATCCTCAAGGGGTTTTACGAAAGCCGTTGAAATAGATCCGTTGACAGGTCAGATTGTCTGGGAATACGGATCAAACAAGGAATTCTTTTCTCCTGCACGGGGTTCTGCAGTTAGGATGACAGATGGCAATACCTTGATAGCCAATTCAGATAACGGATGGTTTTTTGAGGTAAGCCCGGAGGGAGAAAAGGTGTGGGAATACTACAATCCTGACCTGACGAGCAGAGGAGGGAGAATGGGCCTGTACAGAAC
>DAOWJB010000068.1 GCA_030640625.1 Bacteroides sp.
CTCAAGAATGGCAAAGGTTTTGTTGATCTTGTTGATGGATCCGATCTTGTTCAGTGGCAGCCTGACAATCCTGGCCTGTTCCGCCAGGGCCTGAAGAATAGATTGCCTGATCCACCATACGGCATATGAAATGAATTTGAATCCCCTTGTTTCATCAAAGCGCTGGGCAGCTTTAATTAATCCAAGGTTCCCTTCATTGATCAGGTCCGGTAAGCTCAATCCCTGGTTCTGGTATTGTTTGGATACAGACACTACAAAGCGCAGGTTTGCCTTGATCAGTTTTTCCAGGGCATCCTTGTCGCCTTTCCGTATCATCCTCGCCAGCTCAACCTCTTCTTCGGCAGTGATCAGGTCGACTTTGCCGATTTCATGCAGGTATTTATCCAGGGAAGGAGTTTCCCTGTTGGTAACCTGTTTGATGATCTTGAGCTGTCTCATTTAGGTGAGAATTTATGGGATGACCTTTATACGTAAAAAAACCATGAAAGTTACATTTTCAAAGTCGGAATCACCTAAAGATTCGTTTTTTTCCCCAAAATTCCTTTTCATTCAAGGGGAAGTTTAAATAAATGACGGATACAATTACCGTCAAAACATGGGAAATCAGTGAAATAGAGCAGGTTTACACATATATTTTTTATTAATTCTAAATAAGCTTATTGAATGGAAAGTGCGGACAGATTGCTAAAAAATTTCAAATCATTTTTTTGGTTATTCTAAGTATTTGCTTATACTTGCAATGAATTTCCATCGATATCCATTTTTTCAGCTGGATATCTGACTCCAATTCAATAATAATTTCGAATCCTGATATTCATTTGATATCAATATTTCTGATCATAATCTACATATAATTAATTCTCATTATTACAAATCACATGTATGATATTCTTGAGCTTAATAAAAAGCTCGTTTCCGATTTACGAGAAATCGCCAAAGAACTAAAAATAAAAAGGGTTGAAGCATTGCGGAAGCAGGACCTTATTTATAAGATCCTGGACCAGCAGGCCATTGTTGCCTCTGATGTTCAATCCAAACCAAAAGACAATAAGAAAGAACGACCTGCCCCAAAGGCCAAAGACAAGTCCGTTCACCGCAGAGGTAGAAAACCTGCTGAAAACAAACAGGAAAAAACCAGCGAGGAAGCAGTGAAAAGCCATCCTGAAAAAAGGAAGGATGAACAGCGTAAGGATAAGGACTACCCCAAGGACAGGGACTATTCCAAGGACAGGGACTACCCCAAGGACAGGGACCACCCCAAGGACAGGGACCACTCCAAAGACAGGGACCGATCCAAGGATAAGGATTTTTCCAAGGATAAGGACTACTCCAAGGAGAGAGAAACTTCATTCAGGGACAGAAGAAGCAACTATTACCAAAGGGATGCCGATAATGATTCCAGGGATGGCCAGGGTGACCGTGATTACAAGCGTTACGAAAGAAAGCAGCAGGATAAAGCCCTTGAATTTGAAGGGATCATTACAGCATCAGGGGTCCTGGAGATCATGCCAGACGGATATGGATTCCTGCGTTCCTCGGATTATAATTATCTCAACTCACCGGATGATATCTATGTTTCTCAATCACAGATAAAATTATTCGGACTGAAAACAGGGGATAGTGTATTCGGTACCATTCGTCCACCCAAGGAAGGTGAGAAATATTTTCCACTGATAAAGGTTGAAGAGATTAACGGGCGGAGTCCGGATTTCATCAGGGACAGGGTTCCGTTTGATTTCCTCACCCCCCTCTTCCCGAATGAAAAATTTACCCTCATAAAGCCGGGTACCAGGGGCAGTATTTCATGCCGCATTGTGGATATGTTTTCGCCCATAGGGAAGGGACAACGGGGACTGATCGTTTCGCAGCCCAAGACAGGCAAGACCGTCTTGCTGCAGGAAATTGCCAATGCCATTGCAGAAAGCCATCCTGAAGTATACCTGATTATTCTGTTGGTCGATGAAAGGCCCGAAGAAGTAACGGATATGCAGCGGAATGTGAATGCTGAGGTTATTGCCTCCACCTTCGATGAGCCTGCAGAACGTCACGTAAGGGTTTCAAATATTGTCATTGAAAAAGCCAAGCGCATGGTAGAATGCGGACACGATGTAGTGATCTTGCTCGATTCCATCACCCGTCTTGCAAGGGCTTATAATACAACTGCTCCGGCTTCCGGAAAGGTACTTTCAGGAGGGGTGGATTCAAACGCACTCCAGAAACCCAAAAGATTTTTCGGTGCAGCCAGGAACATTGAGAATGGCGGATCACTTACCATTCTTGCCACAGCGCTCACAGAGACCGGTTCAAAAATGGACGATGTGATCTTCGAGGAATTCAAGGGTACCGGTAATATGGAACTGCAGCTCGACAGAAAGCTGTCCAACAAGCGGATATATCCTTCTGTGGACCTGAATCCTTCAAGTACACGCCGCGAAGACCTGCTGCTTGACAAGAAGATGCTTAACAGGCTCTGGGTACTCAGGAATTACCTGTCAGACATGACCTCTATCGAAGCCATGGAATTCCTGATCGACCGCCTCAGCAAGACGGAATCAAATGAAGAGTTTCTGATCTCCATGAATGCAGAGTAACTTTGGGGTGAGCGTGATGATATGCTAAGAAAATATACCGGGATTTTTGGTCCCGGTTTTTTTATTTTTAATCTGTATGAATTAATGAAAACATAATAAAACTCATATAAAATATTCACCAATTGTGTTAATTTTGTATTCTTTATAAAAAATCATATAATTTATTGCTAATTAAATACTTAAACAGATTGAAATGGCTAATAAGAAAAATTTTATCACTTGCGATGGAAATCATGCAACCTCTCATGTTGCCTATATGTTCAGTGAGGTAGCGGCGATCTATCCGATCACCCCATCCTCCGATATGGCGGAGAATGTTGATGAGTGGGCTGCGTTTGGCAGGAAGAATATTTTCGGTGAAACGGTTCAGGTTGTTGAAATGCAATCTGAAGGCGGAGCATCAGGAGCTGTTCATGGGTCACTTCAGGCAGGTGCCCTGACATCTACTTTCACCGCCTCCCAGGGCTTGCTTTTGATGATTCCCAATATGTACAAGATATCCGGTGAATTATTGCCGGGCGTTTTTCACGTATCAGCAAGGAGCCTGGCTGCCCAGGCGCTGTCCATCTTCGGTGATCACAGTGATGTAATGAGCACACGTCAGGCCGGGTTTGCCATGCTGGCAACCGGAAGCGTTCAGGAAATCATGGATATCGGAGGAATTGCCCACCTGGCAGCTATCAAATGCCGCATACCCTTCCTGCATTTCTTTGATGGTTTCAGGACCTCCCATGAGGTGCAGAAAGTTGAGGCACCAAGAACCGAAGATATGGCCGGACTGGTTGATTATGAAGCGCTCCAGAAATTCCGTGACAATGCGCTTAATCCCGAGCACCCGGTGACAAGGGGAACGGCCCAGAACCCGGATATTTATTTCCAGACAAGGGAAGCTATCAACCGGTTTTACGAGGTAGTGCCTGATATCGTCGAAGAGTATATGCAGAAAATCACTAAAATGACGGGACGTGAGTACCATCCATTCACTTATTACGGGGATCCGGATGCGGAAAATATCGTCATGGCCATGGGATCCGTCACGCAAACCATCAAGGAGACGATTGATTACCTGAATGACCGGGGCAAAAAAGTCGGAATGATTACCGTACACCTGTACCGTCCCTTCAGTGCGAAGTATTTCTTTAATGTGTTTCCAAAATCTGTGAAGCGGATTGCCATACTGGACCGCACCAAGGAACTGGGTGCAAACGGCGAGCCCCTCTACCTGGATGTGCGGGATCTGTTCTATGGTAAACCTGATGCCCCAATGATTATTGGAGGCAGGTACGGGCTCAGTTCAAAGGATACTACACCGGCCATGGTGATCTCTGTGTTTGATAACCTTGCTGCTGACCAACCCAAGAACAGGTTCACGGTCGGGATCACAGACGACGTTACACATACGTCCCTTCCCTTGCTTCCCGAGATAAGTGCCGTACCAAAAGGCACCTACGAAGCGAAGTTTTATGGGATTGGCGCTGACGGAACGGTTGGAGCCAACAAGAACAGCATCAAGATCATTGGTGAGTCTACTGACAAATTCTGCCAGGCTTATTTCGCCTATGATTCCAAGAAATCAGGAGGGATTACAGTTTCAAACCTCCGTTTCGGTGACAAACCGATCCGTTCCATTTACCTGGTGGGTACTCCGGACTTTGTAGCCTGTCATGTTCCATCCTACCTGGATAAGTATGATATGCTGAAGGGACTGAAAAACGGAGGTACCTTCCTGCTGAATACCATCTGGGACAATGAGGAAACCATCAAACGGCTTCCCAACAGCATGAAAAAACTCATGGCGGAGAACAATATCAGTTTCTTTGCCATCAACGCCACCAAG
>DAOWJB010000142.1 GCA_030640625.1 Bacteroides sp.
CAGATACCCACCAGGTGGATCGACCAGGGAGCATGGAAGGCCATCCGGCTGGCAAAGACACCAAATCGCTTTCTTGCCGGAGAAATCGAAGTTGCATTGAAAACACAAATGAGTGATAAGACCAACTGGAGGAATATGCTGACCAATAACATTGACCACGAAGCAGACCTGGTCAAGGAGAAAAATACAGCCTCCGGTTACCTGCCGGAGGAATTATCCCTTTATCTCTCCCCTGATGATGAGATCACGAAGATCAATTATCCGGTGTTTCAATATCCTGAGAAGGTTAAAAGCCTGAGTTTTGATAAATTGGAAACCATAGGGGGGAAGTTGAGCGGTATCAAAGGACAATATCTCATATTTTCTGATGGATCTGTTTTGAATATCCGGAAACATAACGGATATTTGGTTAAATTGGAAACCCCGATTGACTGATTGCATATAACCACTACTATCATGACAAGAAGAACCCTAGCTTGTTGCCTGTTCGGTATTCTATTCGCGCTGTATTCTATGCTTGGCCATGCTCAGGATTTGGATCCGGAAATCCTTCTTGAACGCTACCTGGCAACTGGTGATAATGAAACAAAGGAACAGATAAAGGAAAGATACCCGGGTTCAGCATATCATCATTTCTGTAATACCTATGAATTACTTCATGTCAATAACCAGAAGGCAAAGGAACTGGCCGAAGCGTTGATCCGGGACCACCCGGATTTCGCCCTGGGCTATTTTGCTCTTGGCACCATATATGGAAATGGTCTTATGCAGTATTCAACTGCGATTATTCAATTTAATAAAAGCATTGACCTTGATTCTCTTTTCATAAGATCTTGGACTAACAGGGGGATGGCAAAAATCAAGCTGAAAGATTATCAGGGAGCAAAAGAGGATTTTAACAAGGCTGTGAAATTAAAGAGGGGGTATGCACTTGGTTATATTCTCCGGGGGGTGGCCAATTATTGGTTGGATGATGATGATGCTATGCTTGCTGATTTTGAAATTGGTTTACAACTTGATTTCAAAGCGCTGTCCAGTGTTCTGGGTATAGCGGGAGTGGCAGTGGACGAAGCCATAGAGAGGGCTCCGGAAAATGTAAATTATTATTATGCCAGGGGGTATGCTCATTTTGCCAATAAAAATTATCGTACTGCCCTGGATGACTTTACAAAGACCCTTGAAATGGTATCCGGAAGTTCGGAATTTCACAAGTATGCAGGAGCATCTAAAGTGTATATGGCGGATACTGAAGGAGCTCAGGTCGACTTGAATATTGCACTGGGAATTAATCCGGATGATCCGGACATATATTATTATCTTGGAATTCTAATGAATGATCACCAGGATCAACCCTCCAGGGCATATGAATATTTCAATCATGCAATTGAACTGGATGATAAGAATCCATTGTATTATTTCGAACGTTCAAAGTCCTCCTACAACCTGATGGATTATCCTACAGCACGTGATGATGTCAATACTGCACTCTATCTGAATCATTATAATGGGGACTTCTATGCATTGCGGGGGTATATTAAAATGAAGATGGGAAGCCCTTCCCCTGATTACTGTCATGATTTCAACCAGGCAGAAGAGTGGGGAAATACTTACAACCTGAAAAGGATCATGAAGAAATCCTGCCAGGAGTAGAACCTCATGCAGTTTTATTGAATAGCTGGCAGGGTAAAAATAAAACGACTGCCCTTACCAGTCTCACTTTCTGCACGCATGGTTCCATGATTTCGGACCACAAAATCATAACATAGCAAGAGACCCAAGCCTGTTCCGCTTTCATTGGCCGTCCCTTTGGTGGTCCAGGTATTATCCATGTGGAAAAGCTGGTCAAGACGGTCTTTCGGAATTCCAATTCCGGTATCGGATACAGTAACTTCTTGACAGTCTGAACCATCTTCCTCTGTAAAATGATGGAGCTCCAGATTCACCTTCCCGCCTTCAGGGGTGAATTTGATGGCATTGGATAGAAGATTCCGGAATACTGTGCTGATCATATTCCTGTCTGCTTTTACCCAGGAACCTTCCGGAATATTGGATTCAAGGGAGATCTTTTTCTTTCTGGACAAAGGATCTGCCAGTGAATGACTTTCACGTGCTATTACAGATAGGTCAAACCGTTCCGGATTGAAAGGCATTTTTCCTGTCTGGGAGGTGGTCCACTGAAGCAGATTATCGAGCAACCGGAGCAGGTCCCCAGCTGCCTTATCAACCTGCCGGATGGCCTCCTCCCTGTCTGATTCTTCCAGTTCATGGTAAGCCATGGTCAGTGACTGGGTGATTGACATCAGGGCGGTCATGGGATTCTTCAGGTCATGGGCAATGATCCGGAACAACCTGTCCTTGGTAGCATTTAACTCCTGAAGGGAATCCCGCTGTGCTTCAATTTCCTCTTTTTGCCTGGCAATCTCCCGTGTTCGTTCCCTGACCTGGTGTTCGAGTGTCTTTCGTAATTGTTCGAGCCGGTAGGTTCGGATACGGGTATAGCCGTAAAAAATAATCACCAGCAATAAGCCATATATAATATAGGCCGGGATGCTTCTCCACCAGGGGGGACGGATGATGACACGGACCTGGTCTCCTTCCATATTCCAGGTACCATCATTATTGGAACCCAATACCCTGAAGGTATATTTACCTGGATGCAAACCCGGATAATCAGCAAACCTGCGCTTGCCTGCTTCCACCCAGCCGGGGTCAACTCCTTCAAGCAAATATTTATACTGGTTTTTCTCAGCATTGATATAATTGAAGGCTGCAAATTCAAACGAAATGAAATTCTGGCGATGGGTCAGAACGATCTCCCCGGTTTCCGTGATATTCTTTTTAAGGGGGGAATCAGGTCCGATTTTTACAGTTTTATTAAACAGTTTGAAATTCGTGATCAGTACAGGCGGGATAAAGGAATTTTCCCGGAGGCTGTCCGGGTGAAAAATATTGAATCCATTGATCCCGCCAAAGAGCATTTCCCCCGATTCAGTTAAATAATAAGCGCCTGTATTGAATTCATTACTTTGCAAGCCATCTTCCTCATCATAGTTCCTGAAGGATATTTTTTCTGGATTGAATCTGGAAAGTCCCCTGTTTGTACTTAGCCAGAAATTTCCGTGATTGTCGGGCAGTATGCTGTATATCACATTGTTGGGCAGTCCGTCTTTTGTTGTGTAGGTCTTGAAATGACCTGTATCCCTATCCATCTTATTCAATCCATGATCAGTCCCCACCCAAAATGCCCCATGCTTGTCTTCATACATACAGCGAATGCGGTTATTACTGATGCTCTGGGGATTGGTCGGATCATGAGTATAACCTGTAAAATTGCCTGTGGAAGGATCCAGCCGGTTTAATCCCCCGCCATAAGTACCGACCCATATATATTTGTCTTTGTCTTCGTAAATGGAATAAATGACATTAAAATTCAAACTGGCAGAATCTGATGGATCACTGGTATACCAGGTGAATTGTTCGGTATCTTTGTCCAGCCGGTTTAATCCACCACCATTAAAACCCATCCATATGGTCCCATCTGATGACTCATAAACCACCCGTAAATTATTTGATATGATCCCTGTACTATCCTGTGGATCGAACCTGTAATTCTTGCTAATCCCCTTTTTCTCATTGATCCTGAAAAGACCGTTCATGCTGGTGGCGATCCAAAGGGTTCCGTCTTCTGAATAAAAGGCTGATAGCACATTATATGTTTTGGATAATTCAGGATCAACAGGGTCGAAAAGGAAATGCTGGAATTCATGGGATTGCCTGTCATAATAAAATATTCCCTGTCCCTGTGATCCCAGCCAAACCCTGCCCTGCTGGTCTTCGAATATCTCCCAGATAAAATTTGCCAGTACATTGCCCGGGTATTTGAAATGCTGAAATTTGGGTTTGCGCAGGGAAAACTTATTGATCCCTCCCCCTCCGGTACCGATCCACATGGTTCCATCAGTCGAGGATGTGAGGGCAAAAATTATGTTATTGCTGATGCTGAATGGATCATTCGGGTCATTCTGATAGGAAGTGAATGTTTCCGTTGCACGGTCAAATCGGTTAAGTCCACCATTCTGTGTACTGATCCACAATATCTTTTCCTCCTGTACTGTTTCCAGGATCTTGAAAATGATATTGTCTGAAATACTTCCGGGATCCTCCGGATCATATAGAAAGACATCTACCTGACTTGTTTCCCGATCCAAACGGTTTAGTCCCAGATTGCCCGTTCCGACCCAGAATTCACCATAACTGTCTTCCAATACTGACGATATAACATTACTACTCAGGGAATTGCTTAAAGGATCGTTTTGATAATGATTCACAATCCTCCGGGCGTCCCTGTCGTATTCAACAAGGCCATAACCACCTGTCCCAATCCAGAATCTGTTCTGGCTATCCTCGTAAAAACAATTGATGAACGGTGTGGGATTCCCAATACCGGATAGATAAACCCGCTGAAATGAACCACTTGACTTTTTGAAAATTTGTGCACCAGATGCAGTGCCTAGCCACATGGTTCCTTCCCGGTCATGATAGATATGATTAACAAAATTACTGCTCAGGGAAGTAGTATCCCCAGGCCGGTTTTTATAATGGGTAAATATTTCATTATCCGGATCAAAACGATCCATTCCCCCTGCATTGTAAGCAATCCACAGGATACCATCCCCGTCCTCTGTAATGTCCTGGATGAAATTGTCAGACAGGGAGTTGGTATCAAGGGGATCATTATTATAGACCATGAAGAAATGACCATCATACTTATTGAGCCCATCCTGGGTGCCGATCCAGATAAATCCTTTGCTGTCCTGAATGATTACCCTGCCTGTACTTTGTGATAAACCATCGTTTACAGAGATATTCTCAAAACGTAAATCCTTACTAGATTGACCCAGGATATTGGAAATCAGTCCGGCTTGTAAAACGATAAACAGAAAAATACGGATCACGGTTTCAGTTTTGTCACATTAAATTACGACAAATAAAGCAAATAACTACCTGTTTCAAAATGAACTATCCCCTGGAGAGATGAAAACCAATTGCCGGATATTGTGTAGATGTTATTATACTACAATTTTTGTGCCGGAACACGTAGTAATTTTACGGCGATAAATTCTAAATTTGCAAAAACCTAATTCATGTAAGATGAAATTCAGTAAATCTTATTTAAGCCTTCTTCTTGCCATTCTGGCATTGATTCTAAGCAGCAACGCATATCCTATGCAATCGGATACGGTAGCATACATGATTCGCGATGGTGGGTGCATACCAGTGGATTCAGCCATTGTCCATGGGGAATTCTCAAACGGACTGACCTATTACATACGGGAAAACAGAAAACCTGAAAACCGGGTCCAATTATGGTTGGTGTTGAATGCCGGATCAGTACTTGAGGATGAGGATCAGCTTGGGTTGGCCCATTTTACAGAGCATATGGCCTTTAATGGCACCAAACATTTTGCCAAGCAGGAGATCATCAATTACCTGGAATCTGTCGGCATGAAATTCGGTCCCGAGATCAACGCATTTACCAGCTTTGATGAAACCGTTTATATGCTCCAACTTCCAACAGACAGTGCGGAAGTTGTTGAGAAAGGATTTCAGATCCTGGCAGATTGGGCACAACATCTGAGTTTTGATCCGGAAGAGGTGGATAAGGAACGCGGGGTGGTCATTGAAGAATGGCGCCTCGGCAGGGGGGCTGAAATGCGCATACTGGACAAACAGCTGCCGGTGATTTTCAAGGATTCCAGGTATGCTGAACGTTTACCGATCGGGAAGGTAGAGATAATTGAAAACTTCGAACATGAAACGCTGAAGAGGTTTTATTCGGAATGGTACAGGCCTGATCTGATGGCCGTTATTGTGGTGGGGGATTTCGATGCCGGAGAAATGTCCGAACTCATTGGTAAATATTTTGAAAAGATTCCTGCTGCAGCTGAACCACGGGAGAGAATACTTTACAAGGTCCCGGACCATGGAGAGACACTTTTCGCCCTAGCCACAGATCCGGAAGCCACAAATACAATGCTTTCCGTCTATTACAAAACAGATGTTTTGCCGGAGAAAACTGCCGTTGATTTCCGCAGGATGCTGATAGAACAGTTATTTACAAGGATGTTGAATATCCGTTTGTATGAATTGTTGAACCAGGCAGATCCGCCTTTTCTTTATGCTTATGTCTCAAGCAGCAACATGGTCAGAACCAAGAACATCAATTCACTGAATGTTGCAGTAAAGGAGGATGGGATCATGCGTGGTCTCGAAACAATTCTTATAGAGGCATCACGGGTGGAACAGCATGGCTTTACACAATCTGAACTGGACCGCACCAAGACCTGGTTGCTGAGGCGAGTTGAAAAAGCATACCGCGAACGGGACAAAACAGAATCGGTAAGATTTGCTGCTGAATACATGAGACATTTCCTGGAAGATGAACCCATCCCTGGTATAGCATATGAATACCTGGCAGCCAGCATACTGCTTCCGGAAATAAAGCTGGAGGAAGTAAATGATATGGTTGAAAAATGGCTGGCAAAAACCAACAGGGTTGTTTTGTTGAGTGCACCGGAGAAAGAAGATGTAATGATACCTGGAGAGCAAGCATTGCTGTCTGTATTTGCTGATGTCGGGCAGAAAGAAATCCTGCCATATGAAGATGCAGTTACAGATCTGCCACTGATGGAAACCCTGCCTGCCGCGGCGGATATTATCCAGGAAGTTGAGCAGGAGGATCTTGGGATTACAACCTGGAAGCTCTCCAATGGGATATGTGTGATCCTCAAGCCTACTGATATCAAGAATGATGAGGTACTTTTCCAGGGTTTCAGCCCAGGTGGCCATTCCCTGGCAGCCACTGATGATTACCGGTCGGCCCGGGCTGCTTCAGAGATAATTAAATTAAGCGGTGTGGGGGAATTTGACCTGAATGCATTGAATAAAAAGCTTACCGGGAAGGTAGTTAGCGTATTTCCATTTATCAATGAGCTTACAGAAGGTATTACCGGCAGTGCCTCACCCGATGATATGGAAACCATGTTCCAGCTGGTCTATTTGTACCTGAACCGGCCACGCAAGGATATTGAAGCATATCAGTCATACAAGACAAGGATGGAAGGTTTTATTGAAAACCGTTCAGGCAGTCCCGAAGCAGCCTATTATGACACCATAATGGTTACCATGGCCCAGTATCATCCACGGAGTCGTCCATGGTCCGTCAGCCTGCTGGATGAGATCGACCCTGAGGTCAGTTATAATTTCTACCTCGAACGGTTTGAGGATCTGGACGATTTAACCTTTGTATTGGTAGGGAAATTCGATACTGATTCCATCCGGCCTTTAATTCTGCAATACCTGGGCAGCTTGCCAGGAACGGACAGGGAAGAAAGCTGGGAAGACACGGGAATTTATCCTCCGGAAGGGTTGATTAAAAAAACCATCTACCGTGGCCAAGAAGAAAAAAGTCATGTGAGTTTAATATTTACCGGAGAACATCCCTGGTCCCGCGAAGCCAATTATGCCCTCTCATCCATGACATCTGTAATGAGGATAAAATTGAGGGAAGTATTGCGGGAAGATATGTCCGGGACCTATGGAACCAGGATTGGTGCCTCCCTCAGCCTGTACCCAAGGGAAGAATACAGGATCACCGTTTCCTTCGGGTGTGAGCCTGCAAGGGTGGATGAACTTACAGAGGCAATTTTTCAGGTGATTGACAGCGTGCGGGTATTTGGACCGGACATCAGTTATATTGACAAAGTGAAAGAAACCCAGCGCCGTTCTTTTGAAACCCAGCTGGAGCAGAACCGGTTCTGGTTATCCAATCTGGTAGCTTACGCAATAAGGGAACATGATCCGGCATTGATCCTTGCCTATCCGGAACTGATTAAAACACTGGATCCCGGAATGGTACAGGATGCAGCAAAGACCTTTTTCAATAAGGAAAATTTTGTTCAGGTTGTGCTGAAACCTGAAGTCCCACAGGAGGAATGACCCTAATCGGCAGGCTCCATAATCAGGATCTTATTGACCTGTTGCAAGCCTATGACAGGAATAGAATCCATGGCATATATTGAAAAGAGAGAGGACTTTATCTTCTCAGCTTCAAAGTAATACATTCCCGGTAGCAACTCAGGGAAGTAAACTTCTCCATACTCGTCTGATAACTGTCTTTCAATGAATACATAATTCACGAAGTTATCATAGGAGCTGTACAGTGTTACTTCTACATTTTCTTCGGCCGTACCGTCAAACTCAGTCACGATAAGCAGATCTCCCCAGTCCTGCTGCTGTTTCTTCTCACAGGAAACCAGGATCAGGGCAAGGATGGATATGAAAAGAAGTTTTTTCATAATTATAGTATTAAACTGGCTATAATTACGAAGAAACGCTGAAAAAGTTACCAGTGTAATCGTTAAGGAATGTCACCATTGGGCAAATACAGGGCCCTTACATATCCTTCATGATAATAATGAACAGAAAAATCAGGGGTAAGCTATTTTTTCATTTTAAGGGGTGTTGAATTTCGTTTTTTTCAAATCTAAAGGTAAATTAGTAACATTC
>DAOWJB010000071.1 GCA_030640625.1 Bacteroides sp.
AATTTGTACCTTTTCTCCGTCATGCATCGTTTTTTCACCGGTATACAGGGTAAGGGATTCCCTTCGGCTATGGATCCCGAATCCGGCGCTAAGATTATGTTCGGGTAGAAATTGCCATGACAGGCTGATCCTGGGTTCTACGGAATAGTTGTTATTCAGCAGGAGCTGTATGTAATGGACACCACTATTTAGCATAAGGGACGGGAAGATACTGTACCGCCAGTTAAGATGCGCCTGGAGGATCCCCGTGCTCCCTTTTGCATCGGAATAAACATGCTCGTAGTCGATGTTGCTGGAATACAATGGATGATTGGGATCCAGGGCCCTGTTGGAAAGTGTGTCAGAATGCCATCCCATAAAAGAATTGTAGAGTGCGTGGGTATAAACAACACCTGTCCTGATCCTATGCCTTGCACTTAGTTTTTTGTCGAGGGTCACCGACAGGCGTGGCGTAAGATCCCTTACATCGTTATGCGCATTGTAATCGATCGGATCTGCAGATGTACCCATATTTCTGTGTGTATCCCAGCGATATTTCCAGAACGATAAGGCCGCTATTGTTTTGATCCGTGTGGTTTCATTTATTCCAAATTCATTAGAGACACCCAGGGTTGCTACGTCATTGTACCAGTCATAACCTGAATCACCCTTCTCGTGGCTTCTCCCCCCGATTCCAAAAATAGAGAAGGTTCCCATGCGTCTTGTGGGCAGGTGAAACTTAAAGGACAGATCGGAAAAATCCGGTGTATGTTCCATCAGTCCCGCCATGTGTATCAATGCAAGTGTATAAAACCGGAATTGGGCAATATAGGTAGCGCCGGATTGCTGGTTCAGGGGACCCTCGGCCATAAATTCAGTGCCGATTACTCCAATCTGAAAGGTTTGTTCATGCCTTTCATTATTCCCTGTCCTCAGGTTAATATCAAACACTCCTGAAAGCGCATTTCCATATTCGGCCGGGAAGGCACCCGTTAAGAAATCAGATCGGCCTATCATGTTATTGCTCAGCATATTGATCCCGCCTCCAGAAGAGCCAATTTCCCCAAAATGATTCATATTGGGAACTTCAATCCCCTCCAATCTCCAGAGGAGTCCTTTGGGACTGTTCCCGCGGATGATAACCTGGTTTTGTCCATCATTCGGACTTGCCACACCAGGGAGGGATATAACAACCCTGGATATATCATTCATGGACCCCGGGCAATAGGTAAGGTCTTCTTCCGACAGGGGAATGGCACTGATGAGGGTCAGATCATTCACAGGTTTGAGCTTGTCGATCTTATGCCGGATGGTCACCTCTCCAATATTAAGAATGGATTCTTCAAGCTCAAATTGGAGAACAATTTCCTTACCAGAATGAACCACCAGGTTGGGAAGGTTTAACCCTTCATATCCCATGCAGGAAATTTCCAGCACATGCCTTCCAACCGGGATCTCCTCGAGGCGGAAATTCCCCTCAAGATCGGTAACTGCTCCTTTCAGGGGACTGGCAATGAAAACATTCACACCGGGAATAGGCAAGCCCGAATCCTTGTCCACGATCCTGCCCCTGACAGTCTGGCTAAGACCTGTATCTTCTCTTCTCGGGATGATGAGGATCTTACCCTTCTTTTCGATGTAATCCACCGGGAAATCACGCAGAAGATCATCCAGGACCTCTTTAACTATGTGTTCACCTGCTTTAATGATGACTTGCTGCTGTGCCGGGATCTTGTTCCCGTAGGTGAATGTGAAGTCCCCTTCTTTGCTGATGATCTTGAGTGCCTGTTCCAGGGTAGTTACCTGGTTATTTAGCTGGATCTTTTTCTCCAATATGGATCCCCCTGCCTGGGCAATTGCACCTGCCTGGAAGAAAACAAGGATGAAGAGGATTAATATGTTGGATTTACTCTTCATCTGTCTGAACATCATAGGCTGTGACCTGGATCATCCCATCTGTTTCCTCGAAATATATATCGAGTACCAGTGCGATTTCTTCCAGTACCTCCTCTATTTTCTGGTTATTATAAGTACCTGTTAATGCGAGGGTGTCGAGTCCCACGTCCAGGATGAGGAATTCCTTACGGTAATGCCTTCCCAGTTGTTCTACCACATCCGTCAGGGGAGTATTTTCAAACACAAGGGTACGGGTTCTCCAGCTAAGGAAATTTAGGTCGATCGAGCTTAACGGGCTGATCTTGCCCTTATGATACATTGCCTGCTCATCCTGTTTCACCACCCTGGCTTGCTTCTTCTTCCCTTTTGGGTAAAAGGCAACTTTCCCGGTCAGCACATATAAGAACACGTGTTTTTTCTCAGGATCGGTCCGCAGGTTAAAGGAGGTGCCCAGAATCTCCACTGATGCATCATCCGCTACGTTTACAACAAATGCTTTTTCCACATCCCTTTCGATCTCGAAGAATGCTTCCCCATCCAGCTTAACGGTCCTTTTCAGGCCCTTGAAATCAGCCGGATAAATCAGGCTGCTGTGATTATTAAGGTACACCCTGCTACCGTCCGGTAAGTTTAGCTCCTGCTGTTGATCCTCTACAGTAACCGTGATCCAGTCCAGTTTACTTATGGGACCATTACCAGTATAATAATACAGCATAAATGCCGAGCCAAATACCAGCAAGATGATGGCCGCTATCCTGATAAGCCTGTGTGTCAGGCTAATGGTACGTTTCCATGGGTCAGGCTGTCCAGATATCTCTGAAGAACCAAACTTCTTACGCAAAGTGTTCCAATCCTTTGCTGTATCAATTGATTGAAAATCCTGAATGCTGCCGGACAGATTCCATAATTTCTCCATTCGTTCGAGGTATTCCCTCTTTGAAGGATCGGCTTCCAGAGATTTACCCAAGGCTTCGGATTCCTGCCCGGAAAGCTCTCCTGTAAAATATCTCATCAACAGGTCATCGTCCATCTTATATGGTTGTTGCTTTTTCATGTCCGTTTCTGAATGTATGACAATTTTAAAGGAGCTTACACGTACGGCAAATAAGTGTTTTTCAGTCTCCGGAAGGTAGC
This sequence comes from Bacteroides sp., assembly GCA_030640625.1. Lineage (GTDB taxonomy): Bacteria > Bacteroidota > Bacteroidia > Bacteroidales > SM23-62 > SM23-62. Next base: position 3,010 of record DAOWJB010000071.1, read on the forward strand.
AGATTGGTTCTCAGGGACTTCAGCGCTTTGCTGATCTGGGTCTCAACCGTCCGTATTGAAAGATTTAATTCATCTGCAATTTTCCTGTTTCGTTTTCCCTCCACCCGGCTCATAATAAAGATCTGCCTGCATTTGTCCGGCAATGCTGAAACGATCTCAAAAATTTTTGCTTCCATTTCTGTAGTATCGATTTTTTCTTCAAGATCCAGGTCCCTTCCATTGCCTGTGTTCATCATCATATTTGCGTATTTTTCCTTCACAGCATTATGCCGGAGGTGGTTCAGGCACCCGTGTTTCACTGAACTGTACAAATAGGATTTAAGTGAAGTTTGTACGGTAATCGTTTGTCGGGATTCATAGAGGTTAAGAAATAAATCCTGGACAACATCCCTGGCGGCTTCCATGTCATCAAGGTATTTCCTGGCGAAGACAACCAGTTTCTGGTAATACAATTCGAAGAGGAGCTGGTAGGCACTTTCCCTGCCGGATCTCAGGCCCTCAATAATATGAATTTCATTCCTGTCCAATGCTCCGAAATTGGCCTTGTTTTATCAAATTTATGAAATCCATTAAATATTGCGGATCAAAGCCAGAATGAAAAATGAATATATATATGGATATGTTCTAAATTAACTGAATATCAACAGGTTATGAAAAAACTCTGATTAAAGTTCCTAATTTGGCATAAAATTTCGTCAAATGGTCCAATTCCAGAAATTCATTAAGAAATTAACCTTACCCATACTTGGTTTTGCAGCGCTTGTCTGGTTTTTGATCCGGGTTATCCCGAAGCCTGGCCGGGCATTATACCCATGCCAAAGGGCTGCCTTTCCCCTGGCAAGCTCATTCATTATTTGGCTTTTGGCATCGGTATATCATGGTTGTCCTTCAGGAGGGCCAGGAATCTGTTCAAATACTCCAGGCACCTGTATGCCTTGACCTATCTGGTGGTAGTAATTTGTATTTGTACTGTATCAGGATTACAACTGCATGGAAAAATATCTTTCGCAGAAGGACGGGGTGGAATGCTGCACAGATCGGGCACTGTCCCCGCTGTCCCTCTAAAGATAGAGCCTATGGAATCGCCGGTAGTTTTACCCTCTGCCACGGTTTCAATCATTCAGTCCCCCAAAGAACAGGCAAGTCAAATAGCTTTTGAAGAAGTTCTTTCAATGACCAGAAGGGCTGTTGAGGAGGCTGGTGGATTGGAAGGCATTGTTAAGAATCATGATGAAGTGATCCTGAAACCCAATCTGGTGGGGTGCAATCCCAATTTGTGGAAAACTTGATTTGTAATATTTGGTAAAAATAAAAAACATAGGGTTAACGAAACCAAACGCATAACCCTATGAAAAACTACGAGAGTTTATTTACAAAAATAGAAGAAAGGGCTGAGGAATTCAAGAAGAATCTGCGATATAACGAATTTGAGAAATCCTTAACTGATCTGATGAACCAGTATCTGGCAGAATATATTCAGACTGTATTGGAAGCACTGATGC
>DAOWJB010000134.1 GCA_030640625.1 Bacteroides sp.
AAACCGCCGGGCAGGTGGGGATGGTCTGTCAAGCGAATCGCATTAGCGGTCGGCAGCAGAAACCAGCAGGAAACTGCGAAGGAGTACTGACCTTGTATTAAGGAATCCATTTCATTCATGGAATGGAGGATGTCAACTTTATGAGGAACTGAAAGTCTGAGCCCGGTAAATAGTAAATTCAAAAATGCGGTCAGGAAGGGATGGTTGCCGGATGGTTACAGTTCAAACGCAATGAATGGCTGGAAGGCTTTGAAGAAAAAGGTGAAAGAGGATGGAACGGTAACAGGGATATGTCGGGGAACAGCCATTGGAAGTGATGTTGAATTCTATAACAACAGAAAAACTTTTGATCATGATCCCAGGGGACTAGGAGCCATGATGACTGCCGGGACAGAGGTTTACCTCATGATCGAGCAGAAAGAGTAGTTTTAATCATTCTTCTTCTGATGTGGTCTCTGAAACATCGGATTGTTCATCCTCCTTTTTAAGCCGCTTTATCAGCTTACTGGTATCCATTGCACCTCCTACAATAACAAAAGCAGCAAGGATAGCAAACAGGGAAACCCCAATGATAAAAACAATTTTCCAGACAATGCTCCAGCTTTCAACTGTCATGATTTTATGGGGTATTTAATGTTTCTCGGGTCTTCCGGTCAGGGAAAAGCAAAGATCCAATGACCATCAAAATGATGGTGGCTATTATTGATAATAATCCTACGCGGGCACTGGATAATTCAAAGCACAGGAGGTCCTGTACCGGTGTCAATCCAAGAATGGCTCCCAGTCCACCGATCAGTGCCATAAACGCCCCTGTCGAACTGGCACGCTTCCAGTACAGGCCACCCAGCAGGAGGGCAAATGCTCCGGTAAAATAGATGGCTCCTGTTACAGCCATATAATCCCAGATATCCTCACTGCCTTTGTAAAACAAACCCCAGTAAAGAACAAATCCCCCTATCAGCACAATAAATATCCTTGACAGTGCAATTTTCTTCTTTGAACTCAAAGGCTTGCCCACGGATTTGGCAATGGGAGCAACCACATCCTGAGTGAGTGAGGTACTCCAACATAATAAATAGCTGTCATGGGTTGACATGAATGCGGCCAGCATGCCTGCAGTAACCAATCCGATCAGGCCGGCAGGCAATATCTTTCCCAGAAAAAAAGGCATGCTATAGAGATTGTCAACCGCTTCCATTCCAACCGGCAGGGAATCCGGGGGAGGATATCCCGCAGGGAAGAACAGTGCGTTGAAGGAGGCATCATTTGTGATGAAAACAAAAGCGGAGATGCCCCAGAAATATGGGATGAGGAATCGTATCAGGTAGGAAACGGAGGTGAACATGTACTGGCGTTTTACCACCCGGGGATTTTTCATTGCCAGAGCCCTGGCAACCGCCGTAGGCCAGATGGCACAACTTACAAGTCCCAGGAAGAACATCCAGATGATATACTCCCAGCCAAAACCACCATCTGCAACTGTCGGATCAAAGCCGGCTGTTCCCATGGTATTCTGGATAGTATCAAAGATATTATTCCATCCAAGTTTTCCAATAACAATAAAAGTGATGGCGAGCAGGCTAATTGAAAGCACAATGAACTGAACATAATCGGCAATTACCACGGATACCATTCCACCGAGGACCGTATAGATCAACACCAGTGTGATGAGGAAGATCATGACAGCAGGCAGGGCCCAACTGGCTGCCGAGAGGCCGGTGATGCCAACGATGAACATTGAACCGACCTTCAGGAAAAGTCCCATATTCAGAATACCTCCCAGTACCATCATAATTCCCCCGAGGATCCTTGTTTTCCGGTCAAAACGTTTTTCATAAAATTCGGGAATGGTTAGTACCTTCATTTCCCGCAGCCGGTAAACAATAAATCCAGTCAGACCAACAATAAATGTCACGATCATGGCAGCCACAGCAATATGAAAGGTCGCAAATCCGCCGGTAAACCCTTTTTGCGCACTGTACATTACCGTTATCAAACCCAGTTCCGTTCCCGTCATGGTTGCAATACCCAGCCAGAGACCAAGGTTGCGGCCGGCAGTAACAAAATCCCGCATGTTTTTTATGAATTTCCTCACGTAAATTCCGATGGCAACAGAGATCATTGGGTAAAGGATGACAATCACCCAATCCAGTG
>DAOWJB010000233.1 GCA_030640625.1 Bacteroides sp.
AATGGCCGTGACCGTGGTACCCCCAAGACAATATGGCACCCTGTCCGCCTCCCAGTGGTTCATGGCCGCAGTTATCCTTTCTTTTCCAGTCATGCTTGAATTTCGGGATTTATGCACTGTTTATCTGTGACAATGCACCTTCGATCCGCCCGGCATAATTGTCGATTTGAGATGTTTCTTCAAAACCAACAATGATCATATCCACGCTTCTGAGTCCCAGTACAAACCTCAGTGCATTATCGATCTTATCTCCTTCTTCAGGATATTTGCCTCCCCCGATCAGTTTCATGCCTACTACGCCTTTGCCGGAATCATGCAATTGATGTATCAGGGAGACAACCTGTTCAGGTTCCGGTTTGTCCATGGCAATTCCGTAAGGATTGATCCGGGCATGGATGACATCAACCCATGGACTGTCAAGGGCGGCCTTCATGGCCTCCCAACTATGGACTGAAACGCCGTGTGCCCTGATGATTCCCTTCGATTTCAGATCTTCTAGGATATCCATCTGGCGCTTTTCTGCATCGGTCCAATCAGCATCGACCATTGCATGGATCTGCATAAGGTCAATATAGTCTGTATTTAATTCCTTCCGGAAACGGTCTACCACAATATTTGCGCCAGGGCGTTCAGGCTCCGGTATTCCACCCTGTCTTGTCCAGATTTTTGAACCAATCGTGATCTTATCACGGGGAATGGCTTGCAATGACTCCGCCATCAAGGGATGGGTACCGTAAAGATCCGCACAGTCGAAATAACGGATCCCCACGTCGTAGGCATGCCGGAGCAGGGCCAGGCTTTTGTTTTTATCCTGCCGGGAAAGGGATGATGAACGGTTACCGCCATGAAAACCGGTCCCCATACCCAGCAAGGTTGTTTCCAGTCCGGATCTGCCTAACTTCACAAGCTGAAAGGGATCTGTAGAAACATCATTTGTACATCCGGTAAGCGGATTGCTGAACATCAAATTTCCTGTACCAAGAGATAGCGCATATACAAACTCACGACGATTGAATTCTTTCATAATTAAAGCGTTTATTTTTAGCCTTCCGTTTTTGTGATGATAATATGTAAAATTTCACTACTGCCAAAATAATCAATTAACATTCAAAATAATCAAATCGGTAACTGAAAACTTCCAGGTTGTGGTATCCCAATATATTAAAAATTACTACCCAGATCAATTTTGGAAGATATAATTTAGTACAAAATCATAATAGATATCTGCCTTTAGTAAAGATTCCCAAAAAATCCTCTCCAAATTAAACCATCTGCTGCCAATTAATAATTCTCGCAAATTCGCTTGTCTTACTGGTAAATATCCGTTTCAATAAGGTATTGGTAATAAGTAATTTAGCCTATGTAAAAAATTCTCTTTAAACCAATGAAAATACTTGTTACTGGTGCTAGTGGATTTGCCGGGGGATGGATCCTCCGAGAATTATCGGGCCATTATGGAAAAGATGCTGTTACAGGTACAGGCAGAAATAAAATGCGTATTAGTGAGCTACAGCATGATGGCTACCAGATGATAACAGGTGACCTGAGGGATGTGGACTTCGTTGCCACTCAATTAAATTGTTTCACACATGTTGTACACTGTGCGGCCAAATCCTCCCTATGGGGGAGCTACCAGGAATTCTTTGAGCACAATGTGCAGGCTACCAGGAATATACTTCGTCTAATTTCCTCAGCAGAGCAGCTTGTCTATATCTCTACACCGAGTATCTATTTTAATTTTTCTAATCGCCTGAATGTCAGCGAAGATGCTGAATTACCAAAGAAATTTGTCAACCATTATACATCTACCAAATTTCTTGCTGAACAGGAAATCCTGAATTTTCAACGAGACAGTCTTTCTAAAATCATATTAAGACCGAGGGCGATTATAGGTGCTGGTGATACGGTTATACTTCCCAGGGTGATAAGAGCATATGAATCCGGGAGATTAAAAATTATCGGGGATGGGAAAACCATCGCCGATTTTACCTCTGCACGAAACTTGGCACATGCTGTTCACCTGGCCCTCATGACAGGTTCTCCTTTGGATGGAGAGGTCTTTAACATAACAGATGGACAATCACTGGAAATATGGCCACTGCTGGTTGATATGCTAAAGAAATTAGGATATGATCACAAAATTGGTATGGTCCATTATGGATTGGCCTACACAATCGCTATGCTCAATGAACAGTACTGCAGAATATTTAAAAAGGAAGAACCCGTACTTACCAGGTACAGTACCGGAATCCTTAAATACTCACTCACCATGAGTATTGACAAAGCAAAACGATTCTTGAATTACGAACCAATAGTTACCACGACTCAAAGCCTGGATGACTTTATAAGGCGGTACCGGAGATGACAGTACAGGAAGCACATATCAGGATTTTTTCCAGTGGTTATTGCACAGGTAACAACTGGCATATCCACCGGGGAGAACACCCAATGAAACTCACTTTCTATGCCAGGTGGGCGCTTATTGAGCATCAACAGACTGGCAGGATTCTATTTGATACCGGATACAGCAGAAGATTTTTTAAGGCCACCCGGAGATTTCCTGAGGTTTTATACCAATGGATTACCCCGGTAACAATCAACTCGGAGGAGGAGTGTGTGAATAAATTAAAGGATCTGCATATTGATAACATGGACATTAACCATATCGTTATCTCTCACTTTCATGCGGATCATATTGGTGGATTAAAAGACTTCGGAACGAGTAAATTCTGGTGTAGACAGGATGCATTGGCTCTGATCAGAAACTCGGGCAGACTTAATACACTTACCAAAGGGCTTTTGAAAACACTTGTACCTGATGACATCGACCAACGCATTTCATTCCCTGAATATGAGTTTCCTGAAGAAACAAAGGATGGTTTGACCTGCTGGAAGTGGAATAATAATATCTGGTTTGTTGATTTGCCAGGTCATGCCCGGGGACACATGGGATTGCTTGTCAAAGGCAGTAATCTGGGGGATATCTTATTGGTTGGAGACGCAACCTGGTCAGCACATGCTTACAGAGATAAAGTATACCCTCCAAGGATGGTATCAATCATTGCAGATGGTTACAAAAACCTTACCAACACAATAGATCTAATTCATGACTATCAGCTGGCAAATCCTGATACTCTGATTATCCCAAGTCATTGTGAAGAATCATACAGGAAAATCTTATCAAACTGAACGGTCCCAATGGTATTCAAGCTCAAAATATTGTTGTATTACTTCGGATTTCTGCTTCAGAAGAAGAATTTACGTGACCGCAACCGATTATTAAAGTTGAGGAATAAAAGATTGAAGAGGTTCTGGAGAATACTAAAAAGGTCGGATTACTACAGGTTCCTTCTGAAAACCAACACCCCACTTCACTCCTTCCCTGTTATGAATAAGGTGACATTCATGGAACATTTTGACCAGATAAATACAGCAGGCATCAAAAAGTCCGAAGCCATGAAACTTGCCCTGGAGGCAGAAGAGACACGCGATTTTTCCCCGATACTTAATGGAATTACGATAGGGATGTCGTCAGGAACATCTGGAAACAAAAGCCTTTTCCTTGTCAATGAGAACGATAGGGCAAAATGGGTAGCAGCAGTACTAAATCGCGTATTAGGAATCTCCCTTCGAAAAAGAAAAGTGGCATTTTTCCTCAGGGCAAATAGTAATCTTTATAATTCTGTAAGATCCATGCTGCTTGAATTTCGGTTCTTTGATCTGCTTCGACCTGTGAACACGAATTTAATCCTTTTAGAGGAATTTAATCCTGAAATTCTTGTGGCTCAGCCATCCATGCTTAAAGAAATTGCCAGGGCAAAGCAGAAAGGTGAGATCAATTTATCACTTAAAAAGATCATATCAGTGGCAGAGATCCTCGAACCGGATGATAAAACATTTTTTCAATCAGTTTTCAACATAAAGATCGATGAAGCATATCAATGCACAGAAGGCTTCCTTGCAAGTTCTTGTGAGCACGGTACACTTCATTTTAATGAAGACTTCCTGATTATTGATAAAAAGTACATCGATCAGGAACAGAAACGTTTTCATCCTGTCATCACAGATTTGTTAAGAGTTACACAACCTGTAATCAATTACGAACTGGATGATGTGATAATAGAAAAAAAATACTGTCCATGTGGGAACGCCTGTATGGCTATAGAACAAATTGAGGGGCGATCAGATGATATACTAAGATTCACTGACAGTAGCGGGAAAGAGGTCCAGGTTTTCCCTGATTTTATCCGCAGGGCGGTTATTACAGCATCAGATAATATCTCTTTCTATACAATCACCCAGGTCAATTCGCATACACTCAAATGCTTTCTTGAACAGGATAATCATCAGGTTGGGAAGAATATCAGGGAAAAGGTTGAAAAAAATCTGAGATCGCTTTTCTCGAAACTAAGCATTGAGGGAATAATGTTTGAATTTATAAATAATAATAGCCTAGATCGTGGCACAAAATTAAGGAGGATAAAAAATGAATATTCAACATCCAATTAAAATAACAGGAATGGGCAAGTACCTTCCTGAGAATATCGTTACCTCAGAAACTTTGGAAAAAGCCCATGGAATAAAGGAAGGCTGGTCTGAAAAGTATTCAGGAGTTCAGGAAAGAAGATTTGTCACCCATGAGCACAATGGATACATGGGTGTCCAGGCATTGAAAATGGCTCTTCAGAAATCCAATACCCGAATCGAAGAGCTTGACATGCTGATCAGTGCTTCTGCAACTTACGACTATATAATCCCGAATCAATCCTCTATCATTCTAAATGAGCTGGCCGGGGATTCAGATATTACCATTCCCTGTACGGATATCAACACGACCTGCCTCGGATTTATTTCGTCGTTAGATTATGCATCTAAACTATTAGACGGAAAGCGCTTTAAAAAGATTGCCATCGTAAATTCAGAGCTGGCATCTAAAGGATTGGATCCAAGTTGCTGGGAAACCTTTACACTGCTGGGTGATGGCGCGGCAGCATCCATTCTCGAATTCGATGAAAACGGAAGCAGCGGTGTAATCCATGCAGACATGAAAACTTATCCAAGCGGCACCTATCTGACAATCATTAAGGGTGGAGGCATGAAAAATTTCTTCAAGGACCATCTTTACGATCCGGCTTTTTTTTCATTTACCATGGAGGGAAGAAAAGTACTCAAACTGGCAAGAAAAACACTACCACCCTTTATCGATGCATTTTTTAGAGATCTTGGTATGGATATTCATGATGTGGACCATATTATTCCTCACCAGGCAAGTAAAGTTGGTTTAGCCATGTTCAGGAAGATGTTTTCGCTGAATGGTGATCAGGTGTTTTCCAACCTTGCAACCCACGGTAATTGCATCTCAGCTTCCGTTCCAATGTGCCTATTTGATGCGATAGAATCAGGTGATCTTAAAAGGGGACAGATATGTTTACTCATTGGAACATCGGCCGGATTCTCAATTGGTAGTGTATTATTCAAATATTAAAAAATGTTCAACTTCAGATTATTCTTTCATTTGATCTTCAGGACCTTCTCATTCTCCAAACTAAGTCTGAGATTCCCCTCAGTTAAGCGGATTTTGGTTGTACTTATCATATTCCCTATCTATCTGATCCTGTTATTGTTCAATTATATTTTCTTATTCCTTGATGAATTGTTTTTCCCAGCTTACAGGCATACGGATATTTCCAAAGCTATTTTTATCACCGGGGTTCCGAGAAGTGCAACCACCTATGTATTATCCCTATTCGCCAGAGATATCGGCCATTTTACATGTTTTAAGTTCTGGGAATTAATGTTTGCTCCATCTATCCTGCAGAAATATATTTTTAATTTCCTTATCTGGATAGACTCGAAGATTGGACACCCTGTCAAATCATTGGCGGTACTGATTGATCGTATTTTCTTCGGACGATTTCGTGGCATTCACGATATAGGGTTGACCAAACCGGAGGAGGATGAAGTTATTTTTATGTACTCATTCACCTCCGCATACCTTAGTTATTTTTTTCCTGAAATACCTGCAACAGATAAATACCTGTTATTCGATGACCTGGTCCCCGAAAATGAAAGAAAACACCTGATGCGTTTTTATTCCCACTTTGTACAGCGGCATAATTATGTATTCAACAGGAATGGTGACAAGTATTTTTTATCAAAAAATCCATCCTTTGTTTCAAAGTTACGATCTGTATCCGAATGTTTTCCGCATGCAAAATTTATCTACCTGCTCCGCTCGCCTTATAAAACCATACCGTCAACTATAAGCCTGAATGCCCATATCTATGCAGCAACATGCAGATTGCCGGAATCCTGCCCTTTAATAGAAAAAACAAGGGATATGCTGGCTAATTGGTACAAAATGGCTGATAACGCAATGAAAGAAAGGATCAGGGAAAGAGGTATAACAATAAATTTCAGGAATTTAATTGAACATCCAAAAAACACCATGCTGCAATTATATCATTTCCTGGGAATTGACCCTCTAAGATCTGTCAAGGTGGACCTTGATAATGAAGAAAAGAGGTCAAGGATGTATAAAAGTCCACATGCCTATGATAAGCATGCAGGAGTAGACCAGAAGTGGATCGAGGAAGAGCTGGGCTATTTGTTTCCGGATGAAATAAGGCAACAAATATGATGAATCTAATTTCTTTAATACTGGGCATCATTCTGGGAGGTAAATAAAATGATACGGTATGCAAACAAGCAGGGGAAAAAGATGTCAGAGTGGGTACATGTATGTAAAACAGTTTGCAAATCATCATGATAAAGTCATCGTTAAACCCAGTTGTGAGGTACTCATTGCTCATCCAAAGGATGTAAACATTAATACCAAGCTGTCGGTTATCAGGTTTGAGGCCAAAATATGCTGTCTAATTGCCAACCATGTTAGCTAATAATCATTTGAAGGAAATCACCTCAAATATTATTGATTTTATCCTACGGAATGGGAAGATAATTGGCATTACCATATTAGTAATGACGCTTTTTTTTGGTTATCAACTCCGGAACCTTAGCGTATATAACGAATTTGATTTATGGTATAAGAGTTCTGATTCATTATTGTTTTTTTATGAAGAATTTAGACGAGCTTTTGGCAATGACGAGAATATATTCCTGATTTACAGGTCCGACAACCTGTTCTCTTACCCCGACCTGAAATTCAACCGGGAAATTACAGAGAAGCTGGAAGATATGGAAGGCATCGGAGAAGTAATAAGCCTTTCAACCGTTAAGATTCCGGAATTTATTGGTAATCAGCTTATAATGAGACCTTTGATTCCGACACATCCAGACAATACAGATGAATTATATCTGCAGATCAGTAATATGCCTTTCCTTGTCAATAACATCATCTCCAGGGATGGCAAATCAACAGGTTTTGTGGTTTTCCCCGAGGATAATACCCTCAAGACCGAAGTTTTAACACAGGTTAAAACTATACTGAGAGAAATCCGGTTAGAAGGTTACGCCACTCACATATTTGGCCCACTCTCTATGAAGGAAGAGGTAAACCAGCTTGCAAATCGGGAATCTCGCAAATTTCTCCTGATTGCTACAGCGATAATAATTGTTTTACTTTATAGCATACTAAGGAAGTTACTGCCTGCAATTATTCCTGTGTTCATTGCCTTAATCGCTGTGGTTTGGACTTTGGGAATATTTACCCTTTCCGGTAAATCCATGAATGTTATCAATAGTATTATGCCCCTGATCGTCCTTGTTGTGTCAATCGCATACTCCATTCATTTTATCTTCAGCCTCAAAGAATCTTCAGGTAGTTCAACATCTCTGAGAGATAACCTGCTAATGACTTTTAAGGATGTATTCTTACCCTGTTTTTATTCCGGATTAACAACAGCTGCTGCCTTTCTTGTTTTTGGCTTAAGTGACATATATCCGCTGGTTTTATTTGGGGTATTTTCTGCCATTGGTGTCATAATTTCATTTGTGCTTACATTTGTATTGCTTCCCATATTTATCAAATATTTCGGATTGAGTTCATTGATTGGCACAAAGTCCGAAAATCCTTCACCTTCTTCGATATATGATCGGTTTTCATACTGGGTAAATCGACATCGGAAAATGATTATTCTGTTATCCATAGTGATTCTAATTGTTTCCATCATGGGAATCACAAAAGTCAGATTCAATGCAGATCAAACTATCTATCTAAAGGACAGCAATCCTGTAACTATTGCCAACAATACTGCTGTAGCATGGTTTGGAGGGATATATCCTACCGAGCTGGTCCTCGACTTACAGAAAAGTTTTTCACAAGACCCTGTAAGATCCCTTCATTTCCTCGAGAAAATTGAATCTAATTTCGGAGCTTTTGAAGAGATCAGTTCCTGGCAATCACCCCTTGTGATAGTAAAAAGTATCCTGCCCGGACAAGGATCACCCGAGAGCTGGTTTCAAAGGATGGGGGTGATTTCAAATCATGAAACATTGTTGGACAATGATGCTTGGAATCTCTTAGGACATTATTTATCCGATGATGGGAAAAAGATAAGAATATCTGTCAAGACAAGGTGGATGGATGGTCAGGAAACACTTGATTTCATAGACAGGCTTGGGCAATCAATAAAGACATCTATAGCAGGTGAAGAGATCAGTTATCATTTTACCGGCATGACCTTTATGCTGTCTAATATGAGCAAAAGATTGACCAAAAGCCAGGTATTAAGTATTATTTGTGCATTTATCGTAATTTGCCTGCTGCTACTGGTCATCTATAAAAAGTTTTCGGTCGCACTTGTTGGAATGATTCCCAATATTTTTCCAATTATCACTACAATCGGTCTCATGGGATGGTTTGGAATTCCCCTTGATGTGGTAACAGTATTATTGGCATCAATCTCCCTGGGAATCGCCATAGATGATTCTATACATTTTCTGAATTCCTTTCTGGAAGCATGTAAAACCAAAAGTCATATTGAAGCTGTAGCGTGCAGTTATAGGCGCATTGGAAGACCCATAACAATAACCACCTTGCTCTTGATCGGGGGTTTTCTTGTTATGATTTTCTCTGATTACATGCCCATTATTTATCTGGGTATCTTTGTTAGTCTCAATGTTTTTCTGGCATTGGCTTATGACCTTGTACTATTACCAGCACTACTCCTGGTTAAAGATTGAAAAGTTGAATCGATTATAATTGAAATAGGTTCCCAACAGTGTTAACCATTTACCTGCCTTTTCTGCAATAAAAGATAAATTCCCGTTTGATTTCAAATCATCTAATTCCTGGTTTCTTTCAGAAGAAGTCCATATTAATAATCATTTGCATATCGATTGATCATTTACCAGATAGGTGTTGCATAAAAGTGATTTTATACGCTGACGCTGAAGCATTGGGTACCCGATGAAATTAACACTGCGACAATTAAAAGAGGGCTTAGCCTCGTCCACGGCCACGCTGCCCTTCCGATTCCTCTTCCCGGCGTTGACGCATCTGCTGCTGCCTCCTTTCCTGCATTTGAATATATTTCTCCATCTGCTCTTCCGTGAGCACTTTGGCGTATTTTTCGTCCCTCTCCTCTCTTTGTTTCATCATATACGCTCGCATGGCCTCACGATCGCCGGTCTCAAAATCAAAATTCTCTCGCATTTTTTGATTTTTTCTGAAAAACTCCATCTCAAATTCCTGGACTTTCTTCTCCTGCGCATCTGTAAGGTTAAGAGAGTCAGCCGTTCGCTGGACCCTTTCTATTACATTCTCTTCTGTCATCTGCCTACCCCTGCCCTGCCCCTGGCCAGGCTGGGCGAACAATGGTATCGAAAATAATGCAAGAAACATCAATAATGTTGCAGTTTTCAATTTGATAAAGTTTCTCATCGGTAAATCCTCCAAATAATGCTATTTATTATTAAATAATTTAGTATAATACGTTGATTATAGTCAGTTCAGCAGTTTAGACTTTCTCCCTCAAGAAAGGTTTAAAAAAAAATAAAATAATTATGATACCTGCAGGTTTAAACCATTACCGGTTTAATAAGTCAAATATCGTAAGTTCCCTGAACCGCTGAGAGCAAAATTGCCTTAATTAGCAGATAATTTCAGTCTTTTACATGATGCAGGAGTAAAACAATTAAGGAGCGAATTGGAGATAAGAATTAAGAATCTGAATAAAATTTATCCGGGCGGTCACAGGGCATTAATCGATATTGACCTGACCATCCGTGAAGGTATATTCGGCCTGCTCGGACCCAATGGCGCGGGGAAATCCACCCTGATGCGCATCCTGGTCACGCTGATGCAACCCAGTTCCGGAGAGGTGCTGATCAATGGCAGAGATATCAATAAGCAAAGAAAAGAGGTGCGTAAAATGCTCGGATACCTGCCCCAGGATTTCAGGTTCTTTGCCAAGCTTCGTTCATGGGAATTCCTGGATTATGCTGCCCGGCTGGCAGGCATGACCTCCAGGTTGCAGCGGCGTGAGCAGGTGGACCGGATGCTGAGGGATGTCGGACTATATCATGTAAGGAACCGGATGGCAAATAAACTCTCAGGAGGAATGAAGCGGCGGTTGGGCATAGCCCAGGCTTTGATATCCCAACCCTCAATTATCATTGTTGATGAACCAACAACCGGACTCGATCCCGAAGAACGCATCAGGTTCAGAAATCTCCTCTCAGATTTAAGCCATACAGATACCATTATTGTTTTATCCACACATATTGTTGGTGATATCTCCAGTACATGTAACCAGATGGCGCTGCTGAATGAAGGGGAGCTGGTTTATGATGATGCTCCCGATAAACTGGTTGACAGTGCAAAAGGATTTGTCTGGCAGGCTAGTGTAAGTGAGGAACAATACGATAACATGAAGGAAAACTTCCCGATAATTTCCACCATTCCTTCGGGAACAGGCTGGGAAATCCAGTTCGTGGGAGAGAAACCCGCAGATATAGAGGCCAGGGAAATTCATCCGAACCTGGAACATGCCTATGTGCATTTCATGGAAAACACATTAAACCACTGGAACCTTTGATTAACTTCCAGAACATATTAACCGTCTCGAGATACGAGAGAAAAACCCTCTACAGAAGCTGGTTCTTCCGTATTTTCTCCATCATTGCACTGCTTTTTCTGTTCAGCATCAATATGGGCTTCTTTGGTTTCCACGGGGGGATACGCTGGACTACCAGGGCTATTGCGGCCAACCTGCCCTATATCAACGTGTTGTTTATTAATGTAGCCCAGGCGATAATAGCAGTATTCCTGGCTTCCGATTTTCTCCGGCGCGATAAAAAACTGGATACCACGGAAGTCATTTATACCAGGCCGATTACAAACGGGGAATATGTAGTGGGTAAGACAATGGGCATACTTGTGCTGTTTATCGGCCTGGTGATACTTGCACTATTAATCGGCCTGGTTTTTAACCTGGTTCACCAGGATGTTCCGGTAGTATGGCTGGCATACCTGTTTTATCCATTGCTCATTACCATCCCGACCCTGGTATTTATCCTCGGCCTCTCATTTTTGTTGATGATCATCATCCGGAACCAGGCTGTTACTTTTATAATCCTGCTGGGTTATATAGGGCTCACACTATTCTATTTCAAGGATAAGCTGTATGGGGTAATGGACTATATGGCGTTTAACCTTCCGATGGTCTATTCGGATTTTATTGGATTCGGTGAACCGTACAGGATCATTCTTCACCGCCTGGCTTATTTTTCCATCGGGATGGGATTTATTTTTGCCACGATCAGGTATCTTAACAGGCTTCCCCAGACAGGCAGGTGGAACGCCATTAATGTTATTGCATTTGCAGGATTTGTTATTTTTGGAGGATTCCTGGGATACCGTTACTTCACACTGCATCAGCAAGAAGACTTGGAAAGGAGGGAATATCTTTCATTGAATAACAGCTATGCCCTGGAACCGGTCGTTGACATCCTATCCAATACCCTGAAGGTCAACCAGAATGGATCGAAACTACAGGTCTCCTCGGAATTATCTGTCAGGAATCGGAACAGGACGCATCTGGATACCCTGATCTTTTCATTAAATCCAGGTTTTGAGATAGACAGTATTACATCCGGGACCGGGAATATTGAATTTGCCAGGAATCGGCAGATCATACAGATCATACCGGAAGATGGACTCGCTCCCCGGAGAAGGTTTCAATATACCATATTCTATTCCGGGATCCCGGTGGAATCGATCGCCTACCTGGACATACCTGATGAAACCCGGCGGGAGCTGAAGCGCATCCAGGTGGCTACCGTTGACAAAAAACCGGCGATAATCGCTGAGGATTTCCTGTTGCTGACACCTGAAATAATCTGGTACCCGGTTGCCGGAGTGGGTTTTAATAATAAAACATTCCTGCCGCGGAAACTGGATTTTGTCCGTTTTGAACTGACAGTGAATCCTAATGCCGGACTCACTGCTGTTGCTCCCGGAGAGGTTGAAGTATCCGGTGACGAATTTCGTTTTAAGCCGGACGCGGACCTGAGTGCCCTTTCACTGGTAATTGCATCTTTTGAAAAAAGAAGCCATACGCATGATGGAATAGATTACAATCTCTACCTAAAACCCGGACATGATTACTTCTCTGGATTTTTTACCCATATCTCCGATACCATCTGGGACCTGGTTAAGGAGGAAAAGGATAAATATGAGATTGAAGATCTCGATCTCTATTATCCATTTAAGCGCATCAACCTGGTTGAGGTACCCATACAATTTCATGCTTATGAAAGGCCACAGGTACAGAATTTTGAAACCATCCAGCCTGAAATGATCCTTCTTCCGGAAAAAGGCGCAGGCATGCTTTCTCTGGATTTTGGATATTATAAATATTTCGAGGAGCGCCGGAACAGAAGGGAGAATGAGACCCGTACACCGAAAGAAATCGAAGCAAGATTATTCAGGCGATTCCTGTCGAGCACATTTTTCAGGAGCAATACCCGTTCCGGCCGGGGTGGAGACTTCGGTCAGCAGGGAGGGGATCAGATGATGGCTTTCCGGGGTGTTGATTTCAGCAAAAATCCCTACTGCGTCTTTCCCCTCTATTATTCCTATATGACCGGTATCAGTTCTTCAGAATTCCCCCTGTTCAATTCCATGCTTGAGATCTACCTGAAGGAAGGCTTCTCGGCATCCATGATGCAGAGTTTCCGGGGTGGCATGACCGACAGTGAAACAGCAAATATGGCACTTCGGGATCATTCCCTCACTGAGATCTTTGCAGACTGGGACAATTCCGTTTCTTCAGCACTGGTTAAGCAGGCCGGCAGTTTTATTTTCCTGGCCCTGAAAAACAGGGTCGGGCTCCGTGAATTCGATAACTTTCTCTATCCATACCTGGAAAACAATGCATTCAGGGAAATTAATTTTGAGCGGTTTTCCGCTGATTTTGAAAGGAAATTCGGGGTGGAAATTGCGCCGTATTTTGAAACCATCAATACGAAAGGAAAGATTCCGAGCTTTATAATGAGCAGTCCGGAATATATAGAAACCAGGGATGAAATCGGTGAAGTTTACCTTATAAGATTTAAACTGCGCAATACAGGCAAGGTGAAAGGGCTTGTGGATGTATCATTCAGGGTAGCCGGATCTTTTGGCAGCGGTGGCTCCGAGCAACGACTGTACGAGCTGGATCCCGGGATCACAAAGGATATCCAGATAAGCCTTTTTGAACAACCCCGGATGATGACTGTAAATACCCTTATTTCCGCAAACATCCCCTCCACCTTCAGCACTTTTCTTAGATCTGCCGAGAAGATCAACAGGACCGATGTGGAAGAGTATGAACGTATATCTGATAAGGAACTAACACTAAGTATTCCTGGTGAATTTATCGTCGATAATGAAGATCCGGGCTTCCATCATGTTTCCATGTCTTACGACAGCAAACTGAAACAATTTATAGATGCCCGTAAGGAGCAAAAGAATGAAATTTTCTATGAGCAAGTCATGTCGGGCAGGATCCCGATAAAATGGACGCCTGTGGCACATTCCGGGTTTTATGGCGAATCTGTCCGCTCTGCCCTTTTAACAAGAAGCGGAGACGGGGGGAATATTGCAAGCTGGACCACCGTGCTACCCGCCGCCGGCTTTTATGATGTCTATGTATATATTCCTACTTCGGCCATGTTGGGACGCCCCAATCGGGGAAGGACCGGGGGTGGAAGCGGCCAGGGCGGAGGCCCGGGAGGCAGGAGTCCCGGCCAGGGCGGCCGTGGATTTGGTCCGAGATTCGCAGATGAGGGCAATATCTATTATTATACCATATCTTCCAATGAGGGCTCGGAAGATGTAGCTTTCACGCTGCGAGACCCTGAGGAGGGCTGGAATAAGATAGGTGCATTCCATTTCCCGGGAGATACTGCCAGCATTGAATTGTCAAATAAAACGAACGGGAAACGTGTTTTCGCCGATGCGGTGAAGTGGGTAAGGAAATAATTTTAAACCAGATAAAATGAACATAACAAATCCATTCAGAATGTACAGGCTTTTAATGCTCATTCTAATGCTGACGTTCCGGGTGACAGGGCTCCTGGCCCAGGTATTAATGGATATGGAAAAGGCACTGGATATTGCCATCCTGAATAGCCCGATCATGCAGCAGGTAGAGCTTGACCTGATAAGGAACCAGGAAAAACTGAATGCCCAGCGAGCCAGGCTAAAATCTCAATTCGGATTGATACTGGATCCATTGGAATATGAGAGATCTAACCGCTTCGACAGGAGAACCAGCGAATGGTTCCTGAATGAATCAGCCAGCTCTATGGGTACATTTTCGATCAACCAGCGGATACTGCCGACAGATGGTACAATTGCCCTGCATAATACATTCTGGTATGACTATAACAATTCACAATCGCCAGATGCAGTGGATCCTATTTCACGGACCTGGAATAACCGTTTGTATCTGGAGCTGACGCAGCCGATATTCACATACAACCGTACCAAGGTTGAACTGGAAAGGGTCGAATTAAGCTATGAAACGGCACTGTTGAGATATCTGCTGCAGAATCTGAGCCTGGAAAGGAATGTTGCTCAGAGTTTCTACGCTGTTTACTCCATGCAGATGAGACTGAACATTGCCAATGAAGAACTTAAAAATAACCGGGAAAGCCATGAGATCATAAAGAACAAGGTTGACGGTGGACTCCTTGCACTGGAGGAGCTTTACCAGTCTGAGGTGAACCTGGCCACCAGCCGCTCCTCAGTTTATACTGCCGAACTAAACCTGCAGAATGCCATGGATGAGCTGAAAGTGGTCATTGGAATGCCCCTTACCGATGAATTTGAACTCGTAACTGTCATCAAGGCCGACTCTGTGGATGTGGATCAGGATATGGCCATCAACCATGCACTGGAAAACAGGATGGAGCTCCGGCAACGCGCAATCGATATAGAAAATTCCATGTTCAACCTGCTGGATGCCAAAACCGTTAACGAGTTTGCGGGTTCCATTACAGCTTCTTTCGGGATACAGGCAAATAATGAGGACCTAAGCCAGTTATTCGAAAATCCTACCAATACACCCAGCGTGGGACTGACACTGAATATCCCCATTTTTGACTGGGGGGAAAGAAAATCCGAGATCAAGGCGGCAGAAGCCGAGCTCCAGAGTACTGAAATAGACCTTGAAATAGAGAAAATTGATATCCAGGTGAATGTCAGGTCTATCGTCAGAAGCATTAAAAATCTTGAGAACCAGATTATTATACAGAACAAAACAGTTGACAATGCTGAACTGACCTATGATATTAACCTGGAAAGATACCGGAACGGTGACCTCACGAGCCTGGACCTGGGTATCATACAGAGTCAGTTATCCGACAGGAAAATGTCCCTGACCAATGCAATTATTGACTATAAATTAGAATTGCTGAATCTTAAAATTCAAACATTATATGATTTTGAATACCAGGTTCCCATAATACCTGAAGAACTCCTTGAAGAAGAGAATAACTAATAAATCAAGCTATACTGATGAAACAAGCAAAATCATTATTCACGATCCTGATAGCTGCCCTATTAATCGGGAATTCATGCAAGCAGCCCGATCTGAATGTTGAAACCTCAATAGAAGTGCCCGTAGGGGTTATCGAAGTAGACACCTCTTCGCTCGAAGAGTTTATTAACACCACCGGTACGGTTTACCCGATCAAGGAAGTTGGCCTTGAATCTGAAATGGCCGGCAAGTACCTGCTTCAGGTTAATCCTGGAACAGGCAAACCATATATTCTTGGTGACAAGGTGAAAGTGGGGGCCATAATTATTAAACTTGAGGATAAGGAATATTATAATAACCTGAGGATCAGGTCGAAGGAAGTGGATCTTGAAATTTCCCGGCAGGAATATGAGAAGCAAAAATCCCTCTACGAAAAGGGTGGTGCAACGCTTCGTGAACTGAAAAATGCCGAAATCGGATTCATCAATTCCGAATACGACATCGAAAGCAGCCAGATCAGCCTGGCCAAGATGTCTGTCAGGACCCCTTTCTCGGGAGTGATTTCAGAGCTTCCATATTTTACCAATGGCACCAAGGTTAATGCCAATACCATGCTGGTAAAAGCGATCAATTACAGCCTGCTTTACCTGGAAACAAATCTGCCAGAAAAATATTACGCTAATGTTGAAAAGGGTTTTAAAGTTTACATCACAAGTTATACCAGTCCACTGGATACATTGATCGGTGAGATCACCCAGATTTCACCGGCCATTGATCCGGAGGCAAGGACTTTCAAATGCATGGTCAATGTCGAAAATACAGAACAGAAGATCCTGCCAGGGATGTTTGTAAAAGCAGACCTGGTAATTAACAGTGCGGAGAACACGGTTGTCATCCCCAAGGATATTATTGTTACCCGGAACAGGATACGTACCGTATTCGTGGTGGAACGGGGGGTTGCCAATGAAAGGACGATTACCACGGGACTGGAATCTGTTGACAGGGTAGAGGTGATATCGGGACTGGAACCAGGAGAGAGTGTTGTCAGCAAAGGATTTGAAACGCTGCGGGACAAGTCCAGGGTCAAGGTCCTCAGGTAAAAGAAATTCAAGAATATTAATCTCCAGGAATGATGTTGAAATCCATTACCAAATTTTCTGTTGACTATCCGGTCTCGGTCAGTATGATCATCCTTGCCACACTGTTGCTTGGATATATTTCTTTTGACAAGCTGGGGATTGATCTGTTTCCCGATCTCAATAATCCACGGCTGTTTATCGAGCTGAAATCGGGGGAACGCCCCCCCGAGGAGATTGAGGAAAAGTTTGTCGACCGGATTGAAGCATTGGCCATCCGGCAAAGCGGCGTAAGCAATGTCTCATCAGTCTCCCGTGTCGGGGTTGCCCAGATTGAGGTGGAATACAGCTGGGATAAGAATATGGATGAGGCTTTCCTGGACCTGTCCAAAGCCCTGTCTGCATTCAACCAGGAAGACCTGGACGAGATCAATATCACCCAGCATGATCCGAATGCCGATCCGGTAATGCTTGTGGCTTTTCAGCATACCGAGACAGATGATTTAAATGAGCTTCGCAAAGTAGCCGAGAATTATGTAAGAAATGAGTTGATCAGATTGGAGGGCATTGCTGATGTTGAGATCGACGGTGCCGAGGAACTTGAGGTACTGATTGAGACCAACGATTACCTGCTGAAATCATACAATGTGGATTTGTCAACTATTTCAAACAGGATCCAGAGCTTCAACCAGAACGTGTCAGGAGGCTCCATTGTTGAGATGGGGAGACGCTATATTGTACGTGGACTCAGCCAGCTGGAACAGATCCATGAGCTGGAAAATATCATCGTAAGGATGGGGCAGCCTGACCCGTCCAATTCAGGTGAACGGATGCCTGTTCTTCTGGGTGATCTTGCAACCATCTCCCTGCAGCCGAAAGATCTTGAAAATTCAGTAAGGCTGAACGGTGAATCCTGTGTCGGGCTGAGCATATACAAGGAAATGCGTTATAACACCGTCAGGGCTGTTGAACAGCTAAGACTGGCCCTGGAGGAAATGCATAAGTCCCTGCCCGGATTTACTTTTACCATAGTTGAGGACCAGGGTGAATTTGTTTCCGGGGCCATCAGAGAGGTCAGGGACAGTGCCATCTGCGGAATTATCCTCGCAGTCTTTGTACTGTTCATCTTTCTGCGCCGGATAGGTCCGACAGCCATCGTCAGTGCGGCCATACCCATCTCCATCATAGCCACTTTTGCCCTGATGTATTTTGCCGATCTGACCCTGAATATTATGACCCTTGGTGGACTCGCACTGGGGGCCGGTATGCTGGTTGACAATGCCATCGTCGTGCTGGAAAATATATTCAGGAACCATGAAGCAGGTAAATCGGAGCGTGAAGCAGCCATTATCGGCACGTCACAGGTAGGGGGAGCCATCATCGCTTCCACCCTTACAACCATAGTGGTATTCATACCCATAGTATATATGCATGGTGCCGCCGGTGAACTGTTCAAAGAACAGGCTTTCACCGTTGCATTTTCCCTGCTATGCTCCCTGGTAGTGGCCATCCTGATCATTCCCATGCTCTATACCCGTATCTACCGGAAAAAATCACCATTCACAAGGAAAGAAAAAAAATCGATCCAGTTCACCAGATACGGCCGCTTTCTGGACAAAATCCTGAACTATAAAGCATGGATACTGCTGGGTGCTCTCCTGTTGATTGCTTCCGGCTGGCTGATGCTGCAGCAACTGGGATCTGAGTTCATGCCTAAAACAGATACCCGGGAATTCTATATTGACCTTAGAATGCCCGAAGGCACCAGGCTTGAAAGGACCGCAGGAGCGGTCGAGAGCGTTGAAAACCTGGTCAGGGAACTGGCCCCGGGTGAGGTTGAACTGGTGTACAGTGAGATAGGTCCAACCTCCGGACTCTCAACCGGAGGGAAAGATGTTTTTGACGATCAGAATATGGCAACCTTAAAAGTGAAACTGATCAGGGATGGAGAAATCCCGGCATCATCGCTTATTCAAACACTGACCAATTTTTATGCAGACAATTCGAACATTGAAATGATTGGCAGGCAGGAGGAAACAGCCCTGCGCTCCATCCTGGGCACCGATGAAGCCCCGCTGGTGGTTGAACTCATCGGGACTGACATGGATGTACTGGAAGATCTGAGTGATGTGGTTATCAGGGAGTTGAATGAAATTGAAGGCCTGCAAAATATTTCTTCCTCCATTGAGGGAGGGGCACCGGAGGTTGATATAAGGATTGACAGGTATCGGGCTGGACTGATGAACATTGATGTAAATACCCTGATAAACAGGGTGAGTGAGAAACTCCAGGGGACCAATGCCGGACAAATGGATATAAAAGGTGAACTGAAAGATATTACCGTAAAGCTGGAGGATCTCAGCCTTAGAGAACTGGAAGTCTTGACCATTAATGTGGATAACATCGAGGTACTTCTGCGGGAGGTAGCCGAGATCAATATTGGAAATTCACCAAGAGAGATACTGCATAATAACCAGAATCGGATCATAAGAATAACTGCCGACCTTGACGGGAACACTCCCCTTGATAAGATGGCAGGAATCATCGACATCCGGCTCCAGTCTGTGGAATTCCCACCTGAACATAATTTCCGCATAACCGGGGAAGAGGCACTTAGAAAAGAGACCATGAGCAGCCTTGCTTTTGCACTTTTACTTTCGCTGATCCTGGTATACATGGTGCTCGCCTCCCAATTTGAGAGCCTTGTTCATCCTTTCACCATTTTATTGACAGTCCCGCTCTCGGTGGTGGGTGCCATTGGTATTTTTTACCTGCAGGGCAAAGCGCTGAATATAATGGCGGTAATCGGCATCATCATGCTTGTGGGTATAGCCGTTAATGATTCCATTATCCTGGTGGATGCGATAAACCAGTTCCGGAAATCCGGAATGAAACTGAGGCAGTCCATCGTTGCAGCGGGACAAAGACGCATCAGGCCTATCATAATGACCACACTGACAACCATACTGGCTTTGCTGCCCCTTACCTTCGGATTCGGGGAGAGTGCCTCCCTGCGTTCACCCATGGCCTGGGCGGTTATCGGTGGACTGGTAACTTCCACCTTGCTTACGCTTGTGGTAATACCCTGTATTTATATGCTATTTGGCCAGATGGAACTAAGGTGGTTTAAATCCGGGAACCGGGGGGAACAGGAATGAAATTCATCATCAACAGGAAAACACTCATTTCCATGCTGTTTATAGCCACCACTTTGCTTGGCTATATCTCCTACCAGCAGCTCAAGATGGAAATGTTCCCCAATGCGGAGCTGCCCATGCTATTTGTGCAGGTGACCTCACGGATTGAGATAACCCCTGACTATATGGAGCAGAATGCCATCATTCCGGTGGAATCTGCCATCGCGGGACTGGAAAACATCGAACTGATAGAATCGTCTGCGGACAGGAGGAGGGGAATTGTCTATATCTCTTATGAGAATAATACCGACCTGAAATATGCCTACCTGAAACTGGATGAACGTATTGCAACCCTGAGCAAGGACCTACCCGATGAATTCAACCTTACGGTGATCAAGATGGATACTGAATTGACGACCAATATCCTGATGACCTTGCAGGTCCGCGGATCAGGTGGTGCCAACAGGGTAAGAAATTTTGCAGACCAGAAGATCATTCCCGAACTGGAAAATGTTGATGGAGTGGCTGCTGTTAATGTTTACGGGGGACAGGAGAAGTCAGTTGATGTGATCCTCAATAAAGCAGCCTGTGATGCCTATAAAATCATCCCTACCAGGGTGAGGAGCATGCTTTCACGAAATATGAATCTCCGGCAGTATGGAGGGACGATAAAGGAGGAGGGACAGCGGTTTTTCGTGTACCTGAATGCCGATTACCAGGACATCAGGCAAATTGAGGATCTTGTTGTGGGTCGTGGCAGGAATCCTGTGCAGCTAAAAGACATTGCCGAAGTTTATTATGGAGAAAAAAAAGAAGAAACCATCAGCAGGGTAAATGGCAAGGATGCAGTGTCCCTGACTGTAATCAATGATGCACAGGCAAATATCATTGACCTCTCACATAATATCAGGGAAGAAATAGAACGACTCAACCGGATTAATGAGGCTTATGATATAGAGATCGTGGTGCAGGATGACACTGCCATGCTTATGGAGGATAATATCGACCAGATCATCCGGCTTGCGCTTACCGGGGGCCTCTTGGCGATCTTTATTCTCTGGGTATTTCTGCGCAACATCAGCCTGGTTGTGGTTGTGGCCCTGGCCATGCCGGTATCCATATATACCGCTTTCAATTTCTTTTTTGGATTTGGTGTTACCATAAACAGCCTGACCCTGGTGGGGATTGCACTGGCGGTTGGAATGCTGCTGGATACCTCCGTTGTTGTGCTTGAAAACATATATCGCCTGCGAACGCTGGGCTTTAAACCTACAGAGGCGGTACTTCAAGGAACCCGGGAAGTCTGGCGGTCCATACTGGCTGCCACCCTCACAACCATTGCTGTCTTCATCCCTTTTGCTTTCTCTTCGAATTACCTGGTGGAGCTTCTTGGCAAACACATCGGAGTCTCCATTATCTCCACCCTGTCCGTTTCATTGGTGGTTTCCCTGCTGCTGATACCTATGGTCGTACATGTTATTATCGCCCGCCGGAAAAGGAAATCAAGAGAGGTTTATCAAAAAGTATCCATCGATAACCGAGGAATCCGTCTGTACCTTTTTCTTCTGAAAACAGCCCTTAGAAATCCCGCCCCCACCATCATCGGCGTACTTGTCCTGTTCTTCGTTACCATCCTGGCCTGTCTGTCTGTTTCTGTCAACACATTAACCGATCTGGAGACAAACCAGATACAGGTTTATGTTACCATGCCTGCCGGATCTACACTGGAGACAACCGATAAGGAGGTGGCCGGTATAGAGGGAAAACTTGCCGAGATTGAAGAAATAGAGGATATAGTGTCAAACATAGAAGAGGAGGAAGCCCTGGTGACCCTGATCCTGCATGAAGATTACGGGGATATTAATAAAAGAACATTTGGTGCCATACAATCCGATGTCCTTGAAAGGGTGGAGGATTCGCCTTCATCAAGTATCAGTCTGTCAGCACCTGCAAGCGGAGGCGGCTTCAGGGGTGGAGGAGGTGGCGGAGGGAATACCGGTGGATCAGAGGGATTCCAGAAACTGATGGGCATAGGGGAAGATGAAGAATACCTGCTGCTGAAAGGCCAGGATTTTAATCTGATGGTGGAAGTTGCAGAAGCACTGCAGTCACATATTGATGAGTTGGATAATATCTCAAGGGCCAATCTTTCCATTCGTGATAAGCAGCGGGAAGTACATCTTGATTTTAATACCCTCTTAATGACCGGTTACAATATCACCTTTAACCAGGTGATGAACGAACTAAGCTCCTTTCAGAACGAAATAAGCTCGGATGTAACTTTCAGTCAGGGTAATGAGGAATACGAGATCATGATCAAATATGATGAGAGCCAGATAGAAGGTGCTAGGGAAGAAAAAACCATGGATGAATTGAGGTTGCTGGAAATCCCTGACTCAGAGGATGAAAACCTTTTTGAGCTGGAAAGTTTTGCGGATATTTTCTATGCAAGTGGCATGCGTGGGATCTCAAGGGTGAACCAGGAGAAGCAAATAGAACTCCGTTATCAGTATATCGATGATGTTTATGATTCAAAGGAATTGCTGGAGTTTGCCCGGGAAGAAATCGAAGATATTATTGAAAACGCAGGCATACCCTCTGGTGTAGCTGTAGAACTTATCCAGGAAGATTCCGATCTGGATGAATTCAAGTATCTCTTCCTCATTGCCTTACTACTGGTCTATATGATACTTGCCATCGTTTTCGAATCTTTTATAACTCCTCTCGTACTGTTGTTCTCAATACCCCTGGCAGCCATCGGTTCATTTTTTTTCCTGACCATTACCGGGAATTCCCTCTTCAATGCGAATACCCTGACAGGGTTCCTGATCCTGCTGGGTGTTGTAGTAAATAATGGCATCATCCTGATCGATTTTGTCAATATCCTTCGCAGGAACGGATACAGGAGAACCAGGGCCATAATGGTTGCCGGACTGTCAAGGGTAAGGCCCATATTGATCACAGCAGTGACCACATGTGTTGCCATGCTTCCCCTGGCCATGGGTAAGGCAGAATATGTGAAAGCCATCGGGCCACCTTTTGCCGTAACCGTTATTGG
>DAOWJB010000228.1 GCA_030640625.1 Bacteroides sp.
CTTGTTAACTTTTGAAAAGGGGGTTCATCCAGGCTTTTACGAAATGTATGCACCGAATTGGAAGAGCACTCCCCAAGAGGTGGTTTGTTACAGAACACCCGAAAAATTGTAATGGTGTCCTTATATCCGGTCCCTGAAGTGAACCGGTTTTACGGACACTTGAGATAAATATTGCCTCCATGGGATCCGGGATCCCCTTCTCCTCCTTGACAAGTGGATTAATACTGAGAACCGGAAAATCAGACAGGTTAATGATATCCTGAGCCACGGATCCGACAAAAAATTCACTGATGTTCAACTCCTGCTGGGTCATGATCACGACAAGATCCCCCTCAATTTCCCTGACAGTATCATTCAGGATCTTATGTGGAGCATCACTGCTGTTCTTGATGAGTTTCACGTCACAGGCAATATCCAGGCTTCTGAGCCTGGTGCGGATCTCGTCTAGTTTCGAAATAAACTTGATTTCCTTGCCTTTGCTATCTTCCCTCAAAATGGAAATGATGGTGATCCTGGCATCCAGCATTCGAGCAATAGCCACTGCGTTGGAAGCTTTTATTATGGTTTGTTTGGTGAGATCCAGGGGCAGAATAATGTGGGAACAACCAAAATATTCAGGTTTCTTCCTGATGGTTATAACAGGAACATTGGCTTTTTTGATGATATGCATGGTATTGGTGCCTGCAAAATTTTTCATCATATCAGACGAATCAGTACGTCCCATAAATATGATATCAGCCTTTGTTTCACTGGCTGTTTCTATGATCATTTCATAAACTTTCCCCTGTTTGATATGTGTGGTGAAAGGGATTTTTTTACCTGACAGTGATTTGCCTGCCGTGTCATCGAGTTTATCTGCTGCCCCTCTCAGGATCATATCCCGTTGGTCATCTTTTAGAACAAGCTTGAGCCAGGGTGATTCCTCTTCAAGAATATATACCAGGTGAAGGGTGGCTCCGACTTTGGCTGCTACATGAGCTGCATAATCCAGTGCAATCTCGGATTCAGGTCGAAAGTCTATCGGGACGAGGTAATTTCTTGATTCAGACATGTAGGTTGATTTCTTCAGATTTGTAATGGTATAAATTTCATGAAAATTTCAGTGATTTCAAATCCTCCGAGCCATAAACCTTTCTAAACATAATTGAAATGGCATGTGGTAAAAGATACTGATAAGGACTACCATTCAGAGTAGGGATTGTCGACCACGATCCGTTCCGGTTGTGTGGCCAGCTTGTAACCTACCAGGAAGGCAAGATCAGTTACTTTTTTGAACTTTGTAAAATTAATCCGTTCGTAGTTATCTGTCGGTTTATGGTAATCTACATGAATTCCTGTGGAGTAAAACAGGACAGGAATATCATTTTTTGCAAAATTGAAATGATCGCTTCTGTAATAATACCGGTATGGGTGGTCCGGTGAATTCATACTGAAATCACTAAACATGCCCACATGTTCTATGGTTTTATTATGGATGTCAAGCAAGTCGGTACTTTGATGTCCCCCAATCACGCTTATGGAATCCATCCCCAGGACACTGACTTTTTCACGGTAAATAAAACCAGTATCTCTTTCGGTACGGACAGTTCCAATCATATCCAGATTGATATTTGCAACGGTTTGATCCAGGGGGATCAATGGTTGGTCTGCGTAATACTTTGAACCAAAAAGTCCGATCTCCTCTCCGGAAAACCAGAGGATCAGGATGCTTCTTTTCAGATCTTTCTGTTGCTTTATAAAAGCTTCTCCAATTTCAACAAGGGCGGCCGTACCTGATGCATTATCATCTGCCCCGTAATAGATCTCTCCCTTGTTGTTCACTCCCAGATGATCAAAGTGCGCTGAATATACAATTACTTCCTTCTTCAATTCCGGATCATTTCCCTCGATCAGTCCGGCTACATTAGGTACCGGTTTCTCTTCCCTGGTGAATCTCGAATATATACTTACGCGGGTTTTAGGAATATCAAATGATAAAGGAGTCAGGGATGAATCGATACTGTCCTGTAATTCACTGAGTGTTTTACCTGAAGATTGAAGGATTTCATCAGCGGCGGCTCTGTGTATAAATATTATTTTGGCACTGTGGCCGGGGACCATACTCCTCCGTTGATCACCAAGCTCTTTTACAGATGTGGACCGGCTGAGGTAGCGCATCAATTCACCGCCGTACTCATCCATGGATTGGAAACCTGATCTGGGATCCATAACGATCAGCACGGCTTTGGGCATGCGCATGCCAAGCCCCATCAGCTTATGTCTCCATGAGCTATGGCTTTGCCAGTTCCGGTTCTGCAACAAACTGGTGTCATTGCTTGGATCCATGGGTCCCCGGTTCATTACCAGGACGATCTTATCCTGCAGGTCGACTCCCTCAAAACTGTTGTAATTATCCTTGGATGAATAGATACCGTAGCCTGCAAAGACTACTTCCCCGCTCAGATAGATGGTATCCGATGAAGGGTTCAGGCAATAGAGAGGTTTGTTAATTATCACATCGGATTTTCTGCCATGACTGACAGTGATACTGGATGAGGCATGGTCCTGGATTTTCTTTATGAGGGTATATTCCTGGAAAAAATCCCCGTTTTCATCAATTGGTTTAAGCCCAATCCGGGCTGCCTGTTCAGCAAGATATTTAGCAGCCAGGTCAAGACCGGGTTCACCGGTTGAACGGCCTTCCAATTCATCCGATGCCAGATACGACAAGTGGGATTCCAGTTCCTCAATGGTGATACTTTTCAGTCCGGATTTTTGTGCGCAACCCGATGATGCAAATAGAACCAGAACAATCATGAGGAAAAATGGGGGAAGGATATTCTTTATCATAATTGAACATGTGAGAAATTGAAGATTTAAAGTTATATGAATTAATTAAAATTAGTAATAACTTATGGACAGAATAAAATTCATGACTGATGAGTGGGACTATTTTAATCACCGGGGCTGCTGGAAATCTGGGGAGTGCTGTTCTGAACAAATTCCTGGAAAATGATTTTCAGATTGCGGCCATTGTATCTAAGACGCGAAAAAGCAACTTGCATGAAACAAACAGGCTGAAAGCTTTTCCCCTTGATCTCCTCGACGAAACCAGTGTGGAACAGATTGTCAAACAGGTCGTTGAGATTTTCGGCGACATTGATATGGCCATATTAACAGTTGGTGGATTTGCCATGGGAGGTATGGAAGATACAGGGCAGGAAGATCTTGATAAAATGTACCGACTGAATTTTCTCACCGCCTATCATATGGCAAGGCAGGTTTTTATTCAGATGCAGAGACAGTCTGGGGGCGGACAGATCATTTTTACCGGGAGCCGTCCGGCGATGCATCCGGGAGAGGCAAAAAACATGCTCTCTTATGCCCTGAGCAAGTCACTTGTTTTCAGGCTTGCGGAAGTGATTAATGAAGATGGAAAAGGAAATGGGATCACTGCCAGTGTCATTGTCCCGGGTGTTATCGATACACCACAAAACCGTGAAGACATGCCTGATGCCGATTTTACCAGGTGGGTAAGGGCAGCTGAGATAGCAGACAATATTTATCATCTCATCACCCCTGCGGGTAAGCAGTTAAGGGAAAGCATCATCAGGATCTACGGGGAAAGTCAGTCCTGATAAAAAAAACCTGCTGGTATGATCAGACCAAAGGTCTCAGATGTCAATAATGTCTGAGATTAGAACCAGTACCTGATACCGATTCCTCCATTCATATCAAATTTTATATCGCTGATCAGTTGCAATGCGGGGACCACTTCCACGAATACATCCAACGGGGCCTCATCAAATAGATAAGCCAGTCCAACCGGTACCCTTGCACCAAAACTAAAGTCGTTACCAATACCCATCTTGGCCCCAAAACCAAAATAAAAAGGCAGTTGTCCCTTACTGACATCAATCAGATCAAAATTGTGGATCAGGTAATCTGCATGTATGTGAAACCAGTCATTTGTGAGTGACCAGGCAATTCCTGCATCCACAGCACTTTTCTGACTCAGCCAGGTTTTCAGGCTAACCCCTGTAGGTTCACCAATGATAACACCTACGCCAAATCCACTGTCCTGGGCAGTTAGTGAAAGCGAGAAAACCCCAAGCAGCAGAATAAAAATAAATTTTTTCATACGAAATGGATTGGTTAAAATAATTTTGTCATTAATTGGTGAAAATAGGAAAAAATCTTAAAAATCTGTCATAACCTTACACCTCCCATGATGCCTATCCACATTTTAACATTCGTCTGGCCAGTGTTGTCGTAGGTTCTGTCTCATCCCGTGCATGGATCATGCTGTTGCCCAGGGAGAATTAAAGTAATCAGGGGTATTGTTCGATTCATTTCTCCGGGGTTTTTCTGATGTTCTATGACTATAGACATGAAAAACCCTTCAGGGTTGTATAAAATCAGAAAAACTTTACGGGAATGGTTGATCCCTGTGATATTATCTCTCAGCCTTATCCACCTTTTCCTGAACACTTTCTTTTCCTAAGCCAATTGGAATCCCTACATGCACATGAAATCCCCGGCTCATCTCGGGGTCAAGATTCTCATCCTTCAAAGTATTTATGAAGCCATGAGAATAACGCACAGACAGATTGACCCCTTCTCCTTTCCCGAATTTGTATCCGAGTCCCACATCAAATCCCACATCAAACTTATTCATTTTATCCTTGGCATGCACCTTATACTGCAGTTCTGAATCGGATTCAGGTTTGATCAAAAAGTAATCATCGGCGGTTAATAGATAGCTGGCGTAGAACCCAGCCTCAAAATATAATTGGTTGGTGAGTTTATAGCGGGGTAGAAAGATCAATGTGAAGTAATTTGATTCCAACCATGTTTCCAGTGATTCATGCTGCAGATCCGGGTTTGGCAGGTCCCGGTTATCAATCCCTTTTGCCCCCATTTGATTTATGAAGAGTAACTCAGGATGAAGATACCAGTGATCTGACAATTTAAAGTTGAAATAAAGTCCGAAGTTCAGTCCGGTAATGTATTTTGCTTCAGGATAGTTCGTTAGGATGGTATAATTCGCCCCGACATTTAAACCGAATTCTATGTTCGGGGTGTTAAGTTTATCCCCGAAAAACAAGGCTATCAGTACCTGTGACCTGGCGGCAGGAACAAGCAGGACGAGGATAAAAGACAAAAGAATTATTTTCTTCATGGCAGCGGGTATGAACAGTTTAATTTACAAGCGTAAGTTATTTAATTTGAACCATTTTGAAAAGTAAGGTTCAATTTACAGTACTTTTAAGGTATTGGATCAACTGCTGGTAGCTCTGGTCCGAAGGATAATGTTCAACCAGCTTCTCTGCATATTCCAGGGCCTGTTCCCGCTCTCCCAGCTCCTGGTTAAAGGTGGCCAGTGAGTAAAGCAGATCCCTGTCAAATGGATTTTCTTTTAATGCCTGTTCCAGGTGAATGACCGCTTCCTGTTGCTCTCCGGTTGAATGGAGTCCCACTCCAAAAACATAAGCATACCTGGCATTCTCAGGTTCCAGCCCGGCAGCCTGCTCCAGGAATTTCATAGCTTCATCGTGGTTTCCCTTCCGGACCAGGTTCAGTCCCAGGGCATAATGCACGGCGGCCATATCCGGACTCTGGGCTATGGCATCACGCAGAATCTGTTCACCTTCCTGATCCCGTCCCAGTACCCGGTAAAGATCAGCCAGGTTCACATAAGC
>DAOWJB010000324.1 GCA_030640625.1 Bacteroides sp.
CCCTGAAGGATAAAATTAACAGGGATGCTTTCCAGGGGGAAATCATTAAGCAAGGCCTTCAGATCTGACTCCTTGATACTGTCCAGAGAGGTCAGGTCCAATCCAATGGAATTAACACCTTTATCAATGATATCCAGCGCATCCCTGTTGGCTGTTTCGATATCTCTGACCAAGAGATCCTGCCTGATGAGCCAGGCATTGTTATCCGTTTTAGAACTGCGGATAAATGGGAATTGACCCGGTGCAGCATCTAAAAAATCCAGGTCTTCAAGATCTTCGGACCTGTAATACGGCCTTATATGATACCCGTCCAACGTATGCCAGATAAACCTTTTTTCATAATCCCCTTCTTTCAGTCCCGCGTTGATCTTTTCCTCCCATTCCGCTGTAGAGACAGGAGGAAATCCTTCAAAGAGGGATCCTCTCTCCGGCTTTTCTTTCTCCATAGTGACTAGCTATAATGATGTACAATGATCAGAAGCGGTAAGCAATACCGAGATTAATGTTGACCGTACCGACACTCATATCGTAGGTCGACTTTCCGGTGGCTCCACCCACTGCACTATCCTGATCGACAGTTAAAGTGGGTTTGCTGTGGAAATAGTCTGCCGAAACACGGATGGCATAATTGTTATTCATATTGAACCGTATCCCGGTTCCCAGCATATAGGCAAAACTTACCGTTTTGCCATGACGTGTTTGAAAGTAGGTTTCATCTCCTGACGTTACTGTTAATTCCCATGGTGGTGACAGCAGAAAACTCATGCCAGCAACAGCCCTGAAATCAAGATTCATAAAGGCAACAGGGATGGTCAGAAATGGCCCGGCCATGAGGTTTGAATACATCCAGGTGCCATGGTTAAAGATTACATCATCGATCTCAGGGGGAATGGGACCGGTGATGTTATCTATAAGGTCCTGTTTCAGTTGTTCACTATCCGGGGAATTTGCACTGAAAGTGAAAGTGCCTGCGATGCCAAAATAATAATCGAATATATAGGCACCAGAGAATTCTATGACAAATCCAGGCAAGGCATAGCCACCGTCCTCCTGAAGGCTTTTCTTGGCAAACTCCTCACTTGGCAATGATGCACCAAAGCTGAGTCCCAGGAAACTCCGCTGGCTGAACAGGCTGGATGTTAACAGTCCACAAAGGGATATAATGAAAACAATCTTTCTCATGATTTTCATGTAAGTGTTCGATCTCCGGTTGCAAAGATAGGGATAATGTGTGATTATAGGGTGCCGGTCATCTTTGACGGATCCACCCACTCGTCAAATTCTTCTTCTGTCACATAGCCCAGCTCCAGGGCAGCTTTCTTGAGGGTTGTATTTTCAGTGTATGCTTTCTTGGCAATTTCCGCCGACTTGTCATACCCGATATGTGTATTTAAAGCCGTCACCAGCATCAGGGAATTAGATACATTTTCCTGGATCACTTCCTGGTTTGCCTCGATGCCAATGGCACAATTATCATTGAAGGATACGCAGGAATCACCGAGCAACCTGGCTGACTCAAGGAAAGCAGCGATCATCACGGGTTTGAAGACATTCAACTCGAAGTGTCCATTCATTCCCCCGGCTGTAATGGTTGCATCATTACCGACCACCTGTGCACAGACCATGGTTAATGCTTCCACCTGAGTAGGATTAACTTTTCCCGGCATAATGGATGATCCGGGTTCATTGGCCGGTATGGTGATCTCGCCGATGCCGCTGCGCGGACCGGAAGATAATACCCGGATATCGTTGGCAATCTTCATCAGGCTCACTGCAAGTCGCTTTAATGCGCCAGATGCCTCGACGATTGCATCATGAGCCGCCAGCGATTCAAATTTGTTGGGGGCGGTAACGAATGGGAAATATGTCAGGCTGGCAATTTTCTTGGCTACCTGTTCTGCATAGCCCCTGGGAGCATTGATCCCAGTTCCCACCGCGGTACCCCCCAGGGCAATTTCAGACAGGTGAGGAAGTGTATTTTTAATGGCCTGCAAGCCATGATCGAGTTGTGAAACATAACCTGAAAACTCCTGACCCAGGGTCAGGGGGGTGGCATCCATCCAGTGGGTCCTCCCGATCTTCACGATCTTTGTAAACTCCTCCGATTTCTTTGCCAGCGTCTTGCGTAGAGCACTGATGCCCGGGATGGTATATTCCATCAATGAAGCATAAGCTGCAATATGCATGGCTGTTGGAAAAGTATCATTGGAGGATTGGGATTTATTGACATCATCATTGGGATGAATAAATCTTGTGCCTTCCCCAAGCTTGTTTCCCTGTAATACATGGGCCCGGTTGGCAATTACCTCATTGATGTTCATGTTAGACTGGGTTCCTGATCCAGTCTGGAAGATCACCAGGGGGAACTGATCGTTAAGTTTCCCTTCAATGATCTCATCACAGACCTGTCCAATCAGGTTTGCTTTTTCTTCAGGGAGAACACCCAGATCCAGGTTGGTGAGAGCGGCTGCTTTTTTCAGGTAGGCAAAACCCACGATAATTTCCTGTGGCATTTTCCTGTTGCCGATCTTAAAATTGTTCAGGGATCTCTGTGTTTGAGCGCCCCAGTACTTGTCAGCCGGAACCTCGATGGGTCCCATGGAATCTTTTTCAATCCTGATGTCCATAGTGGTTTTTAGTTTGTTTGTTGTTAATTGTTAATCGTGAATTTTCATGAAAAAATGGGTAATAAAAACTTCTCCGTTGTCTCCTTCAGCGATGCCCGGTCCGGATTGAATATGGTTATCCGTAATGACACTTCGGAATGTACTGTCCTGGATCCAGCCCTCCACCACAATCCTCGCTGCCGCTGTATCCTTGCTGTTTATTGTCGAAAGGAGCACATCTAAATTAACCGGTTTCCAGTGTTCGATGATTTTATCCATCCGCGCATCCAGACCCTGTTGGGGATTCCCTGAATTCTTCCAGTCGGTACTCTGTTGCCTTGCCTCAATAAAAAGGTCATGAAAAAATACCAGGTCGCTGAGTCCCTGGGATTGCCGGTACTTATTCACATTTCTGTGAAGTTCGGTCTCAAATGCGTCAACCTGGTAAAAAGGCTCATCTTTTTTGCAGGAGAACACGATAATGCTGACCATGCAAATTGCCAGCAAAGTGCGAATGAAGGGCAAACTTGTCTGTTTCATGGTGAATTTAAATTTACAATAAATTATCTATATTCTCCGGTGGTTGTCCGAGCACTGCTTTATGTTCTGTAACAATGATCGGACGCTGGATCAGCCTGGGATTTTCCGCCAGGATCCTGATCCATTCATCACCGGGGAAATCCTTCCCCTTTAGCTCCTTTTTATAATAGTCTTCCTGGGTCCTGATAAGGTTGCTTGGGGAGATGTTCATTTTAGTGAGGATATCCCTGATTTCCTCCTGCGAGATCCCTTGTTTGATGTAATCGATTGTCTCAAATTCGCCTTCTTTCTGCTGCAGGTATTCGAGTCCGGCCCGGCTTTTCCGGCACCGCGGATTGTGATAGATCCTGGTCATGTTTAATCTCCTCCAAATTGCATTAGGTATTCTTTAATAAATTCATTCAGGTTCCCATCCAGCACATCATTGACATTCCCGGTTTCAAAATTGGTCCGAACGTCTTTGATCATCTTGTAGGGATGCAGCACGTAGCTCCTGATCTGTGAGCCCCATTCGATCTTTTTCTTCTGTCCCTCAATAACAGCCTGCTTTTCTTTCCGGTCCCTCAGCTCCAGTTCGTATAAATGGGACTTTAAAATGCGCAGGGCATTCTCCTTGTTTTTTAACTGGGACCTGGTTTCCTGATTCTCGATGACCAGTCCCGTTGGCTGATGTCTTAACCTGACCGCGGTCTCCACTTTGTTTACATTTTGTCCGCCTGCGCCACTCGAGCGGTAGGTCTCCCAGGTGATATCGCCAGGATTTATGGTAATATATATGGTCTCATCGACTACGGGAGAAACGAAAACCGATGCAAATGAGGTATGCCTCCGGTTGTTTGAATCAAAAGGGGACAACCTGACCAGCCGGTGTACACCGTTTTCACTTTTCAGGTAACCGTAAGCATATTCTCCTGTAAATTCCAGTGTTACGGATTTTATGCCTGCCTCCTCACCCGGCAGGTAATACACCTCCCTGACCTTGTATTGATTCCTTTCCCCATAACGAATATACATTCGCATTAACATCTCGGCCCAATCCTGGCTTTCTGTACCCCCGGCACCTGGATTTATCTTCAAAAGGGCGCCCAGGGCATCCTCCTCATTTTGAAGCATATTACGCGATTCCAGGTTTTCAGTCAGGGAGAGGGCAGTCCTGTATTGCTGGTCTACTTCCGATTCCTCCGCTTCTCCCTCGTTAAGAAAATCAAAGAGGACAGACAGGTCCTCCACGCTTGATCTGACTTCATCATAGGCGGTGGTCCATGATTTCAACCTGGAAATTTCTTTCAGTTTTTTTTCAGCTTCCTGTGAATCGTTCCAGAAATCGGCTTCCTGGGTTATCTCCTCTGCTTCTTTGATCTGCTCAAGTTTCCGGTCAATGTCAAAGATGCCTCCTCAGCGCCTGCTCGCGCTTCACCAGCTCCTTCATCTGCTCTGTGGTGATCATATTGTGGTATTGTTTGTATTGTAGGATTGCAAAAATACAAAAACCCGGAACAATTTATCATTCCTTCTCTATTTCATCCAGTACCTGAAAGATCAGTCCGGATTCAAATCCACGCTGCTGCGCGAACCGGGCCAGTTTACTTCGCCTCTCAAAGGAATTGCCCCCCCCTGCCCGCTGTCTTTTCTTTAATAATTCCTCCTTTAGGATCTCCCGGTAACTGGCATCGTCGATGCCATTAATGGCATCTGTAATAATCTCTTCCGGGATCCTCTTTCCCGAAAGCATATACCGGATCTTTATTTTCCCCCATCTGTTCAAACGCAGTTTATCACGGGCGAACATCCCGGCATATCTTGATTCATCAATAAATCCTTCTTTTTTCAGTGTGATCAGCACTTTTTCTGTCTGTTCCCGGGGAAGCTTATACTTTTCCAATTTTTCCCGTATCTCACTGCAGCATTTCTCGTGCCGGCTGCAGAGATCCATTGTATATTTAAGTGCTTCCTGGTAATTCATGAATGTGTGGCTTTAACCATCCTCTCCTTCGCGTTAATATCCCTGCGTAATTCTACCTTTGAAAAATCCTGTGCCCGCAGCAGATCCCGGACTTTCTTACCGTATTTTTCGTGGACCTCCAAAAATATTCGTCCACCTTCCTTTAATTTCTGACGACTGAAGTTGGCAATGGATGCGTAAAAGAGCAAGGGATTATCATCAGGAACAAACAAGGCAGCCGAGGGTTCAAAAGCTGTAACGTGAGTAGCCATGCTCTCCTTTTCGCCCTCAGGGATATACGGTGGATTGCTGACTATGATATCGAGACGGGGGAGATTTTTTGGTGGACTTTCCATCAGGATGTCATGCTGCAGAAACTGTATATCGATTGCAAGATTAGTTGCATTTTGTGAGGCGAGTTTCAATGCAGCTGTATCCATATCCGTTGCAAAAACTTGTGATCCCGGGATATTTTTTTTGATGGCCAGGGCAATACAGCCGGAGCCTGTACCAATATCAAGGATCACAGGTTGGGGATGAGGGATAGTATCAATTACCCACCGGACGAGTTCTTCGGTTTCCTGCCTGGGGATCAGAACGGCCGGTGTGATCTTCAGTGTCAGTCCGAAAAATTCTGTCTCTCCAGCGATATATTGAACGGGGCAGCCGGCTTTAAGGCTTTTAATAACCCTGTCAAACCATTGCTGATCCAGTGGTGCAGGGATCTCGTTCCTTTTTAATCCGGCCTCATGTCTTTTGAGGTGCAGCCTGATCCCGAAAAGAAAATCAATCATGGCATTGATTTCCCTCTCAGGATAATGTCCCTTGAGCTCTTTTTTAATATTTTCGCGTATGGTCTGTATGGTGCGAGATGCATCGGCCATATGGTAAAGTTAAAAAATCCGGCGATCATGAAAGATGAAAAGACTGACATGGGTTTTATGGATCGCTGCCTGGAATTGGCAGGCAAGGGACTCGGCAGTACGGCCCCGAACCCAATGGTAGGTTGTGTGCTGGTGGCTGGCGGAAAGATCATTGCTGAGGGTTACCATCGTGAGTATGGCGGGCCCCATGCAGAGGTAAATGCCATTCAATCAGTAAGGACTCCGGAACTGCTGACCTCATCCACCCTGTATGTGAATCTTGAACCTTGCTCACATCATGGCAAAACACCTCCCTGTTCCAGGTTGATTCTGGACAAGGGTATACCCAGGGTTGTTATCGGGACAACAGATCCGAATAAGGCAGTTTCCGGAAGCGGCATCTCGCAGCTGCGTGAAAAAGGGCTTGATGTCACCATAGGGATCCGGGAAAAGGAATGCCTGGAGCTGAACCGGAGATTTTTCATATATCATGAAAACAAGCGTCCATATATCATCCTGAAGTGGGCCCAGACAAAAGATGGATTTATTGATCGGGAAAGGAGACCGGAAACAGAGGTCGGGATAAACTGGATCACAGGAGATATGGAAAGACAGCTCGTACATAAATGGAGAAGTGAAGAACAGGCCATATTGGTTGGTACACGTACCGCCCTGGTTGATGACCCGGAATTGACGGTGCGGGACTGGACCGGCAGGCATCCTCTCCGGCTGGTGATTGACCGCAAGGGTCTCCTGCCTGAGAACCTGAAACTGTTTAATGGCAAAACAGGAACGGTCGTCTTCACAGATAAGATACGTGAACTTGCTGAGAATATCAGGCAGGTGAGGATATCCGGGGACAATGATATGGTGGATGGCATATTGAAATTCCTGTACGAAAATGAAATTCAATCGCTGATCGTTGAAGGGGGGAGTGAGACCCTGGAGGGTTTTGTCAAAAGCAATCTCTGGGATGAGGCAAGAGTGTTTGTCGGGGACCAGATATTTAAGAGCGGTATTAAAGCGCCCAGGTTGCCTGCTGAAGCATCAGAGGAACACCGGTTATCTGCCAGCGTCCTCAGGATACTCAGAAATAAATAATTATATTCTCGTGCAGAGTAGTTTGGCATGATTTTTAGGGTATTTCAATGAAATCCATATCTTTGTATAGATCCGCCTGATTATCTGTCAGATATTATATTAGAACATAAATGAAAAACCTCGGTATTTTTATATTCGCCGCTATTCTTCTTACCAGCCTGACTGGCCAGGCTCAAAACCCGAAAAGATTCTTTAAAGCAGGAGAAGATTTTATTCTTGCAGGGAATTACAAGGATGCAATTGAACAGTTGACAAAAGCGATTGATTTGCAACCCGACTACGACAAGGCATACCTGGCCAGGGCAGATGCTTATGAAAAACTGGAGATGTTCAGGGAAGCCGCCGAAGATTATGACAGGGCAGCAACATTCCTGGAGAAAAAACCCGAGGTGTTTTACGAAGCCGGAAGGCTTTACTACCAGCTGCAAGATTATGACATGTCAATCGAAAGACTGGATAAGGCCATTTCTCTGAAACGAAATTTTCTTGAACCATACCAGGTAAAGGCAAACGTACTGATTGCGCAGGAAAGGTATGATGAAGCATTGGTGGTATGTGATAATGCACTGACCCTTAAGGAAACCATGTATAATTTCTTCCTTCATGGAACCGTGAATGAAAAATTGGGCAACATTGAATCAGCAGAAGCTGATTTTGTGAATGCAGTTGCAGAGGATGATCGGCATGTACCATCTTTACTGGCGTTGGCGGATATCAGGCTCAGGCTTGGAAAAACGGATTTTGCCCTGCAGCATGCCAACCTGGCCATTCAACTGGATAATGAGAATCAGGAAGCCTATGTGATCCGAAGCAAGATATATGTAAAAAAACTTGATTATCCGAATGCCATTGATGATGTTTCAAAAGCCATTTTGCTGAATCCTGAGGATACGGGAATGTATTATTTAAGGGGTGTATTCTACCAGGATTTTACACAACATTCTAATGCAGTAAATGATTTTACAAAAGTTTTAATGCTTCAGCCTGATAATGCAGATGCTTTGTATAAGCGTGCCTGGTCTTATGAACAGGTTGGCAATTACAGGGATGCCATTAAAGACTATGAGAAACTGGTCAGCCTGTCGGAATTTGACGGACAGGCGCATAAGCTCCTGAAGGAGGCCAATGTAAGATTGTTTGAATTGTACAGGGAGGGAAATAAACCCGATCTGGTAATCCTGGATCCAAAGCCACGCGACAAACAGTTGCTACAATACCCGACAGACTCAAAGATCGTAAGTTTGCAGGGACGTATCATCGACGAAAGTGATATCAAATCCCTAAAAATAGACGGTCTGGCCTACCCCGTTGTACAAAAAGAGGAGGGCTGGGAGTTCCTGGCTGCCATGGATATTGAATACAAAGAGGATATTATGGTCGAGATAACGGATGTTTACGATAACGTTTCCAGCATACGCTATACAATTAACCTGACTGAAGTTAATGCCCCTTATATTACCATTATTGCCCCGTATGCTTCTGATAATGGTCTAATATACCTGGATTCAACCGATCCGGCAATCTATATAGAAGGGAAGATCATGGACGAAAGCCTGATCCAGACTATCATGATCAATGATGTGCTGGCCAGTTATTACCCCGATGAACTGAATCCAAGGTTTTCAGCAAACTTGAACATTTTAAACCAGAATAGGATCATTGTTACAGCAGAGGATATTTATGGTAACAGGATTGAACAGGAATTTCAGCTGAACCGGGATGCAGCGCTGATTTCTGAGAATAACCCCATGGGCAAAACATGGGCCGTATTTATTGAAAACTCCAATTATAAAACTTTTGCCAGCCTGGAGGGTCCGTCCAAAGATGTCACCCTGATGCGTGCTGCTCTGGCTAAATACCAGATCCATAATGTGATCCACAAGAAGAACATGACCAAAAGTGACATGGAAAGGTTTTTCTCAATTGAATTACGTGACCTGGTCAGAAGCAACAGGGTGAATTCCATCCTGATCTGGTATGCCGGTCATGGGAAGTTCATTAATGAATCGGGATACTGGATCCCTTCTAATGCACAGCGGGATGATGAATTTACCTATTTCAATATTAATGCATTAAAGGCTTCATTACAGTCCTATTCAAATTATGTCACCCATACTCTGGTTATTACGGATGCCTGTGAATCCGGACCAAGTTTCTACCAGGCCATGAGGTCAATTCCGGATGAAAGAAGCTGTGATGACTGGCAAGCTACAAAATTCAAATCATCACAGGTATTTTCCTCAGCCGGCTATGAACTGGCCGTGGACAATTCGCAGTTTACCCGGACCTTCGCCAATTCTCTGGCAAATAATCCGAATGCATGC
Organism: Bacteroides sp.; assembly: GCA_030640625.1. Classification (GTDB taxonomy): domain Bacteria; phylum Bacteroidota; class Bacteroidia; order Bacteroidales; family SM23-62; genus SM23-62. The sequence continues at coordinate 9,377 of DAOWJB010000324.1, forward strand.
CTTCCTATCGAAAACATTGTTAATAAGGTGACCATCGCCGTTGTGCAAAACAACCAGCAAGAACCTAAATTTGGGAAAATAGACGGACTGGAGGATGAGGACGGTACCTTCTTTTTCATTTCCAAGGATTATTAGCAATCCTCTCCAGGATGAGAAAACGAGATAGAATTGAACTCCTGAAGTTCTGCTTCATTGGAGTTTCTTTACTGCTGGCAGGTATTGCCCGCTCACAAATTTATTACTTCGATAATTACAGTGTTTCTGATGGATTGGCGCAGTCGAAAGTATTTGCCATTATCCAGGACCGGAATGATTATCTGTGGTTGGGCACCGAAGGTGGGGTATCCCGGTTCAATGGGGTATTTTTTGAAAATTTTACTTCTGAAGACAGCCTGGCATTAAATGGTGTGAGATCACTTTATGAAGATGCAGAGGGTATACTTTGGATGGGGCATACCGGAGGGGGGATTTCCCTTTTTAACGGAAGAGCATTCCAGAGGCTGATTATGCCTGATATTGAAATTAAAAGTGATATCACTTCCATTAACCAGGACACCAGGGGAAGCATTTGGATCAGCACGGCAAGTGATGGTGCCCTGCATATCCGGAATCCTGCCGAAACACCTGAGACATTCATCATTGAACAATTCCAGGGAGACAAATTAAGTGACAGGGTGTTTGATCTTTATACAGGAAATGACAGTACTATGTACTTCGTAACAGATATCGGGGTACAGAAGAGAAAGCCAGGTTCAGCTGAATTTGAAAAAGTTTTTTATGAAGGGATGGGTTATTTTCAGATCACCTCTTTTCTTGAAGATGCCCGTGGTGATTTCTGGTTTGGCACCTATAATGACGGCTTATATAAATATGAACAGGAGAAGGGAGAATTGCAGTTTTATAATACCAGGAATGGCCTGGCCCATAATTTTGTAAGTACCCTTGCTGAAGATTCTGCAGGAAACATCTGGGTCGGCACCTGGGGTGGAGGATTGACCAGGATTCACGATGGTGTACCAAAGATATTCAATACTCAAAATGGTTTGCAGGACGATAAAATCTGGTGCATACTGGAGGATGTGGAGGGCAATATGCTGGTGGGTACCAATGAATACGGTCTTTGCATTTTTAAGGGCGAGCAGTTTGTGGCATTTACGGAAGGGAATGGCCTGGTCAACAACCAGGTATGGGCCGTTCTTCAGGACAGGACAGGCAAATACTGGTTCGGAACAAACGAGGGGATCAGTATTTATAATGCCCTGAAGTCAGGAGACGGATCTTACAGACATTTAACCTCGGCTGATTATTCAATTGGGAACCAGATCCGGTATTTGAAAGAAGACCAGCAGGGACATATCTGGATAGGTACTTATGGAAACGGAACATTTTCGTATGATCCGGTCCGGGACAAATTCAATTATTCCTTCCTGATAAATGCCTATAACCAACAACTTATTGTCACTGCCATGGAAATTGACCGGGCGAATAATCTCTGGGTAGGGACAACCGATGGATTGATTTACTATAATATAAGCCTGGGTGAGGTACATTTCCTGACACAGGTACATGGACTGGCCGGGACCGATATTTCTGCCCTGTTCGCTGATTCAAAGGGAGTGTTATGGGTTGGTTCCAAAGGGAAAGGGATCACCACCATAAAGGGAGATTCAGCCAGCCAGCTGGTCCTGGAAACCAATTTCACGCCCAACTGTTTTGCAGAAACCAGTGATGGCAGAATATGGATCGGCACTGAAGGACAGGGGATATTTGCCCTCGAAGGAGGGAAAGTGGTAAAACAACTTTCCAGGCAGAATGGCCTCCTGGCAAACCTGATCACGCTGGTCAATGTGGATGAGCAGGGTAATGTTTATATCGGGACCAACCAGGGTCTGAATAAATATGTGTGCGCTGAGGATAAGATCTATACCTACATGGAGAAGAATGGCTTTATCGGTATCGAAACCAAAAATAATGCCTCATTTCGGGATGCAAACGGAAACCTCTGGTTTGGTACGGTAGGTGGTGTTATGATGTATGATCCGGAGAAAGAGCGAGGGACTTCCTTAGATCCTCTGACACATATAACACGTTTGAGGGTTAACATGGAAGAACGGGAAATGGGTGATGGCCTGAAACTCAGGTATACCGAGAATTCAATAATATTCGATTATTACAGTATTTGCCTGAGCAATCCCGATGCTGTCAGTTATCAGTACAAACTGGAAGGAGCTGATAAGGACTGGCTGCCAGCTACAAGTCAGACAACGGCAACCTATCCGGCACTGCGACCGGGAAGGTATCTTTTCCAGGTCAGGGCCAGCAATAGTCAGGGGGTCTGGAATGAGCATCCGGTAAGTTATGCTTTTCAAATCCGGGCAGCATTTTACGCTACCTGGTGGTTTATAATGATCTGTATCCTGACAGGGGCACTTGCGATTTTCCTGTATATTAAGATCCGTGAGCGCCAATTGCGCCGGGAAAACCGGATGCTGGAGGAAAAAGTCAGGCAGCGAACTGCTCTTGTAGTATCCCAGAAAGAAGAACTTGCCCAGAAGAACAAGGATATTACTGACTCCATTCAATATGCCAAACGAATACAGTTTGCCATATTACCTCCCGAGATACCCTTTGAAAATACATTTATTCTTTTTAAGCCTAAGGATATTGTTAGTGGTGATTTTTACTGGCTGCTCGAGAAGGATGATAAAGAATTCCTTGCTGCTGTCGATTGCACGGGTCATGGTGTTCCGGGAGCTTTCATGTCCATTATCGGGCATAATATGCTAAATAAGATCGTTAAGGAATACAGCATTACCAGGCCTGCGGAGATTCTGGAAAGGCTCGATCAGGAAGTTACCAAAACATTGCACCAGCAGGAAGAAACAGTCAAGATACTCGACGGAATGGATATGACCCTGATCAGCTACCAGAAGGACAGGAGACTCGTTGAGTTTGCTGGTGCGCTCAATCCTGTTTACCTGATTCGTGATGGAGAACTGCAGGAAATTAAAGGAAGCCGTTATGCAATCGGCAGGTCTGAAATGATATCGGATAAAGAGTTTACCAATCATGAGATCTCTGTCCGGGAAAATGATGTGATCTACATGTTCTCTGATGGCTATGTGGACCAGTTTGGCGGACCCAGAGGAAAGAAATTCAAGCCGGGACCCATGAAGGAGTTGCTTAAAAAGATCCACTCGAAATCAATGGAGGCGCAACATCGTATCCTGGATGAAACCATTGAAACCTGGCGCGGAAAATTACAACAGGTAGACGATATCCTGGTCATCGGGAGGAGATTTTAATTGATCCTAGGCAGGAGCGTATTTAATGGCAGTCCCGTCCCAGGCTGGTGAATGCCGGATAGCTGTAAGCACATCTTCGGGATCTTCGATAACTTGCCAGATATCCTGGTGAATATCCCTCATAAACTGTTCTGCAACCATCTTTTCCAGCATCTCAAGGAATGGATCGAAGAAATGATTGGTATTGATGATGATGATGGGTACAAGGACCTGCCCCAATTGTTTATGAGTCATCATTTCCAGCAGCTCTTCCAGGGTACCTACACCACCCGGTAAGGTTATGAATGCGTCGATGTTTTCTGTGAGTCTTTTCTTACGCTCATGCATATCCTTTACGATCAGCATATCCTTCACATCCGGATGGCTCCAGCCCTGGTCCACCATGAATTGCGGGATGATCCCCCGTATGGATCCGCCGGCTTTCATCATCGTGTCAGCCAGCGTTCCCATGAGGCCGACTTCACCACCACCGTAATTGGCAGCAATATCATGCTCAGCAAGGACCAGTCCGAGTTTACGGGCAGCCTCAAAATAGATTTTATCTACTTTAGTGCTGGATGCACAAAAAACGGAAACCCGGAAGTGAATCATTGAATATCAGAATAAAGACTCGAGCTTGTTGACCAGATTGCTTTTGGGGACAGCTCCAATCTGCTTGTCCGCTACTTCTCCATTTTTAAAGAAAAGAACTGTGGGGATATTACGTATGCCATATTTCCTCGTAACATTGGGATTGCTGTCTACATCAAGCTTACCAACAACTGCCTGCTCAGCATAATCATTTCCGATCTCTTCTACAATGGGACCAACCATGCGGCAGGGTCCACACCATTCAGCCCAAAAGTCTACAATAACCGGTTTGTCTGACTGAAGAACAACTTCATCGAAATTCTGATCTGTCAATTCTATTGCCATTTTCTAAGTGTTAATATGAATGATAGTGTTAATTGTTTTAAAATTATCTGCCAAAAGTAAGGCATATTCACTAAACCATTTGTTAATTAAGTTTAAAATCTATCTCTGGTTGTTCCTGAAGGTACTGGATGAGATCATCATCAATATGAATTCTTTTTGTCCTCGAGAACATTTCAATATATATATTATCCTCCCTGTCATGCACCATGAACCTTAACCGGGCTGATCCCTTTTTCTGGTCAGCATATTTGTCAATTTCGTTGATCATGCTTTCGCTGAGTCTGTTAAGTGGGACCGTAACCAGGAGGCTGCTGATCATTTCTTCTCTTACATCAGCCAGCATCTTTATCTCTTTTACTTTTAGTTCATAATCGACAGTACCATTGTTGAAGGGGCGAGGTTGTACCTGTCCACGTATTAGCAGGGCATAACCGGGGGTGAAATAGTTCTGAAACTTGATATAATCCTTATTAAACAACATCAGTCTGAAAGAATCCGTATAATCCTCCAGCATAATGGCTCCAAAGGGTTTATTGTTTTTTGTATAGGCCTGCTTGTGAGATCTCACCAGTCCCGCAACCATCACCTCCTGTCCATTCAAAGTGCTGAGGTTATCCAGGTTTGCCAGGCTGTGGGTACAGAAATGCTCAATCTCGAGTTTATAGCTGTCAAGCGGATGGGCTGACAGATATATGCCTATCAATTCTTTTTCCTTATCCAGTCTGACCAGTTTGGGCCATACCTCTTCAGTGGTAATCTTCGGCTTACTGATTTCCAGGTTACTTGCATCTCCAAACAGGGATTGCTGAGAGGTCATTTTTTCACTTTGTATTTTATGCCCAAAGCGGATCAATCGCTCAATGAAGCTAATTCCCTTTGCATCGAGTCCAAAATATTGTCCCCGCTTAATTTCTCCCAGGCTGTCGAGGGCCCCTGAACCGGCAAGCGCTTCCAGGCTTTTTTTGTTCATCGCCTGCAGGTCCACCCGCTCGACCAGGGAATAAATGTCTGTATAGGCTCCGTTCTTGTTCATTTCATGTATGATCCTGGAAGCTGCAGATTCTCCAAGTCCCTTAATGGCACCTAGTCCGAATCGGATATTGCCTTCCGTATTAACGGCAAACTTGATCCGGCTTTCATTGACATCCGGTCCAAGTACTGACAATCCCATGCGACGGCATTCATTCATGAACTGGGTGATCTTTTTAATATCGTTAATGTTCCGGCTCAAGACAGCAGCCATGAATTCTGCCGGATAATGAGCCTTCAGCCAGGCTGTCTGGTAAGAGACCTGGGCATAACATGTGGAGTGGGATTTGTTAAAAGCATACTGGGCAAAAGCCTCCCAGTCTGTCCAGACCTTGTCAGCTTCCCTTTGCTGGATACCATTTTTAGCGCAGCCTTCGAGGAACTTTTCCTTGAGTTCGTCCATCATCTTCCGCTTCTTTTTACCCATTGCCTTCCTCAGACTGTCTGCCTGTCCCCCGCTGAACCCGGCCATCTCTTGTGATAGAAGCATCACCTGTTCCTGGTAGACAGTTATTCCGTAAGTGTCTTTCAGGTATTTTTCCATCTGGGGCAGATCGTATTTGATCTTCTCCTTGCCGTGTTTCCGATTGATGAATCGGGGGATATGCTCCATGGGGCCCGGACGGTATAGCGCATTCATTGCGATCAGGTCTTCGAAGCGGTTGGGTTTCAATTCACGGAGGTATCTTTTCATCCCGTCAGATTCAAACTGGAAAAGGCCAGTTGTCTCACCCCTGCTGTATAATTCAAAAGTTTTCTGGTCGTCGAGAGGGAGTGTGTCAATGTCAATGATTATGCCTTTGGATTCGCTTATCATTTCCACGGCATCCTTGATGATGGATAATGTTTTGAGTCCAAGAAAATCCATTTTCAGCATTCCGACCGACTCAACATGATTACCATCAAACTGCGTTACCCAGAGATCCGTATCCTTGGATTTGCAGATCGGCAGGTGATTCATGAGATTATCCTTACCGATAATGATTCCACAGGCATGCAAGCCCGTATGTCTTACAGATCCTTCCAGGGTTTCGGCATATTTCAGGGTCCGTTGGGCAAGTTCTGTACCTTTTGACTTCACATCTCTTAATTCACTGACCTCTGCATAGGCTTTCTTCAGTGTTGTGCCAGGCCTTTCAGGCACCAACTTGGCCAGCTTGTCAGCTTCCGGGAGGGGCAATTTCTCGATCCTTGCAACATCCCGGATAGCCATCTTCGCTGCCATGGTTCCAAAGGTAATGATGTGGGCTACCTTATCTTTACCATACTTGTCAACCACATATTTAAGAACATCATCACGGCCATCTTCATCAAAATCGATATCAATATCCGGCATAGAGATCCTGTCAGGGTTCAGAAAACGTTCGAACAGGAGATCATATTTGATGGGATCGATGTCTGTGATCCTGTTGCAGTAAGCAACCACAGATCCTGCAGCACTACCACGACCGGGACCAACACTCACATCCATATTCCGTGCTGCCTTCAGGAAATCCTGGACGATCAGGAAATACCCCGGGAATCCCATCTTTTTTATAACCCCTAATTCATAATCAATGCGAGTCTGCAGTTCGGCAGTGATCTCACCATATCTCTCCCTGGCGCCTTCCATGGTAAGATGATACAGGTAATCATCGGCATCCTCATATTCGTCGGGGATCGGGAAGTCTGGCATGACCGGATCATGGTTCAGATCATAGGATTCAATCTTATCGACGATCTCCTGGGTGTTGTCTAAAGCCTGGGGAATATCTGCATAAAGATCTGCCATTTCCTCCCGGGTCTTGAACCATTCCTGCTTGGTATATCTCAGCCGCGTTGGGTCGTCAAGATCTTTACCGGTATTCAGGCAGATCAGGCGATCATGAGCTTCAGCATCTTCCTGGTTTACAAAATGCACATCATTGGTGGCAATGAGTTTTATTCCCTTTTCGAGTGCTAACTCCACCAACCTGGAGTTGACTTTCTGCTGTTTTGCCAGTGTGTCCTCATCGAAATGCGGGTCGCCTGTTGGATGACGCTGCAATTCCAGGTAGAAGTCATTGCCAAATGTTTCCAGGTAATATTTAAGGGATGCTTCGAGTCCGGATGCACTATCATTTAAAATCTGTGAAGGAAGATCTCCCCCCAGACAGGCAGTTGAAGCAATCAGTCCCTCCCGGAATTCCATCAGGATCTCCTTATCAATTCTGGGTTTGTAATAATGACCCTCAATCCATCCGGTGGATACCAGCTTCATAAGATTATTGTATCCTGTACGGTTCTTTGCCAGAAGGATCAGGTGATAACCACCCCTGTCCTCCTTGGTCGTGTTATTAAAACGGCTTCTGCGCGCCACATAAACCTCACAGCCTATAATGGGTTTTAATCCATGGCTCTTAGCTTCATTGCTGAATTCCTTGGCACCAAAAAGGTTCCCGTGATCCGTGATGGCAATGGCCTTCATTTCATCTTCCTTGGCTTTCTTCATAAGGGCGGATATACTGGAAGCACCATCAAGGATGGAATATTGTGTATGAACATGAAGATGTGTGAAACCCATTGTCTAATTCTTTGATTATGTGTAGGTTGAAAAAAGCAAGTAATATAGCCTGCCTGCCTGTCAAAGTTACGAATTTGAAATTTCAGACATCAAGGTGTTAATAATTATTTTAAAAGTTTCCCTGCCATTGCCTTATTCACTGCGTTAGGCCGGTTCTTGGCCACAGACCAAAAATTAATTAAATTCTCTTTTCCGAATAGATTTATTATTTATCTTTGCACCTCCAAATTAGTAGGAGCATTTTAATCATTTAAGATTATGCCAGTTAAATTAAGATTAGCAAGACACGGTAGGAAGAAGTTTGCATTCTATCACATTGTAGCTGCAGACGGTAGGGCGCCACGGGATGGCAAGTTCATTGAAAAGTTGGGAGTCTATAATCCCAATACAAATCCGGCCACCATTGAGCTGGATTTCGACAAAGCACTGGACTGGCTGTTGAAAGGGGCGCAACCTACAGAAACTGTAAGAGCCATTTTATCTTACAGGGGAGTACTCATGAAAAGG
>DAOWJB010000177.1 GCA_030640625.1 Bacteroides sp.
CCTCTGGCTGGCTGTCTCCCTGATTGCCCTTGCTGCAGGTGGTCATTGCGGCTGGTCTGCCAATATATTTAGTTTGATGTCTGACATCTTTCCCAAAAATGCAACTGCATCAGTGGCCGGCTTCGGTGGTTTTGCCGGAGCGGTAGGAGGCGCCATCGTGGCATTTGGTGTGGGTAAGATTCTCCAGCATATCGGAACAGAAGGCTATGCCATTCCTTTCATGGTAGCAAGCTGCGGTTACCTGATCGCCCTGCTTATCATCCACCTGATTGTCCCAAATATAAAACCTATATCAGTCAAAGAAATTTAAAAAAATGAAGAAAGTACCCTTGGGAAAAACAGGATCGACCATATCTGTCTGTGGTTTGGGGGCCATGTATTTTGGCTCGAAGGTGGATGAGAAAACATCTTTCCGGCAAATGGATTTATATGTTGACCATGGCGGTAATCATATTGATACAGCCAACAAATACGCCAGCTGGGTCCAGGGTTGCTTAGGAGGGGAAAGTGAAACAGTCATCGGAAAATGGTTAAAACAGAAAACCGGTAAGCCAGACCTGGTCATAGCTTCTAAGGTCGGATTTCCATATGGGGAGATCCCCGGCTCGCTGAAAAAGGAAATTATCATTTCCGAGTGCGAGCTTAGCCTCAGAAGGCTGGGACTGGAAACCATTGATCTGTATTATGCCCATGCCTATGATGAAAATACCTCTGCCGAAGAAACAATGGAGGCTTTTTTTCAATTGCAAAAAGCCGGTAAGATCAGGCATGCGGGCGCCAGCAATTACCCGGCCTGGCGTTTGGAGAAGGCCAATGCTGTAGCGGGACTCCAGGGTTGGGTAGGGTATTCTTGCCTGCAACAAAGGCATACATACCTGGAGTCTACCATACGGGCGGATTTTAACAATCAGATCGTTCTCACGCCTGAGATGGTGGATTATTGTAAAACCCATCAGCTGACCCTCATTGCCTATTCCCCCCTGCTGGGAGGTGCCTATACCAGGGATGACCGGCCCATTCCTTCGCAATATCGATCATTGATCTCGGAAAAGCGGCTGGCAGCACTTGAAACACTCAGCAGGAAAATCGAGTATAGCCAGAACCAGCTTGTATTGGCCTGGATGATGTTGGGTGATCCGCCTGTAATCCCCCTGATCAGTGGCAGCACGGTCTCCCAGCTTGAAGAAAACCTCCAGGCCTCCTATATCTCACTTTCCGAGCAGGATCTGAAGCAGCTGGACAACATTGAAATAGAAGAATTACGGATTTAAGCAGTCCTCAATCATCTCTCCTTTTAGCAGCGCCACTATATTATCAGCCGCCTTTTTCTGAAGCGTTTCTGAAGAGGTATCAGAATACCAGGCATAGTGGCCGGTGGTTATGATCCTTGGATGGGCGATCAGCATATTCTGCCTCTCGTCTGCAGGTTCATTTTCATAGACATCAATTCCCGCACTGTGGATATGTTTTTCTTCCATGGCATTCAGCAGGGCTGTTTCGTCGATGACCGGTCCCCGGGAAGTATTAATTACCACAGGGCATTGGTTCATTTTACGGAATGCCTCCCTGTCGACCAGGTGCCTGGTTTCTTCGGTCAGGTTGCAATGCATGCTGATCACATGGCTTTCCTGCAAAAGGGTTTCCAGATCCGTCTTCTCTGCTCCATGCTGGATGAATTTCTCATCTGATATATAAGGATCCACTGCCAGTACTTTTTGGAATAAATGCCTGGCTTTATCGCTAAGGGTTCCCCCTATCCTTCCCAGACCGATGATGCCCAGCGTTTTATTATGCAATTCAAACACTTCGGCAAAGGGAGGTTTTCCAAAGAAGGTCAGGACATTCTTTTCGCCAATTGATAACCCACGGGCGCAAGCATACATCAGTGCCAGTGCATGGTCCGATACGCAGTGGTTGGCATAGCCCTGGACATTGGCCACCTTTACACCATGCGATGTAGCTGCTCCGAGATCAATATTATCATACCCTGTTCCATACCTTACCATGACTTTAAGGTTCCGTGCCTGCCGGAAAAGGTCCTCGCCAAGGGGTGTATCCCTGACCAGGATGCCTTCCGCCTCCCTTGCAAAATCAATCTTTGCGCGGATATCCAATCGCTCCCCCTGATACAAGCGCAATTCGTAACCATGCCTTGCAAACAGCTCTTGTTCATAATCATATGATCTGTATCCTGTATCTAAAATTGCTATATATGCCATTGGCTCAAGATTTTATCAGATATCCCTCGCCCAAGCTAACCTGTTCCTGGCAAAGGACATTAGGAATGCTGGCAGAAAGCTGAATACCTGCAGCAAGTGAAATGGGTCCCATTATCAAGTGAATATAGGGTTTTAATATCGATTTGAATTGATCAGTCATCCAGAAATACTTTTTTAACCGCCTCCAGGTATCCATAACCATACATTGTACATGGCATCAGGTAGCTGGTTTCGGTCCATTCGTTCCAGCTGTTGATGGTGATCAGGGGTGCCTGTCCGGGCCGCTCGTCGGCAAAGGCTTTCGCCTGGCGAAGTGCCTTTTCGAAGTTTTCAGGGCTGTTGTTTTTTACGACCCCGCCCCGGAACATTTGAAAACGGGGATTATTATCCCAGCCGACCGAGACATGGGCATAATAGGGCATTGAATAATCCGCTTCCAGGGAATTCCATTCCGCAATAACATCATCCATGATCTCCATGTAATCCCTGTCAATATTGGTAAAATGAACGAACTGGTAATGGGTGATCCCATCAAAACCCAATTCTTTGATGACCTCGGGCTGACTTCCCAGATTATCACCATCAATGCCTGTCACATTCCTTCCGCTGCGTCGCAGGGTCAGCTGCAGATCGAGTCCCTTGAAACCTGCCTTGACGGTTTCCTTGCGGAACCATTCCAGTGCTTCCTGCGTTTCTTTAATGCCTCCCAGTCCCTGGATAAGCGTATTAAGATCATAGATCATAAAGCTAGGTTTGCCGTCGATCCTGTAATAGGAAGGATGGGAAAAGTATTTATCTATTACCCGGCGGCAAACGATTTCGAATTCATCCCTGTTTATCGCGCCTTTCCAGACCAGTGCATCATTCGGCTTGCCGGCATTGCGTTTGTCCCAGGTCATCGTGACATTGTGGTTGGCCCACATCAGGTAAAACTTCACCCGGTCGTTGTTCCTCGCTTTCAGATATCCATCATTCAGATGCCCTTCCAGAAACGGCATCCCGTCATACCAGTACCAGTCGAAAATGAATACATTGACCCCGTGGTCGGCCGCTGCGTTGATCTCCATTTCCGCCACATAAGGATCCGACTCGTTGATATACCCCCAAAGGGGATACCTGGGTTGTTCGTGGCCTTCGAACTTGGGCTCATTTATTATTACTGTTTGCCACTCACCAATTCCGTCTGGCCAGAATATTTTGGCCCTGTCATCGGGATGGTAAGAGGGCCATACGAAGGCCGCAATGTCATACTGGCTCTGGTTTTTCTTGCTTTTTTCCGATTGTGCTTCAAGGGTATTTAGAAAAAAACTCCCAACGAAAAGGTTCAGCAAAAATGTAATGACAACATATTTTTTCATGATGGTTTATTGGGTTGAACAAGGACCTATTCTTCAAAGTTAAAATTTATGAGGTATTCACGGTCCGAATCATGATATTTTAATCTATTATTAAATCATCGGACATGGTTAAAGATTAAATAATGTTACCATATATATAATTATATTTCAAAATCTGAAACAAATGAAAAAAAACTGGACTACAATTATCTCCATGTTATTCGTCGCTTCGCTGACAGGATATTCACAGACATGGATGCCTTCCTTTTTCTCTGACAACATGGTTTTACAATAAAATGAAGAGGGTTTCATCTGGGGGAAAGACAATCCCGGGTCGAATGTAAAAATCTCGGCCTCATGGAGAGACGAGGCCGAAACAAAATCCGACAGAGATGGCCGGTGGAAAACGAAAATTTCAACTCCCGCGGCAGGTGGACCTTACTCAATCACAATAAAGGGAAGTGAAGAGATCGTTTTGAACGATGTGCTGACCGGTGAAGTCTGGTTATGTTCGAGCCAATCCAATATGGAAATGCCAGTAAAAGGATATGGCAACCAGCCCATAACCGGAAGCAATGAAGCCATTCTCAATTCCAGGAACGACCGGTTGCGGGTTTTCCAGATAGAGAAAAATCCCAGTGCAGTACCCGTGGATGATGTGGTGGGTGACTGATCGTCACCTCCTGGGGTGGCTCTAAGGCGGAGGCATGGATGGACAAGGAAGCCCTGTCTGATTTCAACGAAATTCCAATCCCTGATGAGGTTCCTGAACAGCGACCGAACCATGCTGCTACAATTCTATATAATGGGATGATTCATCCTTTCATTGATTTTCATATCAAAGGAGCAATCTGGTACCAGGGGGAGAGCAACCGCATGAAGACAGCACAATATAAAGCCTTATTCCCGGCCCTGATCGAATCCTGGAGAGGACTTTGGAATCAGGGCAGTTTCCCTTTTTATTTCGTGCAAATCTCACCTTTTGCTTACGGATCTCCTGATGACACAAAGCATGCAACATGTGGAAAATACAGGGATGGTCGTAACAGCGGATATTGGTAATTGTGAATGCATCCATCCGGCTCCAAAGAAAACTGTTGGCAGAAGACTTGCTTACTGGGCCCTGGGAGAAACCTATGGCATTGAAGGGATTGCATACCAAAGCCCGGTTTACCGGTCCATGGAAACAAGGAATGAGGGGAAGATCAATCTAAGCTTTGATCATGCTTCCAACGGACTTACAAGCTTCCGGAAACCGCTGGCAGGATTTGAGATTGCCGGGGAAGACAGGGTCTTTTATCCAGCCCAGGCAGTTATCAACCGCGACAAAACGGTCTCCATCTGGAGTGAAGATGTTTCAAAACCCGTTGCGGCACGATATGCTTTCGGTGATTGCGTGGATAGGACCCTGTTCAATATTGCCGGACTACCGGCTTCTCCATTCCGGACGGATAACTGGGCAGAATAAAGGCGAAAATTACCCAGTCTTTATTGTATTTGATGCAGGATTTAACAATACCCTTTTTTGATGCCACACGATTTGCCGGATCCATTGATCTTCCATATTACCCGAATGTCACCATGGGATGGGACAGCAGTCCCAGAGCCAACCAGAAGGACAGGTTTGCTGATCACGGCTACCCGTTCATGGGTAAGATTGCGAATAATACACCGGGGTACAAAATATTTTTAATATTAATTGCTTGAATGAATGGACCGAAGGGAGCTAACCTGATACGGTAAATGGAATGGCATACCTGGAGGCAATAAAAGAGGTTTTCGGCAATTAATCGATACCATCATTTGGTGGCAGAGGGGCCAGAAGTCTCATTTTGTGCAAAACAAATGCCAAAATATTCATTGATAACAGTACTCATTTAAGGTACTTTTGACTTTATCAAACACTAAACCAAACTTATGATAGGCATTCTTCTCATTGCAATAGGCAGCCTCGGTTCTGCCAGTTTCTATGTTCCGTTTAAAAAAGTTAAAGTCTGGGCCTGGGAGTCTTACTGGATTACACAGGGACTCGCTGCATGGATCATATGTCCATGGGTATTTGCCCTGTTGACAGTTCCCTCAGGCTCACTTATGGATATCCTCCATGATGCACCCACGTCTGCCAAATGGCTGACCATCATGTTCGGTGCGCTATGGGGTGTAGGTGGACTGACATTCGGACTCAGCATCAGGTACATGGGCATTGCACTGGGCCAGAGCCTGGTATTGGGACTCACAGCAGCCCTTGGTACAGTGATACCTGCCATGGTAGCCGGTGAAGATCTGTTTGCGTCCAGGGCAGGGATCTTAACCCTGGTTGGTGTGGCCGTTGCACTGGCGGGTATTACCATTATCGGTTACGCAGGAATCCTTAAGAATAAAAGTCTTACCGAGGAAGAAAGAAAGGCGGCCGTGAAGGATTTTGCCCTGAAAAAGGGCATCCCGATCGCCATCCTTTCGGGTATCATGAGCGCCTGCTTTGCCTTTGGTTTCCAGTCCGGGAAACCCATCGAAGAAGTGGCAGCACGATACGGCACAAACGAATTGTTCATTAGTAACCCGACCCTCATCTTCATTTTGCTGGGCGGTTTTATAACCAATGTCATCTATTGTGTCTGGCTGAATATCAAAAACGGCACCTATAAGGACTATACCAGCGTATCCGCTGGCGTCTTTCTGAATAACATTGCGTTCACTTTCCTTGCCGGATTATTATGGTTCCTTCAGTTTCACTTTTATGGCATGGGAAAGAGCCAGGTACCGGCACAGTTTGAAGCCTTCTCCTGGAGTATCCTGATGGCCATGAATATCACTTTCAGTAATATCTGGGGACTCTTCCTCAAGGAATGGAAAGGGGTAAGCAGACAGACCATCGTGATATTGATCATCGGGATCATCATACTGATTCTGTCAACTTTTGTCATCAATCTTAGCTAAATATATATTATGTATAAGAGAATCTCTTTCAAGATGAAACTCAAGCCGGGAATGGTTGAGGAATACAAAAAACGGCATAATGAACTATGGCCGGAGTTACACAAATTGTTAAAAGACAGCGGATTATCTGAGTACAGCATCTTTTTCGATGAAGAATCCAATATTCTGTTTGCCTTTCAAAAGCAGGCAGGCGATCAGGGTTCCCAGGATCTGGGACAGACCGAGATCGTAAAGAAATGGTGGAAATTCATGGCAGATATCATGGAAACAAACCCGGATAATTCGCCGGTTTCCAAAGAGCTCGTAGAAGTTTTTTATATGGAATAACTATCACTTAAATATTCTAATACACATGGCAAAATCAGAGAATGTCCTGAAGGCTTTTGAACTGGCAAAAGCACAATATGCTGAACTCGGCGTTGACGTTGAGGACGCAATGAAAAAACTAGAAAATTTCCCGATCTCATTGCACTGCTGGCAGGCAGATGATGTAGGCGGGTTTGAAACGCCGGATTCGGAATTATCCGGGGGTGGAATTCAGGCCACCGGAAATTATCCGGGAAAAGCACGTAATATTGATGAGCACCGGATGGACGTTGAGAAGGCAATGGACCTGATACCCGGAAAGCAAAGACTGAACCTCCACGCCATCTATGGGGATTTCAAGGGGGAATTTGTTGACCGGGACCAGATTGAACCAAAACATTTTCAAAGCTGGATTGACTGGGCAAAGGAACTGGGAATTGGGATAGATTTTAACTGTACCATCTTCTCCCACCCCAA
>DAOWJB010000035.1 GCA_030640625.1 Bacteroides sp.
CTGGCCGACGACTGCATCCCCATCTACCTGCTTTACCCGGAGCATTTCACTATAACCATCACCGGAGAAAAACCCTTCCGCCGCATCGCAACATCCATAGCAGACGCTGACCTGACACCACATCTGCTGAGCATCCTGGACAGCGACCGGGAAGACAAAAGCATCATCTTCAATACCTTCCCGGTAGATCCCGGGCTCTTCGAGGAGGATATTGCACCCATCGCCCCGGAGATTATCGAAAGGCATGGACTGAAAGAGTGGAAGATTGTGGTGCTGACAAATGAGTTCCACGAGCACCTGGGCATTTATTCCATCCTCGGGGCCAAGATGGGGCTCCGGGCACGGGAATATTTTCACTTGGGCATCGACGAGCTGACCATCGTATCCTACGCCGGGAGCAATCCCCCGGTCAGCTGCATGAACGACGGCCTGCAGGTCAGCACCGGCAGCACCCTGGGTCATGGGACCATCACCCTGGTAGACGGTCAGGTTTTCCCGAAAGCCCGTTTTGCCTTCAAGAACCGGGTCATCGAACTCAGTGTCAGGGAGAATCTCCGGCAGCAGATCAAAAAGGATGTCGGTTACGGAGTGCAGGCCTACGGGTTGGAATCGCTGGAATACTGGGATTACATCCGGGAACTGGCCCTGAAATACTGGCTCGACCTCAGCCGTTTCGAGATTTTTGAGATCCGGGAAATTCCTTCGCTACCCTGATCCTCATTCTTCTTTTTTCATGTAAAAATCCCCGTTGAAGTAATACTCCCAGTAATATTTGTGCCCGTCTTTCTGGTTGACCCTGTACTCGTAATATACCTCTTCCCCGTTAGCCTTTTGGACAATGATGGTCCCTACATCTTTTGTCCCACGCACGGTCCACCTCCCCCTTCCGCTTTGCTGCCCTGCAGTTCCCCAGTCCCCCGTCTGATTCCCCCAACCATCGGTCAGATCCCCGGAGTAGGAATCCTCATACTCATCAGAGTAGGTACCATCCGGATGAAAGGTCATCCAGGTGGATGTATTGGTTGTAAAATGAGACCAGGTCCCGGCAAAATGCCTTGCCAGATCAGATACATCCACCTTGAAATACTGCATGTTTTGGGCTATTGACTCTGCCGCCCCCACCAGGTCCCCCGACAATTTATCCGGCGTACTTACCGCGATCAGGTATGCCCCTCCCCCATTCGGTGAGAGGAACCCAAAACCACGTGCTTTGACCTCTGTGCCATCCATCATCCCGGTATAATCCCCGGCCAGTACATTCTGGGCGGGATTCTGCAATGCCCCGCTTACCGCCAGGGAACTTTCCCCCTCCTGTATTCCCTGCATCATTTCCTGCTGCATCAGCTGCATATTTTCCGACATATGGGGGATCACCAGGATCATCCCGGCGATGGTATTGTGACCCAGAATGACCCCTTCGGCACTCTGCTGGTGGACCCAGCCAGCCGGTGGAGTGAACTTAAATCCCCAGGAGGGATCTCCCACCTCTCCCTGACCAATCTGGCTGTTGCCCGGGCTGCCTGCAATGGCAGCAGGTTGCACACCAAGCTTGCCGGTCATATTATTTAAAACCTGGGGGGAGTCTGATTGTTTTGACTTTTCAAACACCAGGTATTGTGCATTGTCATAATCCGGGGCATTATTCTCATCGGGTTCTATCAGGGATAGGGTAAGATCCCTCTCGATATAATAAACCTCGAAAAAGACCGATCCTTCATTATCCGAGCAGGACCCATATCCAATACCATTCTCAATCTGTCCCGACAGGCTGAAAGAAGCACCGGTATTGCTGCTCAGTGTTCCCGCAAGGGTATTTCCCTGCTGTATTAATTTTAGTGTAAGAGCAGCATCACCTGCCTGATACTTGTAGGTCCCGGTAACATTATCTGACTGGGCCAGCAAAAAGGCAAAGGGCATTCCTGCCAGCAACAGGATAAGTAAAAGGTTCCTCAGTGGTTTCATGGTTAAGGGATTAGTCGATTGGCATATAATGGTAAAAGCAAGATATGAAAAAACGGTCAACTGTAAAATCTGTCAACCGAATATCGGATTTTCTGCTCTATTTTAAAGTTACGATATATTTTGGGAAATCTTCAAAACTGGGATGGAAGGATGTGGTGTTGGGGATTCATACATAGCGAGTTTGACTTAGTATTGTTTCCTTAAATTGCTTCTTTAAGGCTTTAATAGATACTAAGTCAACATTTAATTTCAGTTCATCTTCAAGAAATTCTTGTAAATCAAAAAACTCCCATCCTAAAGGTTGGCGGAATTCAACCAGGATATCAATATCTGATTCTTTAGTTTGTTCACCCCTTGAAAAAGATCCAAAATAACCGATCTTTTCAACGAAATACTTTTCTGAAAGTACCGGCTTCAAAGTTCTAAGTTTGTTTTCTATGTCGCTATTTGTCAACATTCTGTAAAGTTAAGAAAATTCGAATAGTTTGGTTGACTGTGTATAAATTAAATATGGGCAGTAACCGGGTGAAAGTCCAGTGCACCTGGACCGGCCAACCTTTACCGGCCTGGATCCATTATATTTAGGTCCACAGCAGTAAAATCCTTCCCTGAACATGCACAGATTGGTGAAAAATTGCGATTTTTGCAGTTTCTGAGTAACCAAAATAATTGAACATGATCACAGTTGAAAAGATTGGCGGGACATCCATGAGCAAATTCCCCGATGTGCTCCAGAATATTATCATTGGAAAGCGGACCGGGAAAGATTATTATAACAGGATTTTTGTCGTTTCAGCATACAATGGTGTAACCAACTGGCTCCTCGAACACAAAAAAACCGGGGAACCGGGAGTATATGACCTTTTTGTACGCAACGAGGATTATAATGCCGCCCTGGATGCATTACTTAAAAAATTACTGGCCATCAATGAAACATTTGCCGGTATCAAGCTGGATTTGTCTATTGCTGAAAAGTTTATATCCAAAAGGATACAACGGTCAAAAGACTACCTGAACAGCCTCGCAGAAGTGCTGGCCTCAGGGTATGTAAACAAACAGAATATCCTGCTTGCAGCCCGTGAGATCCTGGCATCCATCGGGGAGGCCCACTCGGCATTCAATTCTGTAAATATCCTGCAGAATAATGGTATCAAGGCCACTTTCGTGGACCTCTGCGGATTTCACGATGCAGATTATATTACCATTGATGAGCGGATCATGAAAGCATTCGTGGATATAGATTGCTCATCCACGATACCTATGGTGACAGGTTACACCAAGGGGACGGAAGGGATCATGCGTGAATTTGACCGTGGATATTCCGAGGTGACTTTCAGCAAAATTGCCGTGGAAGTCGGGGCTGGCGAAGCCGTGATCCACAAGGAGTATCATTTATCCACCGCAGATCCGGCGGTTGTGGGCGTTGAAAATTCCAAGCCTGTTGGATACACGAATTATGATGTTGCCGACCAGCTGGCAGATATAGGCATGGAAGCCATCCATCCGAAAGCATCCAAACCACTCGAGGTGGCCGGGATCAATATCCGTATCAAAAACACTTTCGAACCCGATCATCCGGGTACCATTATTACGCGGGATTACCGGGGAGAAGAATCCAAGGTTGAGATCATATCGGGAACAGACAAGGTGGTGGCTATCGAGGTGCATGATCCTTATATGGTTGGGCAGGTAGGTTTTGACCTGAATATGATGAAGATCATGCAGCGTTACAACATCAGTTACATCCTGAAAGCCACCAATGCCAACAGCATCACCATGGTCATCTGGGAAAAGGACGCGGATGACGA
This sequence comes from Bacteroides sp., assembly GCA_030640625.1. Lineage (GTDB taxonomy): Bacteria > Bacteroidota > Bacteroidia > Bacteroidales > SM23-62 > SM23-62. The sequence continues at coordinate 3,771 of DAOWJB010000035.1, forward strand.
ATTGATAAAGGAGCTGAAAGGCACCTATCACAGGGTTACCGTTAAAAAGACTGCGCTTGTATGTGCCCTGGGTACGAATATTGCAAAGCCAGGCACCCTGGCCAAAGCAACCGGTGCCCTGTATAATAAGGGGATCAACATCGAGTCTGTTTCCCAGTCCCTCATGCAGGTCAACATGCAGTTTGTTATCGACAGGGAAAAATACAAGGATGCCATCATCGCCCTGAACCAGGCCCTCTGCCCTAAAAACTAATTGGTACAAATGATGATTATTTGAGAATGATCCGGTTGCTGTACCTGGATTTCTCGGA
>DAOWJB010000109.1 GCA_030640625.1 Bacteroides sp.
ACATTGATGGTACCTGGACGCATCCATCAGCCATCCATACACAGCTCGGGAATTTTCCGGATTGCAAGGTAAGTTCACTTTCCTATGATGGAAACACGATGATCCTTACGCGGTCTGACGCATTCGATTCTGATATTTATATAAGTAATTACAGCGGTAACCGGTGGTCCGAAATGGAAGCATTGCCAAAATACATTAATACAGCCTATTATGAATCATCGGCTAGCCTTTCCGGAGACGGGCAGAAACTGTACTTTACGAGCAACAGGAAGGGCGGGTACGGGGCCCTGGATATTTATATTTCTGATATACAGGAGGATGGGAAATGGGGAAAGCCCTATAACCTGGGACCACAACTGAATACGACATACAATGAGAATACACCATTTATTACGGAGGAAGGGGAATTATTGTATTTCAGCTCACAGGGACATACAACCATCGGGGGTTATGATGTTTTTGTATCAAGCATACAGTCTGATGGCTCGTGGACCATGCCAAAGAACCTGGGGTACCCGATCAATACCCCGGATGATGATCTCCATTATATTCCGGATTTCAGGGGACAGAATCCCTATTTTGCCTCAGCGGCCCGGGGAGAAAATGGAGAAACGGGTATCTACACCATGGAACTCGTTGAACTGGGCGAACCTGAATTCCTGGCAACCACAAATGCATATTCGGTCATGAATCGTAAAGCAACGCCTCTGGAATCAGCCCTGTCCGAAAATTCTGAAACAGAGATCCATGGAATCAATAGAGGGGAATTCCTTGTTATGAAGAACATTATGTTTGACTTTGATCATCACACCCTTGATGACAAAGCCATAAATGATGTTGACAGGCTCAGCATGATCATGGAACAGTTCCCTGAATTATCTGTAGAAGTGATCGGTCATGCAGATGCCATGGGAAAAGAGGATTACAATCTCGAACTCTCAAGGAAGAGGGCAAGGTCGGTCGTCGAATACCTGACTCTAAATGGTATCGAAAGTAACCGCTTCATTGCCAAGGGAGTAGGCGAGCAGGAGAATATAGCTATCAATTATAATCCTGATGGCACGGACAATCCGGCAGGACGGAAACTGAACCGGCAAGTAGAAGTGAAACTGATGAATTTTGAGGACGAACGGATTACTGTGGAAGAGATATTTGTCCCCGAACATCTTCGCCCTAAACTTGACCTCAATTTTTCAGTACTCCTGAGTACATCTTTAGAAAGAGATTACAAGATACCGAAGATCCTGGATAAGGAATTGATCCATGAGATTCATACCGACAGATCATTTATTTATACTACGGGACGATACAATAAAAAGGCAGATGCACTTAATCTTGTAAATACTGCTGTCGATATGGGATTTCCCGGTGCCAAGCTCATCGAAAAACGTGAGCTTGACCGCATAATCCGGATGGAAAGCTCATTGCATGACTTATCGAACAAAATCTACACCATTCAGATCATCGCCATGTCAAGTCCCCTGGACATGGATTATTTCATTGCTATCCACGGGATCAAAAGGATTATTGGAAAGGATGGAATATACCGGTATGTAGTAGGTGAATTTGATTCACCCGAAAAGGCGCTTACCGCTTTGCCCGGGCTAATAGCAATCGGATATCCCGATGCATTCGTTATGAATCTTGCCCGCTATAAGGACCTGATCGAACTCGGGGCGTTGTAGTGGCCCTGAGGAGTTTAGTATTTGAGAACTTCTCTAGCCAGATCACCCATAATAAAAATACGATACCATAGATAACATAGTCGTAAAGGTTATGATAGTCAACAGTGCCCACATACGTACCATGTTTCTGGATATGCATGAAAAGCAGTACCAATCGCATGATGTTGGCAATATTCAGGATGACCAGGCCAAATAAGATATAGATCCAGCTTATCCGGCTATTCTCCCCCATCAGGAAAACGAGTGAGGCAAACAGCAACATGGTATTAAAACCCAGGCAGCTTTTCAGCATCGAAAGAGATCCGTTTTCCCCGATCAGTAAATGAGGCTCGACCACTGAGTCGATATTAAACCAGGCAAGAATTTTATGTGATGAGTTAAACAGGAAGTTTACCCAGGGTGTAAATTCAAAGCAACCCAGTATGAAATAGCCAAGTATCAGATAGACATAAACCACGACAACAATAGATGTGGATTTCTGCTTTATGAAATCAACATCGAACCTGATCCTTGAAAGGAATTTCCACAGAAAATCCTGGTGATTCCTCAGCCATACAAACAACAGGGTCATATTCATCAGATGAGCCGGTGTCCTTGATATCCTGGTATTGGAGTACAATGCCAATCCCCCGGCACTAAAATGCGCCTGGATGGCGATTGTAATGGGTGACAAGATGAAATTCAGCACAATGATGATCCCGCTGAATAATAGCTTTTTCCTCAGGCTGGTGGGCGTTAACCAGGTGATAGCCAACAGCAGGACAATCCACTTCCTCATCAATACTCCGCTTCTTATTGTATCGTAACCTGTACCATCGAGCATCACCAGACGATCCAGCACGGACACCCCGGATCCTGACCATTGGAGGTACCTGTTGGCAATCCATTCCTGGAAATATAGATATGTATCCGTTGCAACAGCCAGGAAAGATATCAGCGGGTCAGTTTCAAAAACGAGCAGGCTGAGGGCTGTGTAAATAACCAAAAGCGAAAGCACAATGATAATTGGAATTATCAATGTCTTCCGCTTGACAATATCTCTAACTTTCATCCTCTTGTTTAGCCGAGGATAAAGAAAGTGAAAAAATCAGGAAAGATCAACCTGATTTAATTCTCCATGTTCTTTTTCTTCCGGCGGGCTACAAAATATGCGACACCGGCTGCACCAAGAATAGTAAGCAGGCCGCCATCAAGTGGCACCCCTGTTGCAGGCTCAACGACTGCAAACGCGTTAAGTGATACAGCTACCAGAAGTAAAATGATTAAAGCAATTTTTGTTTTCATGGCTATCTGATTATGCTAATTTTTATTTTGTTCAATTTATACGCGACTCAACTGGTTTTGTTTGTATTTGCTGATATAAAGGTAATTCAAAAATTAAATACCTCCCAAATCATTCATCAATAAAGTTAGTGTGTTTATCAAATATCGGAGATATTAGGACAGTCTTTGACAGTGATAATGTCATTTTATGGCATTTTAACTGTAAATTTCCTAATTAAATAAAAGATTTTATCATCTTATTTTCATCTTTTTCCTAACTTGCGCTATAAAGGTTTAATAATTATGACACAAAAAGATATTCAAGATCTGTTCAAGGCCATCGATAAATTTGATACAAAGGCTTTTGCGAGCTTCCTGGATGACAATGCCCGTTTCAAATTTGCAAATATCCCGGTAATAACCGGTAAGAATAATATTTTCGATTTTGTCGCCGGATTTTTTCAGTCTATTAAAGCCATCAAGCATAAGAATCTCGAAATTTATGAATTGGAAGGGGTCCGGTTTGTAATTGGTAATGTGACATATACCCGCCTGGACGGCTCCACGCTTTCAGTGGACTTTTCCAATACCTTCAAACTGAAAGGTGATAAGATCAAGGACTACCTTATATTTATTGACAATTCAGCATTGTTTAAATAAGGTTGGTCACCCATGAAAGCGAAACTCCTCCTGGTATTTTTCTGCTCCTGTATTTTTAACCTTCTCATTGCCAATGATATATCTGTGTCTGAATGGCTTAGTTCAGGACCGCTGCCTGTGCGTGCTCCGGGCTTCATCAACGGACAGAATATAAAAGGGGAGGATTTTGGTGACAAGTTTGTGCTTTCCACTACATACCTGGATCTGACCGCTTTGAATCCGGTGGAGGGAGAACATTTCCTTTGGGACAATCAGGAAGTACAAAACTGGACCTTGCAGAAGCTCACAGAAGGTGAACATTTGGAAATAAAACCTGTCAGGAAAGCAAGGTATCAGATCGCATACCATACTTTTTATATTGAATCCGGAGGATTAAATGAATATCAGCTGGAAGTTATAAGTCCCCAGATGTTCGAGGTGTATCTGCATGGTAAAAAGCTCGTGTCAAGCTACAAACTTGCCGAAAAGGAAAAATCAAATACCCAGACAGCCACCCTGGAATTGGACCGCGGAAAATTCCTGCTTGTAGTGAAATCCTTGTATACCAAAGGGGACGAGAATAAGTGGTGGATCAGTGCAAAGGTTTCAGGGGAACCTGTCCTGAGTACCACGCCTGAGCGTGGCATGAATATTCATCAGTTACTGGAAGGCACGAAGCTGGGCAATGTTTCTGTGTCAGCCGATGGCTCACTGGTATTGGTTAATTACAGCAGGGTGAATACAGAAACCGGGGAAAAGACAAGCTGGTCAGAAATAAAGGATATTTCCTCAGAAAAGATCATGCAGAGTTTCAGAAAAGCAGGAACAAGCGGGTATCACTGGATGCCAAAGGGTAAAACACTCTATTATACAAAACAGGCTGATAAAGGCTCGTCCATCTGGGTATATGACCTTGGGGAGGGAAAGGAATATGCTGTACTGGAGGACATTGATGAGCTTTCAGGCACGCAGTGGTCGGCGGATGAGAATTTTCTCATTTATACTATCTCCGAACAAAAGAAGGCTGACCCCAAGTCCGCACTCAGATATATGGACGAACTGGGCAACCGCACCTTTGATGACAAGTCCACAGGCAGCCTTTACAAATACGATGTTGCCAGCAGGGTAAGCACCCGGCTCACCTTCGGTAAGTACAGTACCAGGTTGAACGATATCAGTCCCGATGGCAAATCAATCGTTTTCAGTTTATCCAGGCCGAATCCAACAGTAAGGCCATTCAACCTGCAGGATATGTACCTGATGGATCTCCAGACAGGGAAAGTGGATACCCTCTGGAAAGATTCCCGTTGGAGCGGAGCTGCAGCGTTTTCCCCTGACGGAACAAAACTGCTGGTTTCCGGCGGACCTGACCTGTTCGGTGAGAAGGGCAGGAATATCGGGGATAATCCCATCGCCAACAATTTTGACAACCAGCTATATCTGTATGACCTGGTAAGCCAGGAAGTGGATCCCATCACCACAGATTTTAATCCGGCCGTTTCATCAGTTACCTGGCATCCTGCCGATAATCAACTGTATATCACTGCTGATGATGAGATCTATAAAAGGCTGTATGCATGGGATCCGGAGAGCCGCCAGTTTACCAGGATACCCACAAAACCTGAAGTATTGGGGTCATTCAGCCTGGCTGAGGGAAAGCTGGTGGCAGCCTATACAGGAGCTGGACAGGGAAGTCATAACAGGGCCTGGATCCTGGACCTGGGATCAGGATCAAGCAGGCTCTTCGATGATGTGGAAGCAAGCACCTATCAGCATGTCCGATTTGGCAGGTCTGAAGAATGGGATTTTGAAAAGGATGATGGTACCTGGATCAGGGGTTTCTTTCTTTATCCGCGGGATTTCGACCCGGCAAAAAAATACCCGCTTATCGTAAACTATTACGGGGGTACATCACCCATCGAGAAAAGTTTTGGCGGACGTTATCCTTACGATATCTGGGCCGGTGAAGGGTACGTGGTATATGTCCCCCAACCCAGCGGGGCCACAGGATTCGGACAGGAGTTCTCTGCCCGGCACCAGAACAACTGGGGAAAGACCGTTGCCGGGGAGATCATTGAAGGGACCAAGAAATTTGTGGCAGCTCATGACTTTGTTGATGCTCAAAAGATAGGATGCATTGGTGCATCGTACGGAGGCTTTCTGACCATGCTCTTGCAGACCCGGACGGATATATTCACCTGCGCCATCTCCCATGCCGGGATCAGTTCCATAAGTTCCTACTGGGGAGAGGGCTATTGGGGCTACGGATATTCGGCTAACGCAACCGGGGACTCCTACCCATGGAACCGGAAGGATATTTACATCGATCAGAGCGCCCTGTTCAGTGCCGATAAAATCAATACCCCGCTGCTCTTGCTTCATGGATCGGACGATACCAATGTCCCCCTGGGTGAATCTCTGCAACTTTGGGTGGGACTAAAAATCCTGGGGCGCCCGGTGGAAATGATACAGGTAGCAGGGGAAGATCACTGGATACTTACCTATTCCAAACGGGTGGAATGGCATAATACCATCATGGCCTGGTTTGACAAATGGCTGAAGGACAAAAACCAGGACTGGAAAAAGCTTTTTCCCCAGAGTGAACTTTGATCCATCCCCGATTTGTTGGTATTTACAGCCTGCAGCTATTGACTCCGGGATCATTATTTACTACTTTTATTGCAAACTTAGCGTAGCATGAAAAAACAAATACACAAACTGATCATTATTATATCAGCCATATTTTTTTGCATTTCACCAATCCATGCACAATGTGAGCCTGATACGGTCAACTGCAAAGACACCCTCCAGCCCGGTGAGTTTTGTCCACGCGTACTCCCCGATGGGTACCTGGGTCAGCCTTATAATGAAGTAATTACGATAATACCACCAGGACAATATACATATCTTGGTACAACGGTGAATATCGTAAAGATCATTATAACCGATGTCCAGAATATGCCCCCGGGCATAAGCTATGAGGCGAATGCCCCTGAGTTTTTTCCGGATACGGCATATTGTGTATTACTAAGCGGCACACCAAGCACTGCCGGCATATATGACCTTGGCATAATGGTTACAGCCTTTGTAGATTTACTTGGTACCCCGGTCGCAATCGACAGTATTATAGATGACACATCGGTCAGTATAACCATCCATGCAGGATCTGGCCTGGATGATCCGGCATGGGAAGATCAGTTTGTCAGATGCGGACCGAATCCTTACTGGCATACTACCATGATCAGCCTGAATGCTCCCGGGATTGGTGATGCTGAACTGTTAGTCTACAATTTGCTGGGGGGAATTGTATACCGGGAACAACTGAGGACTTCTCCGGGTATCAACAGCTTTATGTTTGATGGGGGGGATCTCAGGCACGGTACCTATATTTACCATGTGTCAACAAAATCAGAGGTTTATACCAACCGCCTGATAAAGTTGAAGGATTGATCCATTAAAATCTGAATGTCAGTTGGAGGGCAATATTCCTGGGTGGCCTGATGTCGCCGGGCCTGCCCAGATATTCCTTATTTGTCAGGTTCCGAATGATCAATCCCGCATTCATACAGGTGGTAATATCATATAATATCCTTGCATTCATGATGGTATAGCCATTGTTATTCTGTGCCCAGTAATCCGGAAATCCGGGCAGGATCATTTCCCCTATCAGCGGATTCAGAAATACCTCATCAATATTTTCCATACGGCTATTGTAAATGATGGTATAACCCAGGGTGAATTTACCAGGGGAAAGCTCAATATCCCCTTTCACAGAATGTTTGTACCGGTATTTAAGGTATTTGTTCTCTGTGGAATCCCCATTTTCCTCCACGTTCAGATCGATCGGATTAACATAGGTATAACCGGCCATGATGGTTACAGGGACAATGAAAAGTTTACCTGTTCCCACCAGGGTGGTCTCAAATCCGGTGATCCGGGATTTCCCTACGTTCAACGCCTTAAAGCCCACATGCTCCAGGGTTGGTACATCTACACTGTCAGGTTTGTAGACGCCGAAATTAAATTCAATCATGTCATTGTATTCCATCCAGAAAGCTGCCAGGTCAACATAACCGTTCCATTCACCTAGCCTTATCCCTTGTTTCACACCAATTTCAGTGCTCCATCCTGTTTCTGATTCGAGATCCGGATTGGGAAAAATATTCATGGCGCCCACACTGGTGGCTGTAAACTTCTCTGCCACGGATGGAAAGCGGTAACCCTGCCCAAATGAAGCCCGCAAGTATGTGTATTCGAATAGCTGGTAGTTCAGTCCGGCCCTAAAGACCGGATTGGAATATTCTACCTGATTATCCAGTTCATATCTTTCAAAACGGACGCCGAAGGAAAGGTTCAGCCTGTTAACAGGCCGTGCATCAAGTTGGGTATACACCGCGTTGTTGAAACTGGTATGATTCCCGTATAATTCTGCAACAGTACCTGACCATGTGGCCGATAATCCGGCCGTAAAATCAAATCTCTCTCCAAATTTCCTGTAACATTTGTATTCCCCGAAAAACAGGTTTGAGCGATTGTTCTTATCCGTTGCCTCAGGGAAATCATTTTTGACATGAAAAAACCTTGTTTTCAAACTGTGCTGGGAACCCTTGCTTCCATGATACATGATGTAGGGATCCACATTTAGCCGGCTGCCGTTCAGGGCGGATATGACCTCGGGATTTTGCCTGTAAGCCCCGGAATCTGCATCCTGCCACATCAGAAAATCAATCTTCTCAACAAGCATGCTGTTCATATTTACCCCATAGGACAATCCCTTGATTTTCCTGCTTCTGTAATTAAATTTCAGGTTCAGGCGTCCCCTTTGCTGGTTTTCATTTTCCCTGTATCCCTGGTCCTTGAATACATTTCCGCCGACCACCAGGTCGATTTGCCGGATTTTCCGGGCATGTGAAAACTGAGCGCCCATCCACAATGGCTGTTTATCCCACCATATCATTTCCTTGCGCCCGGGATCAAGATAAACCCCCAGAAAAGTATTCAGATATGTTTCCGGCTTAGAGGTTGGATAGGCTGTCCGGATATTAAAAACCCCATTCAGGGCCGATGATCCGTACAGAACGGAGGATGCTCCCTTGATTATCTCGATCTGTGCGATATTTTCCACCGGCAGGTAATCCCACTTAACATCCCCCACATCCCCCGTTAAAATGGGCAGGTCATCCATCAGTACCAGTACACGGCTCCCTGCCCCGTAACTGTATCCGGCTCCCCCACGAATACCCGGTTGTCCGTCCAGTATCTCAACACCCGGGATTTGTACGATAATATTATCCAGGGAGGTTGTACTATTATTGCTGATCCGTTCAGGCTTAATAATATCCAGTGAAACCATAACTTCGGATAATTTTTGTTCGTATTTGCTGGCACTCACCACGATCTCATCCAGTACTGTCACTGAACGTACCATCCGTATATCCAATATTAAGGTATCCCTGGCAACAGCATGAATTCTTCTTGTAACAGGCTGATAGCCAATATACCGACAGGTCAGGATAAACTCCTCCCCTTCTGTATCAATCTGGAAAAACCCGCTGGCATCTGAAATTGTCCCGCGATGTTCACCAGTGCTTATACTGGCTCCGATAAGTGGTTCACCACTTATGGAATCGACGATACTTCCTTTTATTACAACCGGTTTCTGGCCAAAGGAAGTAAAAAGGAAAGCCTGGAATATTAGGATGAGGCAGTATTTTTTCATGGGCAGTTCCCCTCATCAGCAAATTTATGAAACGAGCCTGAGAACTTATACCAATTAATCAGAATACTTTTAAATGCGCTATTTTTACAGGCAGGAATCGAACCGGGAGACATCCCGCTGGCAAAGGACAGTGTAATTGACATGATCAGGGTTGCCTGCCATGTCCAATACCATTACCGCCATCATTGAAAATTGCAACATGCTGGATGCCACTGCTTAATGTCATAAAAAATCACATACATCCACGCAGTGCCATGGGATCCCGGCAACCAGAAAATCGGAATTAAAATAATGACTCATTAAAAATGACCAGTCATTTGCCTTATTGTCAATTTTATCACCTGCAGCCAGTCGCACCGATTCATTCTCAAAATGCTCATGGGTGTCAATGAAAACGGTATTACATACCTTCTCATAGATTGTTTGGAATGTTTTGGAAGCGGCTACCGGAATCGTTCCATTTTTACATCCCATGGCCAGTCCAGGTACAGCCATACCGGTTGACATCCTCCCTTCCGTGAACGAAAGGGATTCCATTGGCTTTAACAAGCCACGGGCAGTACTCCCTCGCGGTTTCCTGCAGGTTCCTGCTGCCGATCGCCAATGCGGTTCGCTTGACAGGCCATCCCCGTCTGCCCGACGGTTAATATGTTTTTAGCCGCATTCACATCTGCATTCTCCTCATGACCGCAGGCCAGGCATCTGAAGACTGCCTGTGACGGCCTGTTCTCTTTTGCCCTGTGGC
>DAOWJB010000065.1 GCA_030640625.1 Bacteroides sp.
CAACGGCATCCACCAAAGAAACCATTAAAATGGAAGATGGAAAGGAGTACCCGTTGATTAAACTGGAGATTTCAAATACCTCCCACCCGTTCTATACCGGCAAGATGAAGCTTGTGGACACTGCTGGACGTGTCGATAAATTTAATACACGTTACAAGGAACACATGGATAAAAAGAAGAAGATATAGCAGTTCCAGGACTGATAGAAACTCCGGTATTCTTTTGAAAACCGGGGTTTTTTTTGTTTAAAATTGTTACTTTTATATACATGAATTATATTCTCTTTGATCCCCCAGAAACCTGGGAAAACATACTGCCACTAACCTTTACGAGGCCCGTTTGCGAAATCAGAACAGGCATCCTTACACTGAAAGAAAAGTGGGACAAATACCTTCAACAAAAAACAAGCATCCTGACCCGGCCTTACCTGCAGACAAAATTCAGTCTTCACATTGAAGATGAAAATGTTCTCATAAACGGGAGTGTAATTCCGGATGATATCCTGCTGAATGAAATAGGGAACCTGCCGCCAGGGACCTGCCTGTACGCTGGTGAAACATTGATTGCCGTCCGCATGGACGGGGGTGAAGTAGACTCATTTGATATGACGAAGTATCAGCAGGGTGACAGGGTTACCTTAAATTTTGCTCCCCTGGTCCTTACTCACCCCTGGGATATTTTCAGGTTGAATGGGCAGGCACTGGAAGCTGATTTTCAGCTGCTGACGCAAAACAGGCATGGTGTTGAACCATCCCGGACAAATCAAATCCTGGAACCAGAAAAGATCTTTATTGAAGATGGTGCCCATGTAGAATGTGCCACCTTAAATGCAGAGACAGGACCCATTTATATTGGTGCCCATGCTGAAATCATGGAAGGATCCCTGATCCGCGGCCCCTTTGCCCTTGGCGAACATTCTACCTTGATGATGGGAGCAAAAATTTACGGTCCTACTACCATCGGTCCCCATTGCACAGCAGGAGGAGAGATCAAAAATTCGGTGATTATGGGATTTAGCAATAAAAGCCATGATGGGTTTTTAGGTAATTCTGTACTGGGGGAATGGTGCAATATTGGCGCGGATTCCAATAATTCAAACCTGAAGAATAATTACACAGAAGTCAAACTATGGAACTACAGGGAAGAACGATTTATTCCAACAGGTTTGCAATTCTGCGGACTGATCATGGGTGATCATTCCAAATGCGGGATCAACACGATGTTCAATACGGGTACGGTGGTTGGGGTTAACGCCAATATTTTTGGTGCCGGCTTCCCGCGAAATTTTATTCCATCTTTTTCCTGGGGAGGTGCACATGGGATTAGTACCTATCAGATGAATAAGGCATTCGAAGTCGCGACGGAAATGATGAGCAGACGCGAGAAAGCATTTGACCAGACAGAAAAGGATATCCTTGTGGCTGTTTTTGAAATGACTGAAAAATACCGGTCCTGAGGTACATTCTCTTTTTGGCATAGCAATTGCCATATCATCATTCGCATTTTCTTACGTTGTATGACTGACAAGTTGTCGGTAATTTTTGTATGAGATTGATCGATTATGGGAAAGAAATCAGATAAGGAATTAGGACAGAATATTTACATCGCCAGTTCACTCGATGAGGAGAACGATTATATTCCACTTATATCAGATGAGGACGAGGATGTACTTGACCAAAGCGAGGTACCGGAATTGCTGCCTGTTCTCCCGCTTAGAAATACCGTACTGTTCCCTGGGGTTATTATCCCAATTACCGTCGGGAGGGAAAAATCAATTCGGTTGATACGTGAATATTACAAGAAGAATAAAATCATAGGCACCATAGCTCAGAATGATCCGGATATTGATGATCCGCAAATCAAGGACCTTTTCCAGATTGGCACAGTGGCACAGATCATCAAAATTCTTGAAATGCCCGACGATACCACTTCCATCATTATCCAGGGGAAAAAGCGTTTCCAGGTTGAGTCATTTGTTTCGGAGGAACCTTATTTCATGGCTAAAACCACAGCCATGTCAGATGTAAAACCCGAATCCAGGGACCGTGAATTCGAAGCCATTGTAGGTTCTTTGAAAGACCTGTCTCTCAGGATAATAAAATTATCCTCCAATATTCCGCCGGAAGCCTCCTTCGCGGTTAAAAACATTGAAAGCTCAAGCTTCCTCATAAATTTTATCTGCTCCAATTCCGATGTCGCTCTGAAGGATAAACAACAACTGCTCCAGGAAAACAACCTGAAAATCCGTGGGACCAGGTTACTTGAGCATTTATCCAAGGAGCTCCAGATACTGGAATTGAAGCATGATATACAGGCAAAAGTCAAGTCGGATCTTGACCAGCAACAACGTGAATTCATGTTACATCAGCAGATGAAAACCATACAGGATGAGCTTGGGGGAAGCCCTGTCGATAAAGAAATCGCCGAATTTAAGAACAAAGCTGCCAAAAAGAAATGGAATGAGAGTATCCAGGAGACATTCATGAATGAATTGGAAAAGATGCAACGGATGAATTCAGCGACTGCCGAATATTCCGTTCAGGCAAATTACCTGCAGACGCTGATCGAGCTGCCTTGGAATGAATACACAAAGGACGATTTTAACCTGATTAAGGCTTCCCGGATCCTGGAACGGGACCATTATGGATTGGAGAAGGTTAAGGAAAGGATCCTTGAACATCTGGCGGTTCTGAAACTGAAAGGAGACATGAAATCTCCCATCCTCTGCCTGGTTGGTCCCCCGGGTGTAGGAAAAACATCTCTCGGGAAGTCCGTTGCAAGTGCCTTGAAAAGAAACTACAAGAGGATGTCCCTGGGAGGGCTACATGATGAAGCCGAGATCAGGGGACACCGCAAAACCTATATTGGTGCGATGCCAGGTCGAATAATCCAAAATCTGAAGAAGGCAAAATCATCCAACCCTGTCTTTGTACTTGATGAGATCGATAAGGTTGGCAGGGATTTTCATGGTGATCCCGCCTCTGCCTTACTTGAAGTCCTTGATCCTGAACAAAACAGTACATTCTACGATAATTACCTGGAACTGGAATATGACCTGTCGCGGGTAATGTTTATCGCTACAGCCAATACTACTGCTACCATCCATCCTGCGCTGCTGGACCGGATGGAGGTGATTGATGTAACAGGGTATATTATCCAGGAGAAAGTAGAGATCGCAAGACGGCACCTTATTCCCAAACAACTCGCAAATCATGGGGTTGATAAATCACAACTTTCCTTTCCCAAAAAGGTGATCGAATACCTGGTCGAATATCACACCCGGGAATCAGGTGTTCGGCAACTTGATAAAATGATCGCCAAGGTTATCCGGAGTATCGCGAAGAAAATTGCATTTGAAGAGAAGGTGGAGCGGGTACTTACAGTAGAGGAATTGAAAAATTTGATCGGCTCGCCAAAATACCTGAAGGACCGGACCATAAGCAATGAGTATGCAGGGGTGGTAACTGGACTGGCATGGACTGCAGTCGGTGGTGAAATATTATTTGTCGAAACCAGCCTTAGCAAAGGGAATGGGAAACTCACCCTGACGGGAAACCTCGGGGATGTGATGAAGGAATCTGCGGTCATTGCCCTGGAATACCTGAAATCTCACAGTTCCCTTCTCAGTCTTGATCCGGAGGTTTTCGAAAAATGGAATATTCATATTCATGTTCCTGAAGGTGCCATTCCAAAGGATGGACCATCAGCCGGCATAACCATGATTACATCTATTGCCTCAGCGTTTACACAGCGAAAAGTAAGGAAGAATATTGCCATGACCGGTGAGATCACCTTACGGGGGAAAGTCCTGCCAGTTGGAGGGATCAAGGAAAAGATCCTGGCTGCCAAGCGGGCCGGCGTCAGTGAAATCTTAATCTCCGTGGAGAACCGGAAGGACATCGATGAAATCAAAGAAATCTACCTCAAGGGATTAAATTTCCATTATGTTAACAACATCATGGAAGTCCTGGGACAGTCATTGCTGAAACAGAAAGTGCCGAATGCAAGGAAGGTTATCTGACCACAAATTTGCCCCTGTAGGTAAATTCACCTGCCAGTTCAAACACATAAAATCCAGTTTTCAGATCCTCCCGCAGCAGGATGATTTCACTATCCCTTATCTGTCTGATCTCCCGGACCTTTTTGCCGCTTAAATTGTATACAGCCAGTTGGTATTCAGTCTGGCCGGGATTTGGGAATTCAATTTTGCACATTTCAGAAAATGGATTCGGGTAGGCTTGCACCTCAAAGACAGATTTAAGATCCGCCAGGTATGTAAGCAGTTTACGGTTATCATCCAGGTTGGAAAGGGAATGGTTATAGGGCCCGGTTCCCGCCTTCAAGTCTGCCGTTGGATTGCATTCCTCCGGCAATGCAATGGCAATCCTGAAATATATGGTATCCAGGACATTCGGGATGATGTAAGTGAACTGATCTTTAGGTACCCTGGCAATTTCTGCCATATTATCAGGATCGGGACCGGATTCAACTATGTACTCGGTATAATTCAATCCTTCATAGCTATTCCAGTTCAGTCTCACTTCTGTGGGTTTATCACCTTCGGAACTAGTGAGATGGAGGGTATTGTGGTAAAAACTCTGACCCGATTCATTGCCACAGGTGTCCACGCAGGAGATCTTGTAGCGCTGTGACCTGATGCGTGGATCTGCATTCCAGTCCTCAAATACACTCAATCTTCCCATGGGAATATTCCCTACCATCTCCCAGGCACCTGCATCATTTTCCCGGTGTATGTTGAAGGATTGTGTTCCCACCTCCGCTGTTTTCTCCCAGATAACAAGAATACTGCCGCTGCTGTCAACGCTGACTGCACAAACTTTTTCTTCTTCATAGACTTTTTGGACAGAGATCGTAACGGTATCATAAAAATAGCAGCTGTTCTCTCTTTCCACGGCCATTTCAACTATCGCTGAATCATATAATACGTAAGAATTATCATTCACGCCATCCGGCCAGACATAAGTCGGACTCCCATCCTCTGCCGATAATGTCAGGCTGTCACCATAACAAAAAACATTTCCAGGCCTGTCAGATGTTACAAGCGCTTCCTGAGGATCTGTTGTCCGGTACAGAAAGCCGGTGCCACTGAAACTATTTGCCCCCAAGGAGTAGGTATAGGCAAACCATAACTGGCCCTGCTTGTTGAACGCTACAGGATTGGAAACCTCTGCGGGAACAGCACTGTTATGATTGCCATATCGAACGAAATGATCCCCGGTCCGATAGAGTAACCCATCTTTTGTTGAAGCCCAGATACTTCCCATCGGTCCAACAGTCACATCCAGGAGCTCTACGCCTGGTTCTGCCCTGACAACTTTTGGGGGAGCCACACCATTATATATCAGCAGGCTGTCCTGGCTGCAGACAAGCATCCTGCCCCATTTGTCAGCCGTAATAGCCTTGATACTATGCAATTCCGGCATATGGATCCAGGCGGTATCCTTGTATACTACGATACCCGGATCCCCACCCAGTGCAATCCATATGGAATTGTCCATGCCCACCTCAATGTCAAAAACCGGAAGGTTGGACCATTCCTTAATGACTTGCCAGGAAACACCATCATATATGGCAATATGCCCGAATTCAAAACCAACCCATATGAGGCCCTGTTTGTCCACCGCCACCGCTGTGACATTGTCAAAGGGGATCTCGGAATTTGAAGTATCCATGATCCTTCCCTGAAAACTTAATCTGTGAAAAACGGAGAGTCCTTTTTCAGTTGCCACCCAGACACTGTCTTCCAGGTCAAATGCAATGGCATTTATCCGGGGATCAGGGATGATATCAGGGTTGTTGATCTCCATCCATTCATTATTCTCGAATTTACCGAGTCCATATCCCCCGGTGGCTGTTCGTAAACCAAACCATACATTATCGACACTGTCAATCTCCAGCACATTGATATAACTGCCTACATCATTCAATCCAAAATCATCAGCCTGGTATAAGGTGACACATATCTGCGCATTCAAAAAGACGGGAGCCAAAGCAATTACTGCCAGGAAATACACTTTTTTCATAATCAATGGATTATTTGTTATCCCTTTCTACGCAAATGTGAATTCCTTGTTTCAAAATGCTTCAAATCCAGCAGGATCAATATTTTTTTACCGATAAAATCCAGCCTTTTACCGATTCTATTTAGAATTGTTCCCATAAGCGGTATATTTTTGAATCAGAATCAAACAGTTTTAATTTAAAAATCATGAAAATGGGCGCTGGAGTATTTTGGGGAGCTTTATTAATCCTGATCGGACTTGCTCTCATCATAAGATTCGTTTTTAATGTAGATTTCCCGGTATTCAAGGTATTGTTGGCATTGTTATTTTTTTATTTTGGACTCCGGATCCTTTTTGGCAGTTTTGGACTATTCCGCTTTGAAACCGGACCGGACGATGTGTTCTTTTCAGAGAGGGAGTTCTACGAGCCTGAACACAATAAAGAATACAATGTAGTATTCGGCCAGGGCAATTTCGATTTTACCCGTGTTGATCTGAGCCAGGGAACCGTGAACGTAAAAATCGGGACAGTTTTCGGGGGAACAAAGGTAAAGATTGATCGTGACATGCCTGTAAAAATTGTGGCGGACGCTGTTTTTGCCGGGGCTGAAATGCCAGATGGCAGCACTGCGGTCTTTGGTTCTACTTCTTACCAGAGTGAAACTTTTAATCCCGATTCTAATCACCTGAAGATAAAACTGGATGTTGTTTTTGGAGGTGTGGAAATAAAACGCGAGTAATCCCCACATGAAATATATCGATGCTGTATTCAAATGCATCGACCATCTGCGGAAGTCGGACAGACTCCGCAGATTTAGTTTTTGAGATTATCTTTCTTATTTTTATGCCATATTACTAGGCAAATGCCACGTACTCTGGTTAATCACAAAGCCAATTTTGGCACCCTGCCGGTCTTTATGACCAGCATCTCAACAATTCTTGGTGCCATCTTATTTCTCCGTTTCGGTTATGCGGTAGGACATGTTGGATTCATCGGGGCCATTGGTATCATTGTCCTCGGACACCTGGTTACCATCCCTACCGCCCTGGCTATAGCGGAAATTGCAACCAACCAGAAGGTGCTTGGTGGGGGAGCCTATTACATCATATCACGGTCATTCGGACTGAATATCGGTGCAGCCATTGGCATTGCGCTTTACCTATCCCAGGCCATCTCTGTTGCTTTCTATATTATCGCATTTGGTGAAGCCTTTGAACCCGTATTTAATTTCCTTTCAGAGAATTATAACATTAATATACCGGACAGCCGTTTTATCACCATTCCCACAATGGCTATCCTGGCACTGATCATCCTTACAAGGGGTGCAAACCTGGGAATGAAGGCACTTTACCTGGTGGTCGCCCTCCTTTTTACAGCCATTATCTTATTCCTGGCCGGGAAATCCACCCATTCAGGGATTGAATTTGTAATGAATAACCGGATCTCAGGGGCTGACCCCTTCTTTTATGTCTTCACCATTATCTTCCCGGCCTTTACCGGGATGGCGGCTGGATTGGGACTCTCTGGGGACCTGAAAAATCCTTCAAAATCAATTCCCAACGGAACATTGTGGGCAACACTGGCAGGCATGGTTATTTATATACTGGTTGCCTATAAGCTGACCATTTCAGCCACCCCTGAGGAACTTGCCTCTGACCAGTTTATCATGCAGCGAATTGCCGTATGGGGGCCCATCATACCTTTGGGACTTGCGGCAGCTTGCCTATCTTCAGCCCTGGGATCTATCATAGTCGCACCACGCACATTACAGGCCATAGGTATGGATGATATATTTCCCACCAAATTCATTAATAAGTGGTTTGCACAAGGGAAACCCGTTTCCAATGAACCATTTAACGGAACTCTCTTAACCGTTGTCATTGCATTCGTATTTGTTGCCATTGGAGAATTGAACTTTGTTGCCAAAACCATTGCCATGTTCTTCATACTTACCTATGGAGCGATCTGTACCATTTCATTGCTGGAACATTTTGCAGCTGACCCGTCCTACCGGCCTACCTTCCGGTCTAAATGGTATCTTTCGTTCATCGGTGCCATATTCTCAATCTGGCTTATGTTTAAAATGAATAGCGCCTACGCCACCATATCCCTGGTAATCATGGCCCTGATATACTATATGGTTACCTCCTATGACAGGGAGAAGGAAGGTCTGGGAAACCTTTTCAGAGGAGTGATTTTCCAGTTGAGCAGGCAACTGCAGATCTTTGCGCAGCGGGCCGATAAGATAGACCCGGATAAATACTGGCGGCCATTTGCCATATGCATTTCACAGGATACCTTTGTGAGGAGATCCGCTTTCGATGTACTTCGCTGGTTGTCATTCAAATATGGATTTGGAACCTATATCCATTTTATCGAAGGATATCTGTCGCATGAGACCAATCAGCAATCAAAAGAGGTGCTGAATAAACTTATCAACCTGGCTGCAGGAAGCAGAAACCGGGTTTACCTGGATACAATTATCAGTCCATCCTACACATCCGCTATTGCACAGGTTATTCAGCTAAGCGGGATATCCGGTAAAGGAAACAACATGATCCTGTTCGAGTATTCCAGAACCAATCCCGAGACATTGATTGAGGTCCTGAAGAACCACCGCTTGCTTGAATCAACGAATTTTGATCTTTGTGTTATAAATACCAGTTACAAAGGGTTTGGCTATAAACGCTATATCCATATCTGGATTTCCATAATGGACTTCGAGAATGCCAACCTGATGATCCTGCTTGGTTATATCATTCTTGGCCACCCGGAATGGCGGAAGGGACAGATAAAAATATTTGCCATGCATCCACCTGATGATATGGACCGGAAACGGATGGATTTGCTGAACCTGATCAAATCCGGCCGCCTGCCCATCTCACCGACCAACGTGGAACTGATCCCTGTGGAATCTGAAACCGAACCCAAAGCCATTATCTCAAAAAAGTCTCTGGATGCAGACCTCACCATTATCGGCTTCCGGAGTGAGCTTATCAAGACTGAAGGGATCAAGATCTTCTCGGATTACGAAGATATCGGAAATATCCTCTTTGTTAGTTCTACCAAAGAGAAGGAAATTAAGTAGCTTTGTATACAAGTAATCCCTGTAATGAGCAAAAAGATCGCCATTTTCCCCGGATCCTTTGATCCCTTTACCATTGGACATGAATCAGTCATCACCAGGGCACTGCCACTCTTTGATGTAATCATTGTGGCCATTGGCGCAAACACAAACAAGCCGGCCTATTTCTCCATAGAGCAACGGATGCAGATGATCAGGGAAGTCTTTAGGGATAATGATTCCGTGAAAGTGCAAAGTTATCAGGGCTTAACCGTTGAATTCTGCCGTCAGTCCGGGGCCCGTTATCTACTGCGCGGACTTCGTACCGCTTCTGATTTTGAATATGAACGGGCCATCGCCCAGACCAATAAAGCCATGTATCCAGAGCTTGAATCTGTATTCCTGTTGACAATTCCTGAACATACCCCAATCAATTCAACCATCGTTCGTGATATTATCAGGCATGGAGGAGATGCCAGCCAGTTTGTGCCCCGGGCAATTGACTTGACAAAATATATCAAGAATGAATAAATTACTGCCCCGGATCATTCTGCTCTTGAGCTGCCTGTTATGGGGTATTGGGACAACATCTGCAGCAACTGCAAAAATAACCGGCATATCAACTGAATATGCCGGAGACAGCCTGGTTTTCTTTTCCTATTCCAACATGATCACTTTTAATGAAAAAGAAATTGCATTCTGCACGGTAAACGACAGCGGCTTTTTCGAATGTACTTTTCAGTTGGATGAACCGATGCTTGTATTCTCTCATTTAGGCATTTATAATTGTTACCTGTATGCAGAACCCGGTATGGTATATGATGTCAGACTGCCTCTGAAACGACAAAAATCGCTGGCTGACGAGGTAAACCAGTTTTTTGAGGAAACCTCCGTTCATCTTTCCCTCAAGGTAACAGGCACAACAGGGGAGTATTCTCTTCCCGGCAAAAACGAAGAGCTCAATTTCCTGATACATGCGTTCAACGATTATTTTTATCCCTATTACTATAAATTCGCTGTCAATGCCTATACTGACAGGATCGATCAAAAAGAGCTGAAAAATGCAATAGATAATTTGCAGTCCCCGTTCAAGGATATCCGTTCCCCTTTCTTTTCCGTCTATATGGACTACCGGTTAGGATTATTGAATCATTATGGAAACCAGGTCAGTAACCAGCGAATCATCGAGGATTATTTCCTGGACCGGCCTGTTCGGCACCAGAATCCGGCCTACATGGAATTGTTCAATGAAATATTCAATAACTTTTTTGACCTCTTCATTGAACAGCATCCCAAACGTAATCTTCCCGTAGTACTGAACCGGGATAAGGATTATGCAAGACTGAATGAAATCCTTGTCAGGGATGCCTCACTCAGGAATGACTCTCTGCGTGAACTCATCATGCTTAAGGAATTTTTTGAGGGTTTTTATGATCAGAAGAATATCAGGGCTTCCATGCTTCAGCTCCTTGATTCGTTACAGCTTAACACCTCAATTGATATTCATAAAAATATGGTCAGGGATATGATGCTGGAGATCACCAGGCTGCTTCCGGGGTATGAACCTCCAGATTTTGCCCTGTATGATCATGACAGCACCCTGGTCCATCTGTCTGACTACCAGGGAGCATATATTTACCTGATTTTTTGCAATTCCTTCAGCTATTACTGTGTCAAGGAATATGAATACCTGAAAATACTTCAGCAACGCTTACAGGACCGGCTGAAAATACTTACTATCCTCGTGGATGATAGTTTTCAGAGTATGCAGGACCTGATGAAAAACAATAATTATCCATGGACATTCCTGCATTTCTCAAATCAGCCACAGGTAATTGATGACTATGACATCCAGACTTATCCATCCTACTTCCTGATCGGTCCGGAAGGCAAGCTGGTGCTTTCTCCTGCGCCTTCACCCGCAGAAAACTTTGAAGCGACATTCAAGCAATTGCAAATTCAGTAGCCAGGGATCGGGACCTAGAACGGTATTCCCATTTTGATGACCTCTGTTATGGAAGGATAGGTATTGCTGTAAATCTCATTTAATCTGACTCGCTTGACCCAGCGTGCCTGGCTGATATCTTCCTTGATCAATGGAATGGGTGCCGATTCACCCTTATATTTCATCTCGTACCAATCGGTTTTTTTCAGTATCATGTCATTATTGAGGGTATAAACATGATAGGTAGTTGTAAGGTAACGCTGCAGTATTAGACCTGACAGTCCACATTCCTCTTCTACTTCACGCAAGGCTGTTTGTTCCGGAGTTTCGCCAGGTTCGGCTTTCCCCTTGGGAAGGTCCCATTTACCGCGCCGTTTGATCACCAGCATCTCACCTTTTTCATTGATGACCAATCCACCGGCAGCAATAATGTTATTGAAGCATTGGCGAAAGGTATTGAACAAAGCTTCCTTGTCATCATGAAAAATGTACAGGTTGCCCTTTTTCCCAGGTTCCAGAAATTGTTTCAACTGAGGACGGAGATCGGTTATATTCTCAAAAGCACAAACGTAGTCCCTGCCAACCTTGGTCATATCAGGCAGGGTATCATCAAGATAAATGGTTCGATCGTTGAAAAAAACTTTATACATTTGCTGAATGAAGACCTCTGTAAAATTAGCCTCGTACTTATTACAAAGTAAAGCAATTATCATAGATCATGCAAACCCCTTTACCTGGGCATCCGGATGGTTTTCCCCCATATATTGTGATAACCGGAAAACCCTTTCTTACCCGGAGATCAGGGATTTTATAAGAGATTCATTCATCCGGCAAATACCAGCATCATTCGGCCATCCGGACATCATTGCAGGTGTTGCTACCGGCGCTATCGCACACGCTGCCCTGGTAGCTGAAAAGATGGAACTCCCGCTCATTTATGTCAGATCCTCCCAGAAATCACATGGGATGGAAAACCTGATTGAAGGAGATATATCTGTCGGGCAGACAGTGGTCCTTATAGAAGACCTTGTATCCACCGGGGGAAGTAGCCTGAATGCCGTAAATACGTTGCGGGAGGCCGGTTTGAATGTGCTGGGGATGGCTGCCATTTTTACCTATGGATTTGCAAAGGCCATCGAAAATTTCAAAAATGCAGGTATAGACCTGGTAAGCCTGGGCAACTATCATGATCTTATTGATCAGGCTGTCAATACCGGTTATATTCAACCTGAATTCCTTGAAACCCTCAGCGACTGGCGTAAGGATCCCGGGCAGTGGAGTCCAAAACCCTGAAAAATTCAACCATGGCAAAAATTGAAAGCAGAATAGGTCATATTAAACAACCTGCAGAGAAAATTTATAACTACATTTCCAATTTTGATAATTTCAGTTCCTTAATCCCTGAGGATAAGGTAAAAGACTTTGAATCTTCAGGCGATACCTGCCGCTTCACAGTTGAAGGGATAGGTCAGGCCGGACTCCGCATCATTGAAAAAGAACCTCACAAGCTGATCAAGATCTCCAGCGATGAACAAACAACTTTCGACTTGCTGCTATGGATACAGATCAAGGAGCTTGAACCGGAAGATTCCAGGATGAAAATTACAACCGAAGTGAAACTGAATCCCATGATGGCGGCCATGGTAAAAAAGCCTTTAAAGAACTTTATCGATACATTGATTGATCAGGCTGAAAAGATCAGTTATGATCCGGTGGACTGATTCAATTAAAGGTATTCCACTTCCTTAAATCCAAATGTCAGGATATCCCCTTGTCCTGACTCAAGTACCAACTCACCGGAAGGCAATACATCCTTTATGATGGCTTCAAATTCACCGGCAGCCGAACGGTATTTCCCCTTTACTCCCAGACGATAGAGCTTCTGAAAATATGCATCCATAATAATATTTTCATTCCTGGTGATCAGTGTGTTGTACCACTTCTCCATGGAGCTTCTAAAATCAACCAGCAAGGTATCCATGTCAATATGGCACCCTTTTTCAATCATCAGGGATGTCGGAGCAGGAATGAATGGATCAAATGCTGTCTGATTTACATTGATCCCTATACCAAGAATACTATGGCTGATGGTTTTGTTTACGATTATATTTTCGATCAATATACCAGCAAGTTTGTGATCCCTTACCAGCAGGTCATTCGGCCATTTTATCTGAACGTCATCACACTGTCTGTCAATGACTTCATGCAGGGAGAGGCTGGTTATTCTTGACAGATGGAATGCAATCTCAGGAAATAAAAAATCAGGCTTCAGCAGCATACTGAATAACAGGTTCAATCCCTTTTCACTCTTCCAGCTATTTCCTGCATGTCCCTTGCCTGCACTTTGATAATCAGTTCTTAGGATGGTCCCCTCTGCAAGGTCTTCCATCATTATCAAGCGGTTCATTTCTGCATTGCTTGAGTCCAATTCTTCATATTCTTTCAGTACATTACTTAATTTTCTGATTATCATAATCTTCTTTTAATAAATTGGTTTTTGCATCTCCGGATGAACAAAGTTCGCTATTTTACGCTTAAATGGCATACCTTTTGAAGATTGTCAACAGTAAGAGTCAGTAAAAATCATTATTTTTGCGATAAATCAAAGGATGATCAAAACCCAGGAGAGCGCCCCCGGAAGATTAGGCAGTACAATTATTGATTGCATACAAGCGAAGAAGGGGTCAGACATTTTACAGATTAACCTTACAGGTACAGATAATTCGGTTTGTGAGTTCTTTATTATAGCACATGGTGATTCGAATACCCAGGTCAAAGCCATTGCTTCTCATATTGAAGATTATCTGAAACAGCAGCATAACATCCGGCCTTTACACTCGGAAGGATATGAGAATGCACAATGGGTTCTGCTCGATTACAACACCATTGTGGTACATATATTTCAGCAAGAGATCAGGGAATACTATAAGCTGGAGGAACTATGGGAAGATGCAGAATTTGAGCACATAAGTAACGAATATGACAGATAAAAAGAAACAAACAGATATCCCCCCCAAATCAGACGATAAATCTGGAAAAGGCATTAATCCTCGTCCCAAGTTCAATGTCTATTGGATCTATGGTATCATAGGCCTGGCTATCATTGGGACCTATTTCCTGAATATGGGAAGCGGTGTGGAGGAGATCACAAGGCAGCGATTCGAGAAAGAAATGTTGCAGAGTTATGATGTTGAAAAGATCATCATTGTCAATAAGGAAAGGGTCGAGGTATATATCAAACCGGACAAACTAGCATCGGGCAAGTACAAGGATCAGGATGGAAAAGGTTTTTCCCCAATCCCCAAGTCAGGTCCACAATTCTTTTTCACGATTGGTTCGGTGGAAGTGTTCGAGCAACAATTACAGGATGCCAAGCGCAACTTTCCCGAGAATGAACAACTTCCGGTCACTTACGAGACCAAACGGAATATCTTCGGGGAGATGTTTGGTTGGCTCCTCCCGATTATCCTGCTGGTTGCCGTATGGCTTTTCATTTTCAGACGAATGAGTGCCGGTTCTGGAGGTGGTGCCGCGGGCAATATTTTCAATGTAGGTAAATCCAAAGCCAGGATTTTTGATAAAGACTCACATGTCAAAATCGATTTCAAGGATGTGGCTGGTCTCGAGGAAGCCAAAATGGAGGTTAAGGAAATTGTCGATTTTCTTAAGCATCCCTTGAAATATACCGAGCTCGGCGGTAAAATACCCAAAGGCGCCCTGCTTGTTGGTCCCCCGGGAACAGGAAAAACCCTGCTGGCCAAAGCAGTAGCAGGTGAAGCCAATGTTCCGTTCTTTTCCATTTCAGGTTCTGATTTCGTTGAGATGTTTGTCGG
>DAOWJB010000306.1 GCA_030640625.1 Bacteroides sp.
GATATCTTTTCTTTGAATCCTTATTGTCGATCAATGGATCGTTGAATGCATCCACATGGCCGGATGCCTTCCAGATTTCTGGATGCATAAAAATAGCTGAGTCGATGCCGACGATATTCTCATTCAGGTTTACTATGGCATCCCACCAGTAACGACGGATGTTGTTTTTCATCTCAACACCATTTTGGCCATAGTCATAAACGGCACTTAAACCATCATAGATCTCACTGGATGGAAACACAAAACCATATTCCTTGGCATGTGCAATGATCTTTTTGAAAAGGTCTTCCTGGGCCATAATTTATAGTGAGAATTTCGTTAAATTAATGGACAAAAGTAAAGAAAATAATTTCTTCAGGAAATCCCATACAATTAAAGCCTTTGGAAAAAAAGGCTTATTATATTTGTATAATATTTATTGCAATGAAAAAAGAAGTAGATTTTCTGGTTATCGGATCCGGATCGGCAGGATTAAGTTTTGCATTGAAAGTGGCAGATCATGGAAAAGTATGTGTGATCTCCAAAACAACCATTACAGAAACCAATACACAGCTTGCCCAGGGGGGGATTGCAGCCGTAACCTATGAGCCGGATTCTTATGAGAAGCATATCGAGGATACCCTCATTGCAGGCGATGGTCTCTGTGACGAGAATGTAGTACGGAATCTGGTCAAAGATGCACCGGCGCAGATAGAGGAACTGATACGCTGGGGTGCCCGGTTTGACAAAAAGTCAAACGGCGAATTTGACCTGGCCAGGGAAGGCGGGCACTCTGAAAAGCGGATCCTTCATCACAAGGACAATACAGGCTTTGAGATCCAGAAGATACTCAGTGAACAGGTCAAAAACCATGAAAATATTGAGATCCTGGAAAATCATTTCGCGGTTGACCTGATCACACAGCATCACCTGGGGATACTGGTGAAAAGATATAACCAGAATATCCGTTGTTTCGGGGCTTATGTACTGGATCTGAAAACGAACCAGGTGATCACCCTGCTGTCAAAAACCACCATGATAGCCACTGGCGGTGTGGGGAACTTGTATCATACAACTACCAATCCGCCTGTAGCTACCGGCGATGGAATTGCCATGGTCTACCGAGCTAAAGGAATTATTGAGAACATGGAATTTGTTCAGTTTCATCCCACCTCACTTTACAACCCGGGTGAGCGGCCTTCTTTCCTGATATCAGAAGCACTCAGGGGATTTGGTGCCGTACTCAGGACCCAGGATGGCAAAAAGTTTATGGAAAAATACGATGAGCGTAAAAGCCTGGCACCAAGAGATATTGTGGCAAGAGCCATTGATAATGAGATGAAATCCAGGGGCAATGATTATGTTTTTCTTGATGCCTCCCACCTGGACAGTGATGAGCTGGTATCTCATTTCCCCAACATTCATGATAAATGCCTCAGCATTGGTATTGATATTACAAAGGATAGAATTCCAGTGGTTCCTGCTGCCCACTATATGTGTGGTGGTATTAAGGTTGATATGGAAGGTTGTACCTGGATAAAACAGCTGTACGCTGCGGGTGAAACATCAAGTACCGGACTGCATGGAGCCAACCGGCTGGCGTCGAATTCCCTTATTGAAGCAATTGTATATGCTGACAGGGCAGCCAGGGTAGCTATCAGGGAAACCAGGAAAATCAAAATCCAGGAAAATGTGCCTGATTGGGATTATGCAGGAACCTCACATCCCGAGGAAATGATCCTGATCACCCAGAATTACAAGGAGATGCAACAGATCATGAGCAATTATGTGGGCATCGTCCGTTCTGATATAAGGCTTACTCGGGCGCTGGTACGTCTCGAGATCATATACCGGGAGACTGAAGCCTTGTACCGGAAATCCACGCTGTCCAAATCATTATGTGAACTTCGAAATTTGATTACTGCCGGCCACCTTACCATTAAAATGGCCCAGGACCGGAAAGAGAGCAGGGGACTTCATTACAATCTGGACTATCCCGACAAAAAGAATCTGAAAGATATTTTCTGATAAGGTTACTGCGGCAGGTCACCTGTGGATTCATCTCCCTGTTGCATTTCGAAAATCAATCAAGATTGGCGTATTTTTCTTCAATCAGGTCAAGGATGTCGCTAATTTCTGCAACTTCTGTTGATGTGACGAGTTTCAGGCGGATTTCCCTGAAGTCCGGCAAACCTTTAAAATAGTTACTGAAATGTCTGCGCATTTCAAAGATTCCCCTGGGTTCACCTTTCCACTGGAGTGATTTTTGAAAATGCATCCTGGCCAGGGATACCTTCTCTTTCAGGCCGGGAGGCGGCAGTGCTTGTCCTGTTTCAAGGTAATGCTTGATTTCCCTGAAGATCCAGGGTTTTCCCACCGTGGCCCGGCCGATCATGATGGCATCTACACCAGTTTGTTCGAAACGTTCCGCGGCAATTTCCGGTCCCGTTATATCACCATTGCCGATAATCGGGATATGTATGCCAGGATGGTTCTTTACCTTCCCGATAAGGCTCCAGTCTGCCTGTCCCCTGTATAGCTGTGTACCAGTCCGGCCATGAATCGTCAGGGCCTGAATGC
Source organism: Bacteroides sp. (assembly GCA_030640625.1). GTDB lineage: Bacteria > Bacteroidota > Bacteroidia > Bacteroidales > SM23-62 > SM23-62. The sequence goes on from DAOWJB010000306.1 coordinate 2,560, forward strand.
CAACATCCTGAAGCCTTAGTGCAACGTCCAGGATATTTTTATTTTGTTCATCCCAGCCAAGTCTGGTCTTGACCGTGACCGGGAGCCTGCTGTTCTGCACAATGGCTTCCGTCATTTTAATCATCAGGGGAACATCACGCAACATCCCTGCACCGGCTCCCCGCCTGGCTATTTTTTTGACCGGACAGCCGAAATTGATGTCTATCAAATCAGGCAAGGCTTCCTCTGCCATCCGGGTAGCTTCCACCATGGGTTCGATCAAATGTCCATAAAGCTGAATTCCTATAGGCCGTTCATTATCAAATATTTCAAGCTTCCTGACACTTTTCGCCCCATGCCGGATGAGTCCATCTGAGGAAATGAACTCTGTATACATCAGGTCCGCCCCATATTGCTTGCAGATATAACGAAACGGAGGATCCGTGAGATCCTCCATGGGAGAAAGCAGGAGGGGATACTTCTCTATTTCAACATTGCCGATCTTAAGCAAAACAGAAAATATTTAATACTTTTATGCTCCAAAATTATCAATTTCATTAGAATGACACAGGGATTCTTCCACGATGCACGTCCTTTCACCAAACTCCTCCTGGTTTTATTCCTGATGGTTTGCAGTTACTTGATCTTCTTTGGCATGGGTATACTCCTTGCCTTTCCACTGTTTGAAATTAATCCGGGGGAAGTGATCAACATCCTGGAAAATAATGATTTTGAGACAAATATCGGACTGCTAAAATTTTTACAGGTACTGTATTCCATAGGATTATTCCTTGTTCCGGCCATACTTGCTGGTTTTCTTATCCAGCGGAATGCCTGGAATTATCTGCGGGCAGACAGGTTCTCCAATTATTGGATCATTATCCTGGTGATCATATTAATGGTAATCTCCATCCCCTGGATCAATTATCTGTCATTTTTGAATGAAAAATTATCTCTGCCCGAACGTTGGGGTGATCTTATGGACAAGATCCGGCAGAACGATGAAAATTCATGGGCCTTGATGAGGGCTTACCTCCAAACAGGTAATATCGGTGGATTATTGATAAATCTTTTTATAGTAGCCCTGATTCCGGCCCTTGGTGAGGAATTTCTTTTCCGGGGCACCGTGCAACGCATTTTTTCGGAGTGGTTTCGCAATGAACACCTGGCCGTATGGCTTGCCGCCGTGCTGTTCAGCCTGATGCACTACCAGTTCCTGGGTTTTATCCCAAGAATTATGCTGGGTGCATTATTTGGCTACCTATTTGTGTGGACCGGTTCTATCTGGATAGCTGTCCTGGCACATTTTATCAATAATGGACTTGCCGTATTATATTATTACATATTTGACCGGGGCAGGGTGGTAACGGAACCTGATAGTATAGGAATGGAACAAAATGCAGCTTTGATGATCATAGCAAGTGCCGTTATAACCATTCTGATGCTCGCTGCAATTCAGCAACAAAGGAAAGAATCAATTTATTCCGGGACCGGGGGACTTGAACAGTGACTGCTCTGCCAGCTCACTTTTCCTGAAGACATAGACCAACCCGTATTCTGCGGCTCTTTCGCGCCTGAGATCATCCGGAAGATCCTTGAAAGAATCCTCCACTTCATTCCAGATGTTGACAATGATCTCATCTGCAGCAGGTCTTGACTCGGCCAGCTCTTTTAATGCGCGGCCATTTGCCTGTTGTAGATTTTTCTGGTTCCTGTACGCTTCATGAAATTTTTCGAACCTCACCTTAACAACTGCGGTGGTAGGATTGGTAACCGGACTCATTCCTTTCTTGACACGTTCGGATTCACCATCAATAATATTTTTCCCCCATTTGATGACATCCTCCTCAGAATTTAGCGAGGGAAGTTTTTTGGCATATCCTTTCAGCTGATAATAATCGAGTATGGAAGGTGACAGTTCGCCTCTCTGTATGGCCATGTTGACCACCTGGACGAAGTGGGAAATGTAAAGTTTAGCCTTCTTCATGAGGCAATGATATTCCTTGTTCCGCTCAATCTGGTAGGTAAGGGTAGATTTTTGCTGAAGTATTTTTTTTTCAAAACCTGGAAGGAATGAGACAACCTTCTGAAAAGTGCTCTGGGAAAAAGCCAGCTTGAACGGAGGATTCTCTTTGCCCATCTGGTAGGCTTTAAGAAGTGCTTTGTGCCGGGCATTGTCAGTGTTAGGCAGTCTTCTGTAAGGCATTATTGAAAAGGTGTTAGCAGGGAGTTAATAAATTTATGTGAACTGCGAAGATAGTGAAATATTCACATAGTGCAAGGGTATTCGTACTTTCATTTATTTGGATAACGATTTATTCCTTTTAATTTCGGGTAATTATTATTCAAATACCATGTTCAAAGCAGAAGTTTATACAAACAGGCGGAATCTATTACGCAAACATTTATCAGAGGGACTGGCATTGCTCCCGGCCAACAATGAAAGTCCGATGAATTACCCGGCCAATACATTTCATTACCGGCAGGACAGTTCCTTTCTGTATTTTTTCGGACTGGACCAGCCCGGTGTGGCGGGGGTGATTGATTTTGAATCAGGAGAAGATTATTTATTCGGAGATGATCTTAGCCTGGATGATATTATCTGGATGGGCCATCTGCCTTCGATGAAATCACTCGGGGAAAAGGTGGGTATCGGCAACATCCTATCCTATGCAAAACTGGAGGAATATCTTCGGAATGCCATGCAGAAGGGAAGGACCATACATTACCTCCCTCCCTACCGTGATGATACTATGCTGGAGATATCCAGGCTGACAAACTTGCCCTGGGACCAGGTAAAATCAAAAGCCTCCCTTGAATTGATAAGGGGTGTGATAGCCTTGCGTTCCATCAAGGAACCTGTTGAGGTGGAAGAGATTATTAGGGCGGTTGATATCAGCTATGATATGCATACAACAGTCATGAAGATGGCCTATCCTGGCATATATGAAAGAGAGATCGCCGGGAGGATTGAAGGAATTGCCCTGAGTCATGGCAGCATGACAGCCTTCCCTGTCATTCTGAGTATGGACGGACAAACACTGCATAACCATTATCATGGAAATATCCTGGAAGAAGGAAGGTTAATGGTAACGGATGCCGGAGCAGAAACCGTGAATCATTATTCAGGTGACATTACCCGTACCGTACCGGTAGGCGGAAAATTCAGTCAGCAGCAGATGGAGATATATGAAATCGTGCTTAAGGCCGAGGTTTCTTCTATCGATCAGATCAAACCCGGAGTAGCCTACCGGGAAATTCATATGGATGCAGCCAGGATCATTACATCAGGATTAAAGGAACTGGGACTCATGAAAGGTGATGTAGAGGAAGCAGTGGCTGCCGGGGCGCATGCAATGTTCTTTCCACATGGACTCGGACATATGTTGGGAATGGATGTGCATGATATGGAAGGCCTTGGAGAGAACCATGTGGGCTATACAAAGGAGATCAAACGAAGTGATCAGTTTGGAACTGCCTATCTCAGGCTGGGTAAAAAACTGCAGACTGGTTATGTATTGACCGTGGAACCCGGAATATATTTCATTCCCGCCCTGATTGACAGGTGGAAGTCAGAAGGGTTATTCACAGCATTTATAAATTACGAGAAGGCGGGATCATATAAAGGTTTTGGCGGGATCAGGATAGAAGACGATGTGCTTGTCACAGATAAGGCTTGTAAAGTCCTCGGTAAACCTATCCCAAAAACTGTGGAGGAGGTTGAAAATACAATGAAGAAATAATTGCCCTTACTTATGTCGTGCACTAAAGGACCTTTGCTGTAAAATATTCCCGGTTTAGCCTGGCAATGTTGGTAAGGTTTATTTCTTTCGGGCATTCCGCTTCGCATGCGCCGGTATTGGTGCAATTCCCGAATCCGAGCCGGTCCATTTCCATGACCATGTTTTTCACCCTTTCCCTTGCTTCCGGCCTTCCCTGTGGAAGCAGGGCAAGGTGTGATACCTTGGCTGCCACAAATAACATGGCTGATGCATTCTTGCAGGCTGCCACACAGGCCCCGCATCCTATACAGACCGATGAATCAAAGGCAAGGTCAGAATATTCTTTGGGAACCAGTATTGAGTTGCCATCAGGTGCACTGCCTGTATTGACGGAAATAAAACCGCCGGCATGAAGTATTTTATCAAAGGCAGAACGGTCAACAATAAGATCCTTGATCACGGGAAAAGGTTTTGCCCTCCAGGGTTCAACATAGATAGTATCACCATCTTTGAAAGCCCGCATCGATAATTGGCAGGTTGAAATACCTTTTTCGGGACCATTGGGTCTTCCATTGATATATAGTCCGCATGAACCGCATATACCTTCTCTGCAATCGCTATCAAAAGCGATAGGGGAGTCACTTTTTTTGATCAGTTTCTGATTCAGGGCATCCAGCATTTCAAGAAAGGACATTTCCGGTGAAACTTCCTCAAAATCATAAGTAACGAAAGCACCTTTTGCTTTTGCATTTTCCTGGCGCCATATTTTTAATCTAACTTTCATTTTATTTTGTTTATTTATAGCTTCTGACTTGCACCTCAACTTCCTCGAATTTGAGTTTTTCTTTATGAAGTTGATGAGGTATTTTTTCACCCTTGAATTCCCACGCTGCGACATATAAATATTCATCATCGTTCCGCTGTGCTTCACCATCGGGAGTCTGGCTTTCTTCCCTGAAATGAGCACCGCATGATTCTTTTCTGTTCAGGGCATCGGTGATCAACAGACCTGCAAGATCGAAGAAATCCGATACCCTGCCTGCTTTTTCAATTTCCTGGTTAAGTTCATTTAAGTTATCGGGAACTTTAAGATCGGTCCAGAATTCATGTTTTAGCTCCTTTACAAGTTCCGCTGCTTTTTTTAAACCTTCTTCGTTTCTGACCATTCCGCAATAATCCCACATTATTTTCCCCAGTTTTTTATGGAAAAACGTTGGGGTTTGGGTCCCGTTGATCGATATAAGTTTTTCGAGCCTTTTCCGGACATTCTCTTCTGCTTCATCAAATTCTTTAAGGTTGACAGGTATTCTCGGTGTTTTGATCTGGTCGGCCATGTAGTCACTGATGGTAAAAGGAAGGATGAAATAACCATCCCCTGAACATTGCATGAGTGATGCAGCGCCAAGCCGGTTGGCGCCATGGTCAGCAAAATTTGCTTCTCCGATGGCATACAGGCCGGGAATGTTTGTCATCAGGTTATAATCAACCCAGAGTCCACCCATTGTATAATGGGCTGAAGGATAGATTTGCATGGGCTCTTTATAGGGATTGATGCCTGTAATTGTGTCATACAATTGAAAGAGGTTGCCATAATTGGCTTCAATAGTTTTATCGCCCTGTTTTTTAATGGCATCCCTGAAATCCATATAGACCGCTAGTCCTGTTGGCCCAACGCCATAACCGGCATCACAGCGTTCTTTTGCCGCCCTGGAACCAACATCTCTGGGGACGAGATTGCCGTATGCCGGATATCTTCTTTCAAGATAATAATCCCGATCCTCTTCAGGGATATCATTGGGATGTCTTTTATCGTTCTTTTCTTTTGGCACCCATATCCGGCCATCATTTCTCAGGGATTCAGACATTAATGTCAGTTTCGACTGGTATTCATTTAACTGGGGAATAGAAGTAGGATGTATCTGAGCGAAACTGGGATTTGCAAATAATGCTCCTTTAAGGTGCGCTTTCCATGCAGCCGTGCCATTGGATTGGATGGCAAGCGTGGAAAGGTAATAGATAGTGCCATATCCGCCTGAGGCAAGCACCACGGCATGAGCTGAGTGACGTTCAAGCTCACCGGTTATAAGGTTCCTTGTAATGATTCCCCTGGCTTTTCCGTCCACCAGGACAAGGTCGAGCATTTCCCTGCGGCTGAACATTGTAACCGTTCCTTCACTGATCTGTCTGTTGAGTGAAGAATATGATCCCAGCATGCATTGCTGTCCCGTCTGGCCTTTTGCATAAAAAGTTCTTGAAACCTGAACCCCGCCGAATGAGCGATTGGTTAAGGAACCGCCATAGTCTCTTGCAAAAGGAACACCCAGTGCAGTATAGTGATCTATGACTTGGCTGCTTACTTCTGCTGCCCTGTAAACATTGGCTTCCCTCGCACGGAAATCACCTCCCTTGATCATGTCATAAAAAAGCCTGTATACACTGTCTCCGTCATTCTGATAGTTTTTTGTGGCATTGATGCCACCCTGGGAGGCAATGGCATGTGCCCTGCGTGGTGAATCCTGATAACAAAAAACTTTTACATTATACCCCAGTTCGCCAAGGGCAGATGCCGCACTTGAACCGGCAGCTCCCGTGCCAACCACAATGATGTCAAGTTTCTTTTTATTGGCAGGATTTACCAGTTTAACAGAATTTTTGTATTGGGTCCATTTCTCTGCCAGTGAACCTTCAGGAATTTTTGCATCTAGTATGGCCATGATATATTGTGCTTTATTATGCTATTGGGTGAAATATATAATAAGTGGAATGATCGTAAAACCGGATACTACCACGATCGTGTAAACCATTCCAAGCTTCTTAATGACAGGAGTATAAACTTTATGGTTTAAACCGAGTGTCTGAAAGGCCGATTGAAAGCCATGCCATAAGTGAAATCCGAGAATCAGGAAACAGGCAATATAGAAGATCACGATTCCGGGAATTTGAAATTTCTGGATTACCAGTGAACTTAAATCGGTGTAATAGCTGATATTGTCATAAGTGATCTCTCCAATATGCCCGAATTTGCTTTTGAAATAAAAATCCGTAAGATGTATAACGAGAAAGATTAAAATGATGCCCCCTAACCAGATCATGAATTTAGAAAAGAAAGAAATTTGGGAAAAATTGTAAATTTTGTAGCGTTTGGGACGGGCGATCCAATTCTGGATCTGCAGAATTAGGACATAAATGATATGTAGCAGGAAAGCTGTGAACAAAATTACCTCAAAGACTTTAATAATGATGTTAGTTCCCATAAAATGGGATGCAACATTGAATGGTTTTGACGATTCAGTTAAAATCAGGGTTAAATTAATCCCCAAGTGGACCAGCAGAAAAAGGATCAGGAAAAAACCTGCAAGTGCCACCATGAGTTTCTTTCCGATGGAGGAATTAAAGATGTTGCTCATATAAAGGTGATTTTCGGATATCGGTTAGCATGAAACGGAACTAAAGTTAAGTATCTTTATCTTAATAAATTTAAAAGTAAGAATATTCCTGATAGATGTTTTACAACACAAAGCATGAGATATTCAACTATACCAAGGGATTTATTTATTCGAAACAGGCAAAAACTGACTGACAAACTGGAAAAAAATTCCGTTGCCCTTGTTCATTCCAATGATCAGATGTTGCGTAACGGGGACCAGTTTTTCCCTTATCGCCAAAATTCGGATCTTTTCTATCTGACAGGCATTGAGCAGGAGATGACAATTCTGTTGTTATGTCCGGATCATCCCTCTGAAAACAGACAGGAATTGCTATTTATCCGGGAACCGGATCCAAAGCTGGAGAGCTGGGAAGGGAAAAAGCTCGGTAAAAAAAGGGCTGAAGAAATAACTGGCATCGCGAATGTTCATTACGTGGAAAAATTTGAATCCATAGCACGTGAATTGATCCTGGATTCTGAAAATATCTATTGTTCCAGTCATGAGCTGATAAAATTCAGACCTGAACATCTCTCCCGGGATGAGCGTTATCTTGCTAAACTGAAAAAGGAATTTCCCCTGCACGGGATGAAAAGACTCTCACCCATCATGACAGAACTACGCCTGGTGAAAGAGCCTGAGGAACTGGCCCTGATCATGAAATCGGTTGAGATAACAAAAGGTGGATTTGACAGGATTCTTTCCTCCGTAAAACCGGGACAGAAGGAATACGAGGTTGAAGCTGAGCTAAGCTACGAATTCACACGTAAAGGTGCTGCCGGTCATGCCTACCAACCCATAATAGCTTCCGGGGCAAATGCCTGTTTCCTGCATTATATTAAAAATGACCAGGTATGCCATGACGGGGATCTGTTGTTGCTTGATTTTGGGGCAGAATATGCAAATTATGCAGCGGATTGCTCCAGGACCATTCCGGTGAATGGCAGGTTCACCAGCAGGCAGAAGGATATTTATGATGCCAGTCTCAGGGTATTCAGGAAAGTGAAGGCCCTGATAAAGCCGGGGACAACCATCAACAAAATCAATAAAACAGCTGGTAAACTTTGGGAGGAGGAACATGTCAGGCTTGGATTATACAGCAACAGGGACATCCAGAAACAATCTACAGAGGAACCATTACATATGAAGTATCTTATGCATGGTGTTTCACATTTTATGGGGCTCGACGTTCATGATGTGGGGAGCAAACAGGAAATGTTCAAGCCTGGAATGGTGCTGACCTGTGAGCCGGGGATTTATATTCCTGCTGAAAAAACGGGCATCAGACTGGAAAATGATATCATGGTTACAGAGGCTGGCAACATAGATTTGATGGAAGATGTAATAATTGATTCTGAGGAAATTGAAGATTTGATGCATAGGTGAATCATTTTTTATTTATCTTCAACTATCCATTAAGGAAAAAGAAACTGAAATTTTATGATAAGTTCCCTCAGCTATCATGATGCCAACCTGAGATACAGCGATCTTGGCAAAGGAGATCCGGTAGTGTTGATACATGGTTACCTGGAATCTCTTGAGATCTGGAATGTGTTCGCAGAAAAACTTGCCAAAAATTACCGGGTGATCAGCGTTGATCTGCCCGGGCATGGCCAATCAGGGATATACAGTTCCATGAATACAATGGCTGTAATGGCAGATTCTGTAAAGGCAGTGCTGGATCATTTATCAATTGGTCGTGCTGTTATCATCGGCCATTCAATGGGTGGGTATGCTACCCTGGCTCTGGCA
>DAOWJB010000188.1 GCA_030640625.1 Bacteroides sp.
AGAATACTCTTAGAAATGAGGGATGATCCTACGGCCATTTCAATACTGGTCGAGTCATTGCCCATGGTAATCTTGGAGAGAGGCACATAATTGATCCACATGGCCATGGATTCACGCAGGTATTCAGGATTCAGAACAACCTGCCAGCAGGTATCAATATATACATTGTGATATGTTTTGGCCAGATGGCCGGCTTCTCTCTGGTACGGCCAGCAATGCAACTGCACGATCTTTTGTTTCGGGTAGTTTCGGGCTATTTTCTGGAGAGGCATGGGATTGGATTCTGGCAGGTTGTGGGTGCCGACATGTACCTGGTGCGGCCAATTTAATTCATTCGCCAGCTTACAGCACTCATTTACTACCCAATTCTGGAAAATTATCTGTTCCTTTTTATTCAGCTTCCCTTCAAACCTGACATCTTCATCTTCTTGTTTTTCAAAATCCAGGTGCCGCCTGTAGGCCTGTAATTGCTTTATGCCCACACACCCGTTTTCCCTGGCAATGGAGAATAGCCTATCAAGAAATGCTCTCCATGAACCTGCATCACGTGCCTGTATGGTGACCTTTTCAAAGAGTTCTTCTTTTCTGTCAGAAGCTTCCCAGAAATAGAGTAATGGATCGATGCGCATTACTGTTCTGGTGAAACTAAGCTCACGCCTGGCATCCTCATTGTCAATTGTGAAATAGAACTCGGGATGTACAGGACGGATCAACTCTGTGAATTTTACCTTTTTCATGGTATTTTCATACCAATTAAAAAGTGACCTGTAATTCTCTGAGATAGAGACATTAAGCTCTTCCATCATTTCCTCATCTTCTATATCGAGTTGGCAATCATACAAATGCTGGATACCCAGGCGGGTGGTAAGAAATGTGCCCGTCAGGGAATTTTCTTTAAGGAGGGGTTCCAGCAGCTTCAAAGCCCTCGAAGGCGATTCGTTCGCAAGCTCGATGATGTTAACGGTGGAATCCTCTCCCATCTTATATTTTCTGGGATTCTTACCGACACCATGAAGATTTCCAGACATATAAGGATCAACCAGTAAATGGATCAAGGTGGTAGAATGCTCCGGTATAGCACCGGCTACCATGTCCGCCCGGAATCCACCGGGGGTATCTCCCATTGAGAAAACACTTCCCCAATGTTCGTGTGAACAGAAGTTGGGTATACTGTCAAGTTCAGAGGGAATCTTCACCGGATTTTTACTGAAATATGCTACAGGGTTTGATAGCATTGTAACCGGGTAAAGTCCCGGTACCACCGAGAGAAAGTTTCTTCGATCCATAATTGGAGTGATAAGGAATTGATTCTGGGATCTAAATATACGAAATAGCCGTGCTCTATTTTGTTGCCCTACCAAAAAACAGCATATATTACAGCTAATATTGCAAAAATGATAATAGAGGAAACATTGAAGACCGTTCCGGTTTTGAAGAGGGATCTCTCAAGGGGTATGGCTTTAACGCTTGCATACTTCCCTCCTGCCAGTGAAATACCGGTTATCACCGCACAAAGGATCAGGAAACAGATACCCACCCTGTTCATAAAGGCCATTTCCGGGAAAAACAGGTCGAATCCGAGGGACAACGGTATGGTCAGCACAGCTGCCGCCAGGGCAGAATCTGCTGTGGCTCTTTTCCAGAAAAGACCTGCCAGGAATATGGCAACAACCCCAGGTGTTACATACCCCGTAAAATCCTGGATAAATTGGAACGCCTGGTCCAGGTTTCTCAATTGGGGAGCAATTAATACGGCAATAACCAGGAAGGTAAGACTGGCCAATCTGCCGGTTTGTACCAGCTTTTTTTCCGAAGCATTTTTATTTATAAAGGTTTTATAAATATCCATTGTATAGATAGTGGAAGAACTGTTGGTCATTGAACTTAATGAAGAAACAATGGCAGCAATCAAGGCAGCAAATACCAATCCTTTTAATCCTGGTCCGATGAAATTGCTTAACAGCCAGGGATACGCATCATCAGGCTTGTCAATTTCAGCCCCCAATACAAATGCGGCTATACCCGGAAGAACAACCAGTACGGGTAATAATAATTTCAGAAAACCAGCAAATGCCATGCCTCTTTGAGCCTCGCGAATATTCTTTGCAGCAAGTGCTCTCTGTATAATATACTGGTTACACCCAAAGTAATACAGGTTAGCCATCCACATGCCACCTATCAATACACCGATCCCGGGCAGGTATTTATATTGATCATGATCTCTTGACAGGATCATATCAATTTTTTCAGGAGCTACGGCAAGCATGTTATTAAATCCGGTAATGAATCCCTCACCACCTCCTATTTCTTTTAATACAAGGTAGGTTGTTATTAAACCGCCAAACACCAGAAATGTTACCTGGACTACATCGGTCCATGCTACAGCTTTTAAGCCACCATAAACTGAATAGATTGCTGAGAAAAGTGCAAGTCCGATAATGGCATATACCAGCGGCACTCCCAGGACATTTTTAAGCACAAGCGCCCCCAGATAAAGCACTGAAGTCAGGTTTACGAAAATATAAATCAGCAACCAGAATAATGCCAGGCTTGTACGGACCCTGTTGTCAAAACGGATCTCGAGAAACTGAGGCATTGTATAAATCCCGGTTTTAATAAAGACCGGCAGAAAGTATTTTGCAACGACCAGTAAACCTATTGCTCCGATCCACTCATAGCTGGCTATTCCAAGACCTATTGCGTAACCGGAACCGGACATCCCTATGAATTGTTCAGCAGAAATATTTGAGGCAATCAGAGAAGCACCGATGGCCCACCAGGGAAGTGACCGGCCGGCAAGGAAATAATCCGCTGATGTTTCTTCATGTCCTTTTTTCCTTCTCGAGACAAATAAACCAAGGCTTATTATCAGGAAACAATATCCGGAAAAGACTGCAATGTCAATGGTTGAAAGATCCATAATGCCAGGAGCTAATCAGGTTTTATGGTAATGTAACCATGCTGGTTTTGGGCTACATCTATAAAAGAAAAAATATTTTCAAGGGAAGTGTCTCCTTCAACTGCATGTGAAGGAGAGAATATATATCCTCCTTGTTCCCCAAGTTCGATAAGCTCAAGAGACTCTTTGCGGACATCTTCCGGAGTACCAAAAGGAAGGATTTTTTGTATTGAAAGGCCACCGTGAAAACAAAGTTTCCCCCTGTATCTCAACAGGAGGTTTTTAACATCCATGACCTCGGGTTGAAAGGGATTGAAACAATCCAATCCAATATCAATCAGGTCATCAAATAGTTCATCCACATCTCCACATGAATGTATCATTACATATTTTCCACCATCCTTAACAGCCTTATACATTCTTTCCAGTTGTGGATAGATGTATTGTTTCCAGAATTCATATCCCATGATCAGGCCTCTCTGTTGACCCCAGTCATCCCCAAGATATACAGCATCAATATCATATTTCATGGCTTTGTTTATCTGGGCAATGTTATAGTCGGCGATTTCCTGTAAAAACTCCTGGACAAATTCAGGATGCAGGATAAAATCCATTAACAGGTTTTCCATTCCTCTCAGGGTCCATGCCCTCTCGAAAAGAGAAAACCCGATCTCAAAAACCCTGAACAGATCCGGTTTATTTTCAATTTTTCTTTCAATATCATCAAAATACCGTTGATCCAAAGGGTCAGGAAAGGTATATTTTTCTAGAGAGGGATCTTGTATCACATATCCTATAGGAGATCCGATATCTTTGTCAATAGTCCGGTCCCATATCACCCCAAATACATCTTTGAGGTGATTCCCACCCAGATCTTCGAAAAATCCGATATCACTGCCAAGCTGAAGAATGTGGTTCTGGAGCACTCCATCAAGATCATCCACACCATTAATGTCTCAGCAGCAATTCTTCAGGCTCTTTGGTGAATTTGAAAGACCATGGAACATAGGGTGGTTTTTCCCCATCCAGGACTATTCTAACGACTTCACGTTTTGTCATGTTTGTTTCATCTCGACTGGATCCCATTTCACTGCCATATCATTGAAATAGCTGTCATTACAAAGCAATGCCGGAGCTGCAGCCCTGTATCCGAATATGGCATCCTCCACTACAGATTTATCATTCCTGATGGCATCAAAGAAACCTGCATGATGATCATAATGAGCACCTTTATAGCCCTCTTCAACCTCATATACCATTTCTTTGGGTGGAAGGATCCGTTTCCGGCCGGAGTAGGCAGCGCCTGATCCTTTTGATTTTTCCTTGAGAAACGGATCATCCGGGCGCGGCCTGGCATTCCTTTTCACCACCACTTTATCCCATTGTACATCCATAGAACCTTCACTTCCAACAAGCTTCAGATAAGTGGATCCGCTGGTTCCATCAACAAAATTACACCTGAGGGAAAGATTGAAGCCCGGATGTTGTTGCACCTCCGGATAATCAAACACCCCCAGAAGCACATCCGGCACTTCCCGTCCATCTTTCCAGTACCGGAGTCCCCCTGATGAATAAATTTTATTGGGCCCCAGGGATCCTGTTATGAAATGAAGGCTGGAAAATAAGTGGACAAAGAGGTCTCCTGACATCCCGGTACCATAATCCCGGTAGTTTCTCCAGCGGAAAAAACGAAGGGGATCAAAGGGGCGTTTGTTGGTATTGGAAATATACCGTTCCCAATCCACTGTTTTTTCAGAAGCATCTTCCGGGATTGGATACTGCCATGCACCCACCGGCGAATTTCTGGCCCAGAATCCCTCGGCATAATTCAAATCCCCGATCACACCGGATGCCAGCAGTTCCTTTGCTTTCTCATTCCCCAGAGAAGCCAGTCCCTGGCTTCCTACCTGGAATACCTTGCCACTCTTTTTCTGGGCTTTGATCACTTCATGTCCCTCGTCTACCGAGTGTACCATGGGGTTTTCGCAATAAACAGACTTTCCGGACAGGAGGGCGTCGACAGATATCTGCTTGTGCCAGTGGTCGGGGGTTCCAACGATTACGGCATCGATATCATCCCTGGCGAGGATCTCCCTGTAATCCCGGCTTGTAAAAATCTCCTCTCCCAGCGATCCTTTGCCTTTTTCAGTCTGCCGTCATAAAGATCACAAACGGCTACCAGCCTTACCCCATCTATCTTAAGGGCAGTATTTGTATCCGCGCTGCCCATCCCGCCGGCTCCGATAAGGGCCAGATTGATCTGTTCATTTGCAGTAAATGATCCCTGACGGCTGAGAATCTGGAAAGGCGAATATCCTTTTGCCTCAACTGACGAAAGCATGACCGGAGCAGTTCCGGCAACAGCCCCGGAGATAAAGGGTTTTCTTAGAAAATGCCTTCTGCTGTTTTTTCTTTGGAAGGGAGGCTTGATTTTTACACAGGATGCAGATTTGAAAGTTTTTCCTGGAGCGGATGAAAATACTCCCTCGAGAAGCCAGTATTTTTCATGGATCAACAATACCAATGAAGGCAGTACG
>DAOWJB010000338.1 GCA_030640625.1 Bacteroides sp.
CAAACCAAAACAGGCAAAAAGGGCAACAAGGCTCCACAAAAAGGTTTTCTTTTTCATTCGTTTAAAATTTTATAATTATTTGAAAATAGAATAATTAAAAATTTGAGAACGAATGCAACCGCTTCGCTCTCTCATGATTTTATGATTAATAAAAATCATGTTCGTTTCATAAGGATATATTTCTGATTGAATATCAAAAATAACTGAAAATCATTATCAGTAGGTTACTATCTGGAAGAAAACAATGAGAGTCAGGAAAAATATCTACTCAATGCCTATGAACTTTGCAATGGCCTGAAGCAATAATCCTTTGTTTAAAGGTTTGGTGAGAAAATCATTACAACCTGCTTCCAGGCATCTCTTCCTGTCCTCCTGCATGGCATATGCCGTCTGGGCTATGATCGGGATTGCTTCATCGGATTTTCGAATTTCCCGGGTAGCACTGTAACCATTCATCCCGGGAATCCTGATATCCATTAAAATGACGTTAATGTCATTGTTTTCATGAAATAGCTTTACAGCATCATCACCAGTTCCGGCATGAATGATCCTGATACCTGACAGCCTCAGGAATTCTCTAAGCATAAACAGGTTAAGTGGCTCATCTTCAACTATCAGGATGGTATTTTTTTTCCAACAGCCTGTGGGTATTTTATTAAATTGCTTCGATTTTGTTATGCTGACCGGCCTTAACGGGATCGTTATGTATGGCAGGGAAAGGTAAAATGCAGTTCCAACCTCCTCTTTGGATTCAAGCCAGAGTTCCCCACCCATTAAATGAGCCAGGTTCCTGGAGATGGCTAATCCCAGACCTGTTCCACCATACAACCTGTTATAGGTCTCGTTGATCTGCCGGAACCTTTCAAAAACAGATAATTGTTTTTCTTCCGGGATCCCTATGCCAGAGTCTTTCACAAAAAAAGTCAGGTATCTGTCTTCATTGATCTCGAAACCAAAGTGGATAAATCCTTTTTCTGTGAATTTGATGGCATTATCAAGCAGGTTTGAAAGAATCTGTCTCAGACGGCTGGGATCAGTAACAAGGTCAACTTTTTCATCAGGAATAGAAAACTGGAAATCCAGCTTATCCTTTTCTTTAATCTGCAAAACTTCAAGAAATTGCTGGTACAGTTCTGTCATAATGGAATTGGCACGGCATGGAATGGTTTCTATTGTCATGTGGCCTGATTCGATCTTGGCTAGATCAATGATGTCATCGATCAGGTTCAGTAGTGTCTTTCCATTGTTGCCAATGATATTGATAAATTCATCTCTTTTATCAGGGGTAAGGGATTCTTCTTTAAGTAATTGAGAGAATCCGATAATCCCGTTCATGGGAGTGCGAATCTCATGTGACATGTTGGCCAGAAATGCAGATTTCAATCGATCTGACTCTTCTGCCTTTTCTTTGGCCTTGATCAATTCAAGTTCAGCATTCTTCCGGATCGTAATATCTCTGAACTGCCCCTCGAAGGATGTGGATTTTGACCGCATATCTGTTATTATTCCTCCGACGGCATGCATGTACATCATTTTTCCATCCGTATCTATAATTCTCATTTCCACATCAAATGGAACTTTATTTTCAAAAGTTTGTTTAAGTGATGTTAAAAACAGGGCTTTGTCCTCCGGATGGATCAAAGACAAAAACTTGGATTCGGTAATAACCAGTTCGCCAGGATTATATCCAAATAACCGGTATGCCTGGTCAGACCATTCCAATTCTTTGGTATTCTGATTATATGACCAGCTTCCTGAAAGGGAGATTTCCTGTGCCTTGTTTAATTTTATCTGACTCTGAATTAAATCTGTGGTGGCTTTTTTTAATTCCTGTATATGCTTTTCAAGTACCAGGTTTTTCTCCCGAATCTCTTCTGATTGTTTATGGATCTTTTGTTCGGCCTTCTTGCGTTCCGTGATATCTTCATAAGTACCCAAAATCCCGATCACTTCTCCCTGGGTGTTAAGCATGGGCAATTTGTTGGTTTCAACCCACATCAACTGGCCATTTGGAATTTTTATTGTTTCCTGGTAGCTGATCTTGGGCTTTTTTGACTTTAGAACCTGTTTGTCATCCTTGATGTAAAGGGATGCTGATTCCCTCCAGGACAGTTCAAAATCATTCTTGCCAACAATTTCTAAGGAATCCTCCAGGCCGGCATCCAGGGCAAAAAGTTTATTGCACCCAATGTATTTTAATTCGGTATCTTTCCAGAAGATGCGCTGTGGTATATGATCCAGGATCATCTGAAACATCTTACCGGGGATCATGGTATTATGCTTAAATGCATCTATCAGATAACCCAGGTTATCCAGAGAGCCAGTGTACTTTAATAAACTGATTTGTTCTTCAAGTTTCTGGATCTTTTCAAGGAGTTCCTTTTTAGATGGATTAATGCTCATTGCCTGATTTCATAAATGTATCCGTTTATAGAGTCCGGCAATTGCGATGAAATTCAACCTGGACTGCATTCGGATTTTCAATGGTTTTAAAAAACTGATCAATGTACTTCAACGTCTTATTCAATTCTTTTTTTGTCAAAAAGGGTATGCTGTTGCAGGTCCGGTATATCTCATCTTTGTGTAGTTTGAATTCGTCCAATGCCAGCTGCAGTTCTGCATCCGGTCTGCAAAAACCGCGATATAACCTGGTCCTGACTGATTCAATAGGCAGAAATTCTGCTGGTACAGCATAGGGCGCACAGACAAGCCCGCTCCAATCAAAATCATACGGGACAGCTACAGGGAGTGCCCCGGGATATTCCCTGAGGAGTACTACATTGTGCAGGACCAAAACCGACCAGTCAGTGTTTCCGATCATATATTGAAATACGGACAGAACCATAATCTTATGCTTGTTGGTACGTTCCTGGTGAACATTTTTGATCTTTATAATTTCACAATCACTTCTACGAGCCATTTGTTGATTGGGTTCTATAAAAAAGGCCATCTTTTCAAGTGTATCCAGCCTGCCTTCAGTATCAGCATAGGTTAGGTGTACCAGCCGGACCTTAAAACTTTCTTCCGTGAACAGATTATATAATTTATAGGCTAAATATTCCTTGAGTACATTCTGCTCATATATATCTGCTCTGGACCGGCAATGAGTTACAAGTTTAATTTTATTCTGCCCTGAGAAAACTGTATTCTTAACAGTGGTATTGGAAAAGTTCAAACGAAGGGGAGGAAAATTACAATTGGCAGGATCCTTTCTGAAATTTCCACGTACTTTGACCTTAATGGGAAGTTTAACAACATTGCCTTCCGGGTCTGTATAACTGATTTTCGCCCGGTGTTTTTTGAGTTCTTCTGTATCACGGATCACCGTTTTAACATCCATACTGAGGGTGAGGTAAAGCGGTTCATCAGATTGGAACAGGGGAGCCGGGGGATTAACGGTTTTGGAAGGAATTTCCTGTGCATCCAGCCAGGAAAATGAAATGGCCGGGACAATTAATACCAGCAGCAATATTGCAGCAAGGTTTTTTAAATTGTTTGATCTCATAATTTGTTAACATTAGGGGAATGGTAACACATTGTAAATAAGAGATGACAAATGAAATCAGCAATGCCAGATTAGTTTTATTCTAATGTAAGAAAAATTATTTAAACTTTTTTTTATCGCCGGACGAATTTAAAAGGTAGATAACATCATTTTCGATGGTAATCCCCTGCATATTTAATCCATTGGAATAAAATGGGACATCCATTGCATAAACCTTGTCATGATAAATGGAGGTGATCTTTTTAACATTTGTATGTCCGACAAAAATCCTGCTTGCCTGAAATGCCGCGAGGATCTCTGTTAATTCCGGTTCAGGCAGGAGCTTGTAATCATGGTTGTTTTCCAGATACCCCCTGTACCAGAAAGGACCGTTTGTTCCCAGGATTATATTGAGGTTAATCTCCCCGTGAAATTCCCTGTCAGGATGGTTCAGGAAATATCTGACATGGCTGTTAATGTCATGTATATTTAATCCGGTGTTTAGTATATCCGGGGACAGACCGGCATGGACAAAAAGATGATCATTGATCTTCAGGATGGTATTCTTTGACCTGAGCCATTGTCCAAGGATGGTTCGTTTAGTAAACAAATTGGCATATGATATATTCAGTTTATCTGCCATCAATTTATACTTATCAGCAACATAGCTTTCTTTATGGTTTAATATCATGATCTCATGATTGCCGAGGATCAGGTGAACGGCTCCCCCGGCTTCTGCTGCCTGGCCTTCAAGCCGGTAAATCAACCATAGTGCTTCGGTAACTTTTTCCCCACGGTCAAAAATATCCCCAAGGAATACAAGGTGACCAGTTCCCCAGATCCAGTTTAAATTGGCATCCATAACCCCATTACTCCTGAGGAAAATAAGCAAGCTGTCATAACATCCATGGATATCCCCTAAAACCATGATTTGTGTTACACCCTTAAATTGGTCGGCAGGATTTTCCCTGTATGTACTGATCCGGTATTCCATACTGTCCTGTGAAAAACCCTTCATTAAAAATGGATTGGTATCAGCCCTGAAACTGGCTTTCTGCCTGCTTGTCGTCTGTCGAAGTGAATCATGGACCAGATAAAATGCCTTTATCCTGCGCCGGCCTTTCCAGCTGATATAGGGGCCATCATGAAAATCCGGTAAATTTTTCACGTATTCATCCCGGAGATATTTTGAAACCTCTGAGTGGTAATGACTAACTGATTCGTCATATGCAGTAGATTTGTCTTTGTTTTTATGATTAAGAGCAGCACCGTTGCGAACAAGGTATTTAACCGTTTTGAGATCACCATACCGGGTTGCATATATGAGACATGAATTATGAGCTGAATCCAGGGCATTGATTGCTGCCTGATGGGATACCAGCATGTCCACTTTTTTTTTCATCCCCTTACCGGCAGCATGCATCACTGGACTTTTCCCATTTACAAACTGGTTGACATCTGCCCCTTTGTCGATCAGGTAACTAGTCACCCTGTTTTTGCTATACAGGATGGAGTATACCAGCAGCGTGGAAGCGCTGTCACCATACAGGGCATTGATGTCATGATCTGCCAAATACGATTCCAGCCTGTCAAAATCGCCATTATCCAGGTATTGGAATACCGGGTCCCCTGCTTTAACAGTACTGGTTTGTCCAATAAGGATGCAAATCAGGATTATCTGAAATAATAATTTCAAGATCAAATAAATGAGGTTGCTAAGATAGCAAATTTTTATGCTCAGGCAGGGCGTGTTCCACGGCATAAGGGGAGTTGTATACTATTCATATTTCAGGGATTGGGCAGGATTGGTATTGGCTGCGCGTACTGTTTGAATGGCAACGGCCATAAGGGCAAACAGGATGACCAGCAAACCGGTTATCACAAATACCAACCAGTGGATCCCAGACTGGTAGGGATAATTCTCCAGCCATCTGCTGATAGTCCACCAGGTAAGGGGTGTGGCTATTATTTTTTCGCAGGCCCTGACCTGTAAATCATTCAGCTATCCCTGAAACAGGTAGCGGACGTCAAAAACTTATTATCTTCTTGCCGGATTTAATAAAATCTGTCAGGTAGGTACCCGTATATTTTACCTCAATTCCCAGTTCCTCCAGTTTGGGTGATACACCGTACTGGTCGGCACAACCCTTACAGGCGAGCAGTTCAACTCCCTGATCTTTCATTTTTTTCAGGGAAGCCTGGATGTCCTTGTCCTCACTACTGAGTTTGGCCGAAGGTCCCCATACAAGCAGGGTTACATTCTCCCACCAACCGTTCTTTTTGGCATTGAACGCATACATAAATACCATCTTGTGGGCAACATCCGGATCTCCGCTGGTCCATACGATAAGCAGGTGATCGGCTGATTTTTCCTCGTTCATTTCTAAGCGGGGCTCATTCATTGTTTTCGACGGATTGCTGGCAGTTAAAGTTACAGAAGTAAGACAAAATAACATTAGCATTAAAAGATAATTTTTTTTCATGTCGGGCAGGATTTATGATTATTGGTGAAGCAAAGATTTAAAATCGGAGGATCAATTCCAATTTTAGAGATTGTATTGAATGTCTGGGTTAATTGTCTAAAAATTCCATTTCAGGCGAAGGAACCAGAGAGTAATATGCTGACGCGATTTATCTCCATTGATTGGATTTTCTACCTCTGAGTCAAAATATTGCAGGAAAAAACTCAGGTCTATGTTGGACAGGATATTGTAGGAGAGATTCGGGCCGATGAAATATCCTTTCAGTTTCGGGAAATACATACCGGCAAGGGAGGCATAAAACAATGGAGTGATCTGGTAAGAGCCGGAGGCAAAGACAGTATGTTCGGTAAATGCAAGTTGTTTTACCGTCAGTGGTCCGGAATAATAATCGATAAATCCATAACCGGAAGTAAATGGATTGCTGGAATATAAATATTCTCCCTGGAGCATCAGGGTATTTGGGAAAATATAATCAAGTCCAACAGATCCCATAAACATTCCTGTGGTATCGCTGAAATTATGTTTTGGATGGAAATAGCTGGCCTCTCCCCTGAAACCGGCTCCACCAATATTGCCCGACCAGCCAATACCTCCGAGAAAATCTTCCTCACTGAGCATCCCGGCCAGGAACTGTATATCATATGACAGCACATTAAAACGGTACATAGCTGCCGCTGTAACATTGCCAGCGCTGTCGATTTTAGCTGCCAGTTCGATGGTAGAGGTGTAATTGGGATAAAACTGAAGACGTACCGCATCCGCACCGGGACGTTCCTCGTAATCAAAATCAAAATAGGAATAGGCATTGAAGATATCATTGACATTCCAGACAAATGTTTGTCCCCAGTTAATCCTCTGCCTCCCGATTGTTGCAGAAAACCCCCCAGTTGTATACTGAAACCAAATCCGGTCAATGGTCGAATTCAATACGTAAGAATTTCCACTTAGCAGGTTCCAGGACAGGTCCAGGATGCCATCAGTCTTCCCGATGTTATCTATATATCCAGGGATAAGCTGCAGGGTTTCTCCATACATCAGCCTGTTCCGGAATTGAAGGCTGGCATTGAAATGTTCACCACCATACCAGAACAGGTTCAGCCGGTTATGGAAGAGGTTATCAATGATCCAATCCTCACTTGGATCTGCAAACATGGCAGATTGCATGTTGGAAAGATATCCCTTGAATGCAAAGGAACTGCTCTTTTCCTGGCCTGCAGCAGACAATGAAAGCACCAGCAAAATAATATACAGCCCGGCCTTATTCATTAAAATGGTTATTTTACTACATCTGACAGGACTTTTCCATCTTCGATGGTGATCACCCTTCTGGCTTTTTTCATCACACGTGCATCATGGGTGGCAAAGATGAAGGTGATATTTTCTTCACGGTTCAGTTTTTCCATGATATCAAGCAGGTTCTCTGTGGCCTCCGTATCCAGGTTCGCTGTGGGTTCATCGGCCAGCACGAATTTTGGTTTGGATGCCAGGGCTCTTGCTACAGCCACCCGCTGCTGTTGTCCTCCCGACAATTTCGACGGACGGCTATCGAGGCGATCGCCCAAACCCACAGACTCCAGCAATTCCTTTGTACGGGTATCCCTCTCAGCCTTTGACTTTCCTTGCAGGTGCATGACGAATTCAACATTCTCTTTGGCTGTCAGAACAGGGATCAGGTTATAGGCCTGAAAAACAAATCCAATGTTGGTCAACCTGAAATTTATTAACTCGGATGACTTCAAAGAGCTGATGTCAACTCCACCAATGGTAATATTCCCTGTAGTCGGATTGTCTAGTCCGCCAAGCATATTAAGCAGGGTGGTTTTGCCTGATCCTGAGGGACCGACAATGGCTGCAAATTCACCTTCCTCAAAGGAAAGGTCTATTCCGCGAATAGCATGTACCTTGATTTCAGATTCATTATAGATCTTTTCAAGATTGGTAATATCAATAACTTTCATGGCAAATATTTTAAACACATTACATATCAATTCTTAAAGCCTCTGCAGGATTCAGTTTCATGGCTTTTCTAGCCGGATAAATAGCGGCCAACACACCTGTAAGTATAACCAGCAGGATGAGCTGGAAGAAAGACTCCCATCCGATGGATGGATATATCATTGGACTGAATCCAATGGCTTCAAATCCCTCCTGATACATGGACGTAAGGTCCAGTCCCGTTTTCCCGGTATACCAGATCAGGCCATAGCTTATCACCATTCCAAGGACTGCCCCGGTCAAACCCAGAAATATGGTTTCCAGCATGATCATACTGAAAACCCTTTTCTTGTTCATACCAATGGCCATTAGCATTCCCAGCTCCTTGACCCTTTCGAGCACAGCCATCAACATGGTATTCACGATCCCAAAACCCAGGGCAAGCAGGATGATGACCATAAAAATGAACAAATAGTAGTTCATGGCTGAGGTATACATACCGGCTTCCGGCATGATTTCATCCCAGGTCTGCACATCCATTCCCGGCATAATCTCCCTGACCTGTTCAGCCACCATATCGTCGTGTTCCACAGATGTCAGCAAAATGGCAATCTGATTGACCTGGCCTGAATGCATACTGGCTGCCGGGGCTATATCTGACATGCGGACAAACAGGTTCAACCCATCAAAAGCAGAATTGCCTGTTTTGTAAATCCCCACCACCCGGAAGGCATCGTAGGCTATGTGGCCATCAAGCGATTGAAAACTCAGCACGATCTTTCTCTTCAACCTGTACTTAATGGATGCTGCCTTAATATGAAAGGCAACTTTATCAGCCTCTGCTTTGCCAAGCAAGCTGATCAGGGCCTTGTCCATGTCAGCTTCTGACCGGTATTGTTTATCTGTCAAGGAATCGAGCAAGGGCAAAACAGTACGCAGGTTTTTTCTTTCGGCAAGCCTTTCCAGGTCCTCGGAGGTTATCTGATAATAGGTCAGTTTGAGGGTTTTGGCGAGTTTTTCTCCGATGACAATAGGTTTTCTGCCATCCTCGTCAAAGAAGGATCCTCCGCCTTCCACCAATGATTCGGCGATGCCGGTTACCTGCCTTTCCCTGTCAACTTCTACACCGTTTATCATAACACCGGAGGCGTTTCCTGAAGTGCTGGCCATGCCGAGGATCTTGATCCGTGGACTAGCAGCTTTGACTTCAGGGATCTGTTCGATTTGATCCACATATTTATGATAATCTTCAATGGTATATTTCAGCTCATTATTGTCCAGATACCCCGGATTATGAACCTGGATATGAGAAGCCTCATTACCGATGGCAAGTTTCACGCGTGATTCAATCATGCCGACAAAAACAGCCACCATGTAAACACCGCCGAAAATGCCGAAGGTAAATGCAACGATGACCACAAGAGACCGGATCTTGTTACGCCATACATTTTTCCATGATATTGACCAGATCATTTTTCTTTTTTTTAATTCGTTTAAGATCTTAATGCTTTGATTTCTTTCAGCCTGAGTACAGAATAAACGGGAGGTATGATGGCCACGGCAAAGATGATCAATACTATCGCCGTCTGACCTGCGAAATAGTATCCTTCAAACCTGGCCGGCATGATGGGTTCAAATCCATATGACTCAAAAATTTCGGC
>DAOWJB010000074.1 GCA_030640625.1 Bacteroides sp.
AGGGACTGGATGCAGGTACGGCATTCGAGATCCTTTCCATTGATATCGCCGACGTCGACATCGGAAAGAACATCGGGGCTTTCCTTCAGACCGACCAGGCCGAGGCGGACAAGAAAATCGCCCAGGCAAAGGCCGAAGAGCGCCGTGCAATGGCCGTCGCCCTCGAGCAGGAGATGATTGCCAAAGCACAGGAAGCCAGGGCCAAGGTAATTGAAGCCGAGGTCGAGATCCCACTGGCCATGGCAGATGCATTCAGACAGGGAAATCTTGGTATCATGGATTACTATAAATTCAAGAACATCCAGGCCGATACGGATATGAGGGAATCTATTTCCAAGACCACCGGAAGAGCCGATGACAAGAAAAAGAAATAGCTCCGGTAAAACAATTTATTACGGCATTATTTATATCCTGAAAAGAATGCTGGATCGTCGCTGATTTTTGTGCATACACAAAAAATAGGCTCCTCATCCAGTATCCTTTTCAGGTAATAAAGCCATAATAAATAGACTTTTCCCTTCGAATGGACTGACAGTTACACCCACCACCGATTCCTGGTTATTTTTTAAACTGATATTAATTAAATAAGATGCCTTACTTGTTTCGCGTAGCGGAATATGCAGCAGTGTTTTAATTAATATCAGTTTACAAAGTAATATTGGATTTTACTATCTTTCGTGAATGGCACCTCCAACTTCCATTAAAACTCCCCTGACCGGTCTTGCCATTTTCGCCGTGCTTGGACCTTCCATTGTCTGGGCATCAGAGTATATAGGTTCCGGGGAGGTGATCCTTGCCACACGTAGCGGGGCTATTTTTGGAACTGGGATCATTTGGGTGATCATCAGCGGGATCTTTCTCAAATTCTGGATTGGCATGAGCGGTGCCAGGTATACAGTCTGCACCGGAGAGGGGATGATTGATATGTTTGCCCGTATGCCGGGTCCGAAGAATTGGGCTGTCTGGATTGTACTGGTTGCTCAGTTCGTATCCGCCACCATCGCTGTGGGATCGATAGCCACAGCCTCTGGTGTTTTTCTGAGCAGCATTCTGCCTGTCAGTCATTCCATCGGAGGATGGCTAATAACAGTCTTTGCTTTCCTGGTGGCCTGGGTAGGGAAATTCAAGTGGATCAAGGTAGTCATGAGTTTCCTGGTGTTGATCATGATCATAGGAGTGCTCTGGGTGACTGCCACGGTATTCCCCGGATGGGATGAAATCATGAAGGGTCTTATACCAAGGATACCGGGCGTACCAGATTGGGCTATTGCGCAAGGTGTGAGCAGCAATCCCTGGGAAGAGATCCTCCCCCTGCTGGGTTGGGGTGCGGGTGGATTTGCCAGCCAGGTCTGGTACAGTTACTGGGTGATTGGTGCGGGCTACGGCGCTGCCAAAAAAGATGTTTATGGAAAACCGGCAGATATTGTAAAGTTGAAAGAACTCACCATGTATGAAGCTAAAAAGCTGCTGGGATGGAGCCGGATAGTTTATTATGATTCTTCCCTGGCCATTGTCCTGGGTACCGTAATCACACTGGGGTTTATAATTGCAGGAGCTGGTGTTCTGCGTCCGGCCCACCTGGCCCCCAGTGGTGAAGATGTGGCCTTACAATTATCAGAGATATTCTCTTCAAGGTGGGGAAGCGCCGGCGGATTCCTCTTTCTGCTCGGAGGTACATCTGCGCTGGTAGGTACCCTGGTCGGACAACTGGCCGGCTGGCCCAGGCTACTGGCGGATAGCTTCCGGATCTGTATACCTGCGTTTAACCGAAAGTTCACCTGGCTGATGCAATTCCGCCTTTTCCTGGTCTTCTTTTTCATGTCCAATATGATCTTCGTATACAGTTTTAATCTGCGGCCGGTTGCCCTGGTAAAACTGGGCGCAATTCTGGATGGATTACTGCTTACTCCCCTTCAAGCACTGTGGGTTGGGATTGGCTTATATATTGTGATGCCAAGGCTCTACAGACCCGAGATAGGGAAGTTACTGCGGCCTAACTGGGTGCTGGGCACCGGGTTAATAATTGCCTTCCTGGTTTTTGGATATTTTTGCCTTGTTCAGTTACCTGCAGTGTTCAGGTAAACAGGAACCTTTTGGCGGATAATCCGTAAAAATCACCAGCTTAACAATATCATGATCTTAAAAACGTTTAGTGAAAAAAACCATAAAGCAATGAAAACGATCATCACCAAAATACTTGTTCTTTTATCGATTATCCTGGTATCTTCTCAGCTTTATGCCCAGGAGAAAATCAATAAACTCGAAATTGAAGGAGATAAGGTTGAAGTCGTAACATCCAAGTCCATGACTGCCGATGTAAGCGGAGCACTCTCTACGGGGGAAACCGTAACGACTGAATGTTATCAGGGAATGTGTTATGTTACTATAGATTACAAGGGGCGCAAGGTAACTGCACCAATCGGGGACAGAATAACTGTGGCCCAGGTCTATGAATATGATTTCGGTGGAGACGGTGATAAGGAACTGATCGTGGTCAATGATTATAAGGGATCCTCTGTGCTCTATGTTTTCGCTTATTCCAGGGGCATCATACAAAAGCTTTACGAGAAGGAAATATTCAATAACAAGACTGTTGTGAAGCCAAATTATATAGAGTTTTATCTTCCCAGGGGACTCGACACCATTTGGCATTATTACCAGGGTATCTTCTGGCAGATGAAGGAGGTTAGTTTCTAGACTTCTGCCTCTTCTAATACATCCTTCAAATCCTCCTGTTCAAAGACCTTTTGCGTCAGGCGTTCCAGCTCCCTGTCATATTTCC
>DAOWJB010000135.1 GCA_030640625.1 Bacteroides sp.
GGAGATCCCCTCCTGGCCTTCGGGACCTGCGGCAAAGGCAATGTAATGGCATACATGTCCGATCCGGCTCCACACTGGGGTTGTAATTTTGTTTATTGGGAATATTACAATGATTTCTGGATATCCTGCCTGGAATATCTATTGGAGATGTAATTATATAAAAGCTTCTGCTTCCAGATATTCATCGTTTACTTCCTCGTCCATATACCAGTCAAGTCCAGATGTATAATAAATTAGCGCATTTGCCTTGTCTCCTGCTTCGGCGTATAAATCAGCAAGGTTGAAATGCAGGTATGCCTCATTAGGCAATATTTCCAGCGCTCTTAACATGGCTTCTACGGCAAGTTCAATAGCTTCCTGCGTTACAAAGATTTCTGCTTTCAGGGCGAAGGCTTTCGGGTCATCAGACGTAAGCTCATGCAATTTATCAGACCATCTATGTGCGTCATCAAACTTTCCCAGGTTCATATAGGATTTGATAAGGGACATATAACTGTCATGGAATACCAGTAATTTCGCCGGTAGCCATGATAAGTAAGCAGGGCAGTAAAAGTCGACAAATGGTTTTCAAGGTTTTGGTGCATTTTCAATGGTAAGTCCTTTGACATCATCCGTCAAAACTGGTTTACGCTTATCTGTATCATGTGTGGAGACCTTAATATTGGAAAGGCTAATATCTTCTGCATGGCGGATAAAAAATGCAAAGGAAGGCAGCTCACCAAACATGGTCCCTTCGGGATAATGATCTTCAAGTTCCGGAACATCGGCCTGTGCAACCGGATCCACAACTCCCCCTTTGAACTCAAGGATCATGTCTGAGAGGTTGATATTTTTGACCGGGAAACCAGGGATGCCGGTAATGGAGCAGCCCGTTCTTCCTGCATTCCGGGCAATGACCTGGGAAATCAGTACATTGGATAATTGTCCAACCGGTGGTGTTTCTACTTCAGGAATATGTTTTCTGGCGCGGTTGCCCAAACGGATGAAAATAGGCACCTCCGGACCGTCCATGCTGATATTGGAGATGGATACTCCATTCATAATTCCACCGTCAACAATCTCCAGGGAAATCCCGCTAGTTCCTGTGGGCAATCCGAAAATGGGGACCGTATCCCTTGATGGCCTGATCACACAATTACTGATGGTAATGTTCCTGAATCCACCGGTGGACTCTGTGCCGCATTTGATTGCATTGCAATGGCTGCTTAATATACAATTGGTAACCACAATGTTCTCACAGGCATGTACCGAGGTACTCTTGAAGGTCAGGGCATCGTCGTCAGTATCGCCGGAACAATTAGAGATGATCACATTCCGGCAGCCATCTATATCAATCATGTCATTGTTTTGGTTGGCATGGTTAAAAACTGTTATTCCATTGATTGTCAAGTCTTCACAGGCCAGGTAATGCTGCATCCACATGGCCGAATTCTGCAAGGTTATATCCCTTACCTGTAAATTATTACAGGTGATCATACGGATAATATAAGGACGGTCAAGGTACCTGTCCGGCTTTTTTTTAGTAGTCACCACAAAGGCTTCTCCCTGTCCGTCGATCGTTCCCTTACCAGTAATGCTGACATGGCTAAGGTTCTCCCCATAGATCAAACTCCGCAAGACTACTTCCTCATAATAATGGCGCAGCTGAGACTTTATCTCAGGGTAATCTTCCAGCCGTGTGCTTCCAAGCAAGGTGGCTCCCTCCTGAAGGTGCAGGTTCACATTGTCCCTTAACAGAAGGGTACCCGACAGGTAAGTGCCGGCGGGAAAGTTAACAGTACCCCCACCCGCCTTTGCGCAGGCATCGATGGCAGATTGAATATATTCGGTGTCAAGGTTTTTGCCATCACCCAATGCTCCAAAGCGGGTGACAAAGAACCCCGTAGGGGAGTTCAGGCAGGCAGTTAATATGAAGGTGTACAGAAAAAATACCATCCAGGGGATAACTGAATGGAATGATTGTTTTCGATTCATTTGCTTTTGTATTTGAACCAGTTTTTATGAAGCCAAGCAGCTGCTGTCCGGTACGCTGTATTGTAGTCATCCACATCTGACTCTGCACCGCCTATGTCGATACCGAAAAGGCCGGAATAGTCGACCCGGTCAAGCATTTCAAAGAATGACTCCCAGGGGATGTTGCCTTGTCCGGGGACCAGGTGTTCTACCCTGAAGCCGCGGTTGTCAGAGATATGGATGTAAGCGATTGAATCTTCTAATCTTTGGATAGACAGCACAAGGTTGTCTTTCAAAAAGTACTGGTTGGCGGTATCCAGGTTGAATTTTAGGTTGTCACGTTTCACTGCACCTGAGAAATTCAGAAATGCATCCGTGGTAGGCACCAATGCACCCAGGCAGGGATGCAGGTGATATTCCAGGTTCCTGGATGCAGCCAGATCACAAGCTTCCCGGTAGGTGGAAGCAAGTCCATCCCAATAAGTCTTCCAATGCAGATCCTGGGGAAGGGTAGCAGATGCAAGGTTCTCCTCATCGTAATGCCGGGTGACGGGTATACCTGCAGGGAATTGCCAGGGTGGAAGAGGGGAATTGTCAAGGACTGCACGGGCACCCAGGATCTCTGCAATCTCACAACCCTTTTCAAAAAGGACAAGGTTTTCTTCCCTTTCACGGGAATCAGCTGAACTCAGTCCAGGTAAAACAATGCAAAAAACAGGGACCTCAAGATTCATATCATCTGCCCCGGTCCGGAGCTCATGCCTCATTTCCCATATTTCCATCAGATGCTTTTCCCGGATCCCCTCCAGTTCAATGCTCCTGAATCCGAGTTCCGCAAACTCCTTCAAATGCAATATGGAATCACCGGCAGGAGGAGGATATCCATACCGGCCTATGATATACAGATAGCCAGCAACAATATCCGGATGGATCTCTTCAGTATGGTTTTCTTTTTTCATAATAGATTAATTATTCCTACGACTCCTGCAATGGCCATGGCTATGGTAAACAGAAGGATAAATGTCAGCCATCCATTGGTTTGGATTCTTGCAGTATATTCACCCATCACACTTTTTTTGTTATACAGCACCATCATCAGGGCCAGTATCAGGGGTGTGACAATAACTGTTAATGCCTGCGAAACGATCATGACCAGGACCGGTCTTCCGCCAAAAATGGGGACCACCAAACCAAGCAGCACCCCGAATAATACCAGGAGCCTGGTGCTGGTTGATTTCATATTGCGGGGTTTGTTGTTAAAATCGGCGAATAGCCAGGGTGCCAGCAAAATGATGGGGAAAAGGGAAGAGAGTCCGGCGCAAACAATACCAGCTACAAAAACAGAGATGGCTAAACGGCCGGCCAGTGGCTCCAGAAGCTTGACCATATCAATGGCATTCTCTACTTTCAATCCCAGCGGGTACAAAGTCCCGGCTGCTGCTGCCATCACTGCCACACTCAGGACGAACATCAGGGATACGGAAATTATGGCATCCCTTCTTTCCTGTTTGAGATCCTCTTTCTTCCAGCCTTTTTCCTGCACAAGTATGGACCTGACAACATACAGGATGGCTCCCATGGTGGTCCCGACCATACCGGCCATGATCAGAAGGGCACCTGGCGCATTGGGAACCCTGGGTATGAGTCCCCGGATTACATCCCCTGCATCAGGAATAACCATAAATGTAGTGAGCACAAAGCAAAGGCCCATTAATCCCACAAATATTGCCAGGATCTTTTCAAAGATCCGGTGCTTACCATTCCAGAAAAGGAAGTACAGGATGGCCCCGAAGATCAAAGTAGTGATCAGGGGATTGAAACCATTTCCTGACCTGGTCAGGGGTTTTGACCATTCTTCCACGACCTGGGTGACCACGGCCATGACCCCCATGCAGGATATCCATTCGGATATCAGGAGTGAGGCCAGGACAAGTATGGAAACTGGAGTACCGAAATGGGACCTGAAACTATGCAGGATGGTGTTGCCTGTAATGGAGGTATAACGGCCGAACAGCATGATCAGGTAAAAGGTGAAAATACATGAAAGCAGCAGGGGCCATATAAGGGTCATCCCATAGGCGGCACCGGAAGATGCCATGGTGGTAATGCTTCCCGTCCCGATATTATACCCGATCAGGAAAATGCCTGGTGCGATGGAGGCAAGAAAAATTCCGATTTTTTTCAGCATAGTATTAATCTATTTTATACTTTTCGACCAACTCCGGGTCCGGGTCAATACCCAATCCCGGTGTTTCCGGAACCGTTACATAACCTTCCTTTACGGGATAAAGCGGCAGTACCGGGTTGTACTGGCTTTTGACTCCGGGATAGGTTTCCATGATCAGGGCATTATCCAGGGAAGCAAGTAGATGGATGGCCATATGTGGACTTCCATGGGGTGCCACAGGAATATGGAAAGCGGAGGCCAGGGCGGCGATTTTTCTATATTCCGTTATTCCTCCTGCTTTGACTGTATCCAAATTAAGAATATCTGCCGAACCGGCCTGGATCAGATCCCGGCAACCCCATCGGGTATACTCATTCTCACCAGCCACGATGGGAATGTCAAGTGCACGTTTCACCTCCGCACAACCGTCAAAATCATCGGGCTCAACCGGTTCTTCAAACCAGAATGGATTGTATTTTTCAATCGCCCTGCCAAACCTGATTGCCTCATAGGCATTCCATTTATTATTGGCATCAACCAGGATGTCAATGTCCGGACCAAGTGCTTCCCTGACAGCCTTTACCCTGTAGACATCTTCACCGAAACTTGCTCCGCCCACCTTCATTTTAACAGCATTGAATCCTTCCGCTACATAACCCTCCATTTCCCGGACCAGGTCATCAATCGTTTTTCCTTCCTCGTAATACCCACCAGCAGCATAAACCCTGATTTTCTTCTGGAAGCCGCCAAGGACTTTATATACTGGAAGGTTAAGTGCCTTGCCAATGATATCCCATACTGCGATATCAACAGAACCGATGACTTTGATATAATCACCTTTTGCCACGGGCTTGCGGTTGTACCTGTACATCCTGTCCCAGATCCTCTCCACATCAAAAGGATTCTCACCCTGGATCTTGATTAGCATGGACTTGCGCATGGAGGAAGGTCCTTTTGGTATACTGCGTCCAATGATTCCCTGATTGGTATGCAATTCCAGATAACTCATCTCGTGTGGACCGCCACCGCTGACGATGATGGAATTCCACTTTCTGGGAGTGGTCCCCGGAAACTGAAGTTTTACGGTCTGCAGATCTGTGATCTTCAGATCCTCTACAGAAACCCGGGCATCCTGGTAAAGATCCTCTGCTGATTTGTTAAATGAACTGAGTATTGGGATTGCACCCATGGCTGCCAGTCCACCGGAAAAACGTTTTACAAAACCTCTCCGGTTAACCTGCTTTGCATCCATATAAAGTTTATTGAGTTCAGTAAATATATTATTAACTAAGGATCAAATGAGATGTTATAAAGCATAAATACGACACAGTTACAAATGGCAATTTATGCAAAATTGCCTATAGTAGCAGATAGGAATTTTGAAAAATAACTTGAAATTTTAAGGAAGCTAAAGGGGTCTTTTCCCTTTTAGTTTTTGTATTTCTTTATGATGCTGAACGACGAGTTTTTCGTACCTCTCGCGGGACTGCTGCCTATGGGCTTCAAACTCCTCTCTGGTTTCTTCAAGGTCTTTCCGGGTTTGACTGGTGACGGCAAAGTTTCTTCTGAAAGCAAGTAACAGGATGATCAGCAATGCAGCCAATGCCAGTACAATGATCCACATGATGGAATTGTACAACGTTTTATGCATCTGGATGCCAATAAACGAAAAACTGTTTTTATTCTTGATCGCCAGCTGAAGATCATCATTCGTTTGCTGTAATTTGATTTCCAGGGAATCCATATCACTGATGGTCTTCCCAAGCAATGATTCCAACCTGGTAATTTCCTTTTTTACAGATGATAATGAATCCAGGGTATTTGCTTTCATTTTAAGGAATATATCGTCGCGAACCGCCCGGTAGCCATTGTAAATATTTGTCCTTTGTTCCAGGTAATCAAGCTGTTCCTGGAGGGATGCTGTATCAAATACTTCGGGAGTGCTGACTTGACCCTGAATGGGATTCAAACCAGACAACAGCGCGAAGGCTAAAATAACAAGAACTGTTTTCATGGATTCGCAGATTTTCTGAAGACTATTATTTCACAAAACAAGTAATCAACGAAATAATCGTGAAATAATTATCATACGGGTATATCTTCTGAATTGTTGCTACGAATTACGATTTTTGGTAAAAAACATTCAGGACAAGTTCCGAAAGACCTTCTTGAAATGGTAACCGTAAATACTGTATGTAATGGCCAGGGGGAAGAGTTTTGGCCGGTTTATGAGGCTCCAGAAAAATAAGCGCCAGTAATAAATCTGGTTTCTTTTCAAGATGCCCAGGATGATTATCGAACGCAATAATGCCAGTATCTTGCCGAATGTGAAAGCCGTCCGTGATTTTAGCCTGGGCTCGTAATGTTTCATAAAACGGATCACCCGTTCATAATAGGCCTTGCTGGAATATATACTCCTGACAATGGTCTGGTACCCGGTGAGCAATACCTCCTTATCCATTTTGGGTATGAAATTAATGGAATAATTTGTGTTGTCACCACCGGCGTAATTAATGATCCTGCCCTCTTCTGACAAGCGTTTATACAGCCTTGTGTTGTTGGGGGCATTCAGCAAACCGACCATGGCCATAATAATACCGCTTTGTTGGATAAAATCGATCTGGCGTTGAAAAATACCCGGGGAATCATTGTCAAAACCAACAATAAATCCGGCCATAACCTCCAGGCCGGTGGACTGGATCTGGTTTACGCATTGGATCAGGTCCCGTTGCTTGTTTAATTTTTTATCACATTCCTCCAGGCTTTTTTCATCCGGTGATTCAATGCCAACAAACACCTTTACAAAACCAGCCTCAGTCATCAGGTTCATCAGTTCCGGATCATCTGAAAGATTAATTGATGCTTCTGTGGTGAATTCGAAAGGATAGCCAAGGTTTTTATGCCACTGGATTATGGCCGGCAGCAATTCACTTTTCAGTTTTTTCTTGTTGCCAATAAAGTTATCATCCACGAAGAATACATTATCCCTGAATCCGGTTTGATAAATATTCTCAAGTTCCATAAGGATTTGTCCGGTTGACTTTGTCCGGACCTTTCGTCCAAGCAAAGCCGTAATCTCACAGAATTCACAATTATATGGGCATCCACGGGAGTATTGTATGCTTAACGTGGCATACTTGGTGGGATCAATAAGGGAGTAATCCGGAGGAGGAGAAAGGTCCAATTCGGCGTGCTCATCAGTTTGATATATCTTTTCTGGCCTGTTCCCGGCAAGATCGGACAGGAATTGGGGAAAGGTTATTTCCGCCTCGTTCAGCACCAGGTGGTCAATGTCTGTAAAATTTTCAGGTTCTCCTGTAAAAAGAGGTCCACCGGCCACAATCTTCTTTTGATATTGTTTACATGTCTCTATTATTTGTCTTACGGATGTTTGCTGAATAGACATCGCAGAGATAAATACATAATCTGCCCAGCGGATGTCTTCATCCCGCAGGGAAGCCACGTTCAGATCAATAAGTTTTTTCTTCCATTCACCAGGAAGCATGGAAGCAACTGTTATGAGTCCAAGCGGAGGATTTGCTGCTTTTTTTGAAATGAACCGTAAGGCATGTTTGAAACTCCAATACGTATCTGGTGTTTTTGGATTGATCAGTAAAATATTCATAAAGTGAGATTTTTATTAATCACTCCATACAAAAATATTTCCTCAGATATTTAAACAGAAATAAATGGGATGAACTGCCCGTTATCAGGGCTTAATCTCACAAATTTGTGGCGGATGAATTTGATCCGGGATGAGTGGCATTTGTCACTCAGGCGTTTCCGAGGGCGCTTTTTACGCCCAGAAGGTATTGTCGTGAAACGGGGATTTCCTCCTCAATTTCGTGCATTTTCAGATAAAATCGACCGTATTCCCTTTGTAATTTTATGACATGTGCCGTATTGATTATATAGGTTCGATGACATCGTAACATTTGATTCAAAGACCTTAGCTGATCTTCAATGCCCTTTAATGTGGTTCGCATTAATGTCTTGTTAATGGAACCACTGGCTCGATATAGGATCTCGACATAATTTTCGGCAGATTTAACCAGGATCAGTTCACTGGCTTTAAGCGCCAGTTTTTCAGACCTGTTCTCTGAGACCAATTCAATGGTTTCATGGTCTTCCTTTTGCTTACTCCTGGCTACCGCATCTAGTTCCCTGTTCTGTTCCTTAAATTTGTGGAGTTGATTTTGTAAAGATTGTATCTCCTTTACAATCAAGATTATCACTGGAGGTGCGAGACTCAGCATAACCATCTTGAATACCAGGTACATGGATAATTTAACATGGGCGACATAGGCTGTATAAAAAGCCCAGGCTACTGAATTCAGGATCCATAAGAGGAATTGCAGAAAGATTTCCCGTTTCAGATCCCAGTTCCTGGTATTGAGAAATTTCGGTAAAATCCACGGAAATATAATGCGAGGAAGACCGATCAGCAGAAAGGTGATGCCCCCGAAACCTGCAATGGTTAAAATGTAGTTATTGAAATCAGCGTTATCGAGCTCAAATGGCTGAAAGAAAAGGATGAAAAGGAACAAACCAAGCCCAATGCCAAATCCTATCCTGAGAAAAGCATTCAGGGCATTATCAAACGGATAGGGTTTGTCAAGGAATTCAAACATGCTTGGTCTGGCTTATAGGTAATCGTGAAATGGCCGCTTGAATTTAATCAATAATTGCCATATATGATCATATGAAAGGCCGAATGGACCAACAAATGAAACAAAGGTGGCTGATTCGTCGCCCTCTATGACAGATTCATCTCACCTTCCCGGTTCGTAAGAAAAGCATTACTGTAAAAATTTGTTTTCCTAATATTTAGCCCGAATTAACAAAAGAAAGATGGACTATAGTACCAGGATTTTTCTGAGTATACTCGTGCTACTATTGTCTCATACCAGTCTATTAGGATACCCAACATCCAAACCGGATTCCTTAAGCACACAAATGCTGAATGTGTTCATGGATTGTGAGGATTGTGATTTCAATTATATGAGGGAGGAGGTTCAACCAGCCATGGGGGTATGCCCGCGCCCGGATATTTGCTTCACAATATCTCCATGATCTCTCAAAATTCCATATTGGCATGTATGGCCGATTATCCTGGAGGAAGTCCTGCTCAGGCAAAAAAGGATTACCACTGAATATGAATTCGAATTCTATTTTGGCATAGGTTATACCTTTGGTTCCATATATAATAATGTGGTAAATACCAGGCTCTGATAGAAAAACGATTGACAGGCAAAACTTACTGGTGCTAACCCTGCCTCCGGATGAAGATCTTTCCCCGGAATTCAGTAAATTTGAGATTAAATAAGTTTTAGATCGAATGTTGCATCCATTACAGATTACCCTATGTTTGAAGTCATCGAGAGAGAGATTGGTTTGAGTCCCACAAACCAACGTAAAATTCTGATATCCATTTCCATTATTATTCTTATATGGGTATTAAGATACCTGATCCTGAAGCTTGTCTGGAGACAAACGGAGGATGCCCGCATAAGATATCAATGGAAAAGGTCTATAGGCTTCATCATTTCTATGGTCGCGGTAATCCTCATCAGCAGCGTCTGGATAAGCGCTTTTGCCAGGTTTGGTGCATTTCTTGGACTGTTATCCGCCGGTCTGGCCATCGCGCTGAAGGATCCCTTAACCAATATTGCAGGCTGGCTTTTTATCAGCACCCGCAAACCTTTTTCTGTTGGAGACAGGGTGCAGATAGGCGGGGATATCGGAGATGTGATCGATATCCGGTTTTTCCAGTTTTCCTTACTGGAAGTTGGGAACTGGGTACAGGCAGATCAAAGTACAGGAAGGATCATACACATACCAAACGGTAAAGTATTCCTGCAGGCACAGGCAAATTACAGCAAGGGATTTCAATATATATGGAATGAGATACCGGTCCTGATCACTTTTGAGAGTAACTGGGAACTTACCAAGACCATACTGGAAAAGATCATTAACAAGCATGCCGAACATCTTACAAAGACAGTTGAAAAAGAGATCAAAGAGGCAACCAAAAAATACCTGATAACCTATTTTCACTTAACCCCGATTGTCTATACTTCGGTCAAGGACAGCGGTATACTTCTGACAATCCGGTATCTATGTGGTTTCCGTAAACGCCGTACCAGCGAGCATGACATATGGGAGGACATTTTGAAGGAATTTGCAAAAAACAAGGATATTGAATTTGCATACCCAACCACCAGGTTTTTCAACCAGCAGCTTGAGGGTCCAGATACCGTATCCAGAAAATAAAAGGAAGACTATATGAAAAATAAGTTATGGGTTTTTTTGATTCTTTCAACTATTTTGTTCATTCAGTGCCAAACTCAGGATGAGTATGATTTTGAGAATAAAAATATTTATTGGGGAGATATCCATAACCATTGCAATATTGGATATGCCCAAGGATCATTGGAAAGAGCGTATGACATTGCACAAAGTCACCTTGATTTTTATTGTTTTACGCCCCATTCACAATGGCACGATCAACCTGGAACCGGTAATTTTAAAAGATTCACTGAAGGTTTTGAAGTTGCCAAGCAAAACTGGGATAAAGTAAAGCGATATGCCAATGAATCTTATATGCCCGGGGATTTTGTTTCGTTTATCGGTTATGAATGGCATTCAAGTATTTATGGAGATGTGTGTGTCATCATGCCCGGACATGAAGGAGAATTAGTATATCTGGATGACATCCAGGATCTGCAACAATTTGCACGGGAGAATAATGCGATTTTAATTCCACATCATCCTGCATACCAACAGGGGTGGAGAGGCCAGAATTGGAGTGTTCTGGGTGCAATTGATGTTTCGCCTGTTGTGGAAGTGTTTTCCGAGCATGGAAATGCAGAATCAGACAGGGCTCCATTTCGCTACATCCGGCATAGTATGGGTGGCAGGTATACTAAAAATACCATTCAGTATCTCTTGGAGCAGGGTCACCAGGTTGGCCTAGTGGCAAGTACAGATGACCATCTGGGATATCC
>DAOWJB010000001.1 GCA_030640625.1 Bacteroides sp.
CAGTGTCTGTCAAAAGTTATAGGCCGTCTTGCCTTCATATTTTACGTATTTCCTCCACTGGTGTGTGCGGAATTGCCAGGAAAGGGATACATAGAACATCTCCAGTTTCGTATAATCGGCAAAACTCACTTAACTTTCTCCCAGGTCTGGTCCCACATAACTCTCATTTAAGAAACTCTGTAGATAATACTTGAATTTTAGATTGAATCCACCGGGGAACTGTAATCCCGCAAAGACGGAAGGAACAAACCGTTTGGTTTTATTGCTGAACCATTCCCCGTCGACATATTTGGTCCCATCCCTGGAATTGCTGAGCCATTTTCGGGCGCGGTAGTGAAAAAGCAGTTCATATTCAGCACCCCCAAAGAAATACACATGTTTGTCAAAAGCCCCTACTTTCAGGGCCAGGGGTAAACCCAGTGTGTAAGATCTGCGGATGGTCTTGGTTGGCAGGGGTGTATCATAAATGAAACCTACATTTCTGACAGCTAAACCTGAATACAGGCCAAAATTGTTGTTGAAATCCACATGCCAGTATTGACCGAAATTGATGACTATGGTGAATCTAAGTTTATTCGATACATCTGTACTTTGCTTTTCAATATCTGCAAATTGGAACAGAAATTCCCAGGCTGATATGGGATATACGTCCTGGGCATTTGATGGCTGTCTTAAAAACAGGGACATGGCCGCGATGAGAACAAGGATTCTAATCTTCATGGTAGTGTAATGTTTACTATAAGACGTCTAATTTAGCAAAAAGTTAAATAAATCTTTTAATTGCCTTTTCTGCTACGCTTTCCCCGATTGAGAGAGAGGCTGTGGCAGCTGGTGACGGGGCATTCAGCACATTTATTGCCCATTCATTTTCAACGAAGACAAAATCATCGATCATCTCACCATTTTTGCCAACAGCCAGGGCACGAACTCCGGCTTCGCCGGGAAGCAGGTCTTCTTTCTGTATTTCCGGTATCAGCCGCTGAAGGGCCTTGGTAAAAGCTGTCTTATTGTATGAACGGTAATATTCAGCGATACCGAATTTCATAAACTTGAACATGATTTTCTGGAACCCTACGAATCCCAGTGCCCGTCCAAGGTCATGAAATGAGATATCTGATTTTTTGTACCCCTCTTTGGCAAAAGCAAATACTGCATTTGGACCGGCCTCTACAACTCCTTTGATCATCCTGGTAAAATGCACACCAAGCCATGGGAAATTTGGATCCGGGGTTGGATAGATGAGGTTTTTCACCAGGTATTCACGTTCCTTTTTAATGGTCATATATTCTCCCCTGAAAGGAATGATCCTGAGATCCAGGTCGGATACCGTGAGTGCAGCAATCTCATCTGAATGCAATCCGGCTGTATTGATCACCAGCTTGGTCTGGAAAAGTTCCTGGTTGCTTACTACCTCGGAAAACCCAGTCCGGGTATAGATATTCTGAACTTTCTGGTTAAACAGGATGTTTCCCCCCAGGCGGCCGGTCACTATCTCGGCGAGTTTTTCAGCCACCGCCTTGAAATCGATGATGCCGGCATAGGGTACATCAATAGCACCAACCCCAAACACATGTGGTTCTTTTTCTTTCATCTCATCAGCCGATATCATCCTGATTTGATCCAGTCCATTCTGTTTCCCCTTATCGAGAACAGTCTCCAGAATGGCCTTTTCATTCTGGTCTGTAGCAACAATGATCTTACCGCATAATTCGTAAGGGATCCCTTCTTTGTCAGAGAATTCCAGCAATTGCCTGTAGCCCTTGATGCAGTTCAGGGCCCTGAGACTTCCCGGCCGGTAATAAATGCCTGAATGGATCACACCGCTGTTGTTTCCGGTCTGATGCATGGCAACGCCGGGTTCCTTTTCAAGGATCAATAGTTTAATATTCGGTTTTTGCTCAAGGATCTTATAAGCTGTTGCCAGTCCAACGATACCTGCCCCGACAATGGTTATATCATATTGCATGGATTTCTCTGTTTTTATTTAGGGATTGTAAAGATCGTAAAGTTTTGCTTATTTAAAATAGTTATCGATTTCCTGTTGAAAATGTTTTTTGACATCTGTCAATATATGATGTTCAGCTGGCATGGAGTGATCGTCTACAGAACAGACAGGAAGCACATGTAAAGAGGTTCCTGTTAGAAACAAACCATCAAGCTCAGGTATTTCTTCCCGGGAAATTTTCCTCCTGATCACCTTCAGGAATAAAGCTTCACAAACCTCCAGGACATAATGCCTGGTTATGCCTGGCAGGATCACTGCCTCGGGAGGTGTGATTATATTTCCCTGCTGGATGCCAAATACGTTTGCCTTACTAGCCTCGGTAATGAATTTACCGGAATCCATCAGGAGAACCTCAAATGCTTTTGTATCACTCAGTGTTTTTGCCACATGTTTCCGGAATTCCGGTCTCCAGATCTTTTTATTCGGATCAATTCGTTCAAAGGGGTAGGTAATCACCCTCACCCCATTTTGGTAGTCCTGCGGTGTTGGGTATCTGTGGTCTACAAAATAGGCAAGAAAATGCTTTGATCCGTCGGCCTGGAGGTTAATGACAATTTTGACATTACCTTCTGTGATCCTGTTTTTCCCCAACAGGATCTGCAGGGACACTTTGATCCCGGCTGGGGTGATACGGGACTGAATTCCAGCCATTTTCAAGGAATTGAAAAGCCTTTTAAGGTGATCCTCAATAAACAGGAATTTCACGCCCATAAGCCTGACTACCTCGTACACTGAAGTACCTTTGTGGACTAATTTATCATCGAAAGACGGGCATTC
The DNA here is from genome assembly GCA_030640625.1 of Bacteroides sp. Lineage (GTDB taxonomy): Bacteria > Bacteroidota > Bacteroidia > Bacteroidales > SM23-62 > SM23-62. The sequence continues at coordinate 2,783 of DAOWJB010000001.1, forward strand.
CCGGACTTCCCCGTCAAGGATGAAATATGGCTGGGCGCATTCCTTCATGATCGCCCGCAAAAGTAGGAATTTATTCGTATCTGAGTGAATCTGCCGGATTGATTAAAGCGGCCCGGATAGACTGCCAGGAAACAGTTATTAGAGCGATGGCCAGGGATAATCCGAATGCCAGGACAAATATCCAAACAGTGATGTCTACCCGGTACTGGAAATTCTGCAGCCATTTATCCATGGCGTACCAGGCAAGGGGCCAGGCGATCAGATTAGAAATGATAACCCATTTGGAAAATTCCTTGATAAACAGGTACACAACACTATTTACACTAGAGCCCATGACCTTACGGATGCCAACTTCGCGGGTTCTTTGTTGTGCCATAAAGGCTGAAAGTCCCAGTAATCCCAACGAGGCAATGAATATCGTAAGAATGGTAAAGTATCTGAAGATCTTACCGATCACTGCCTCTTCCTTGTAATATTTGTCGAGGTTTTCTGACAGGAAATTATAATCAAAGGGATACTGATCCCCGAATTCTTTCCTTTTCTGGTCAATGTATGCCAGTACCTGCTTTGTATTGTTACCAGAGGTCCGGATATTAAATAAGTTCATCCTCAGGGGATCATCCCGTAATACAAGCACAATGGGTTCAACCTTGTTATGTAAAGAAGTATAATGAAAATCCCTGAATACACCGATTACCTCACCATCTCTCTGCGGTGGCCCATCCAGCTGGATGCCAAACTGCCACTGTTTTCCCAGTGCCTCCTTTCCCCACCCAAATTCATTTGCTGCTACTTCATTGATAATAAACGCTTTAGAGATGTCAGTACCCATTGTTTTATCATACGTTCGGCCCTGCTGGATCTCAATGCCCATCAGTTCGGTATAATGGTAATCAACTCCATAATTGTTGACTGCCTTGTCAATAAGCTCTCCGTTTTCACCTTCGATGCGCTGAACTACTATACCAATATTGCTTCCGGGATTTGAGGTGGATTGTGCAGCATCCAGGATCTCAGGATGAGACATGAGTTCTTCACGGAATGATTCAAAACTTTTGCGGAACGTTGTATCCCGTATGGTCATGACAATCAGGTTATCCTTATTAAATCCCAGGTCGCTGGTTTTCATGAATTTCAGCTGGCCCGAAACGATCATCGTCCCGATGATCATGATCACCGAGAGGGCAAACTGAACCACTACCAGCACCTTTCTGAAAGATCCGCCACCCTTGCCACTGGAAACAAGACCTTTCAAAACAACCACCGGGTTGAATCCGGAGAGGTAAAAGGCTGGGTATAATCCGGACACGGTGCCAACCAATACAGCAATAAGCAAGCCTGAAAAAACTACTTCCTTCATGGAGATGATGCCGAACTGAAGGGTTTTACCGGCCAGGTCATTAAAGGAAGGTAATAATAATACTACAAGAATCAGTGATAATATAAATGAGATCAGGGTTATGAGTACCGATTCCCCGAGAAATTGCCTGATGAGCATACCGCGTGAAGAGCCGGACACTTTCCGCATGCCTACTTCCCTGGCGCGACGGGTAGACCGGGCAGTAGCCATATTCATATAGTTAATGCTGGCAATGACCAGGATAAACAGGGAGGCAAAGATAAAAATATAGACATAGGAGCGATTGCCTTTCGGCTGGTAGTATTCCAGGGCCATGGGATTCAGGTGGATATCCGCAAGGGGTGTTGCCATCAGATCAAAGCCACCTTTGATCTGGTCGCCAATCTCCTTCATGTATTTATCGTAAAAGCCTGGAAACTTATCCAGCACATCCTGCATGTTACTGTTCTCTGCCAGAAGCACATAACTGAATATTCCAATGTTCCAGAAAGACCCTGCACTACGGTCATTAAACCGCTCAAATCCAATTCGTTCGGCCAGGGTTTCAGTAGAGATCAATCCGTTGAATTTCATGTGTGAATTCCCCGGAAGATTCCTGATAACCCCTGTGATTTCATAAATGTTATTATCAATATCAGTAAGATTTTTACCAATGGGATTTGCATTTCCGAAATGTTTGTGAGCAAAACTCTCTGTTATCACCAATGTATTTGGTCGTGTGAGGGCTATGTCAGGATCCCCATGGACAAAAGGATGTGTAAACAGAAGAAAAAATGTGGAATCAGCAAACCAGATACTGTCCTCCTGGAATTCACGGTCTTCATCTTTGAAGTATAAAGTACCCACGGGGGCACACCTGGTACTTTCAATGATCTCAGGATACTCATCTTTCAGTGTGGGTCCCAGGGGAAGCTGGGTAGCTGCAAATTTATGATTCTTGTTATCCAGGGTGAAATCTGATTCCAGGCGATAAATACGGTCATGCAGTTCATGATGTTTATCATAGGTCAGTTCATCCTGGATAAACAGGATGATCAGGATGGTGACGGTAAGGCCGGCAGCCAGGCCAAGAATGTTAATGGCGGAGTAATACCTGTCCTTGACAAGACTCCGCAAAGTGGTCATAATAAAATTTCGAAACATAAGGGAATAGCTCTAATACTCTTTAATCAATGTAAACTCGTTGTGCTATTGAATTTTGTTTATTAACAATGCACAAACTAACGATGTTATCTATAAATGTGAATATCATATTGTTTGGGTTCCGAAATATCGGTTTCGGATCTTGACTGGAAAAGTCAAGCAGCTGATAGAAGAAGATATCAGGATGTTGTGTGAATGGAAAAAATGTGAGATTCAAGAGATGAGTGTCCAAACAGACCACATTCATATTGTCATGTCGATTCCTCCGAAGGTGTCTGTTTATGAGATGATGGGGACCTTGAAAGGTAAGCTGGCAATAAAGCTGTTCAAAAGCTACCCAAAGATGAAAGAAAAGCCTTACTGGGGCAATAATTTCTGGGCGCGAGGCTATTTTGTCAGCACAGTTGGAATAGATGAAGAGGTAATAAAGAGATACGTAAAGCATCAGGAGAAAGAAGAGAAAAGAATAGAAGAACAGCAACATCGGTTTGATTTTTAAAGCCCCCTTTCTTTGTGCCATATGGCTGTGAGAAAGGTTGTATATATATTTGTTCTTTGACGTATTGTTTAATAATGTTAGAGTACCTATTTCGATGGCACTGCTTGAATGGAGGGCGTAGCCCGACTGGAAAGCAGTGCCATCGAAAGCCGCCATAAAGGTGGATGTATGCTGTTTTGTAACCATTTATATCTTTTTGCCATGCTCAATAATTCATCACATCAAAAATGGGCCCGTCTTGAAAAGAAAAGCTTAGACAACCAGTTTATGAACGAAATCATCTCTGGGATGAACTGCTCCCCTTTTGAAGCAAAAGCTGCTTTGGACACTGTCCACAAAGTTTATGGAGATTTCTTTGAAACCGCTGAGTCACTTGCTCCCGGCAAAACAAAGTTTATTGTTGTCTCAGCCGAAGATTCACCAGCAAAGAGCTTGAAAGAAGCAAAAAAAGTCAGTGTTGTGCTAACCATTAATGATGATGGTGAAGACCTTGGGACAAAACAAAAAGGCGGATGTGTCCGCTTACGGCAGCACCGTCTCCAGCGTATTTGCAATGAAGCTTTTATGCAAGGTGGTTTGTTGACCGTTGAAGATATTGCCAACCGCATTTTTTGTTGTGGCGAACGTACCATTGTCCGCGACTTGCAAGAATTAAGGGAACAAGGGGTATTTGTGCCACTCCGTTCTACCATAAAAGATATGGGGCGCACTTTATCGCACCGCTCTCTGATTGTTGGCAAATGGGTTCAAGGGCATGAATACTCTGAGATTGCCCGAGAAACGAACCACAGTGTTTCTGCGGTCAGCAATTATGTACACAAGTTCAAACAAGCTGTGGCACTTATGAAAGATGGGTACGATGTGCACACTATCGCTTTCCTTGTCAAGGTTTCAAAGCGCCTTGCAGAAGAGTACATCGACATATATGCCCATGCCGAAATAGTCCCCAGCCGTAAACACGAACTTGATAATTTGCTAAAAAAAAGAATGTCAAACCAATAGAAAAACATAATATGCTACTTCGATCTGATGCATCGCACCATTATAAATCTGCCCATAAAAGATTTGCTAAACCTGCTATCGAACACTTCTTCGAACAAGAGTTCCCCAAAATGTTTGGACCAAATGTACGCAGTGTTATTGCAGACAAACTAATTGAAATTTTTCATGATAACTTTAGGGACACAACGACCCTGAAGCCAGGGCAAATACTATGGAACGCAGTACATAAAGGTACCCGAGCCGATTCCCTTAATATGGAACTTGTCCCTATCGTACTTACCATAGTCTGTGACGAAGATATATCTAAACTTGAAAATGGGCTAAAAATCTCAGAACACAAACAAAACGTAATCGCAAGGCTGACCAAAGAGGCTTATGCACAAAACGCTTTGCTCTCCATGAGGGACATTGGCCTGCTAATAGCCTGTACCGGTTCTTACATATCAACGTGTAGGAAAAAGTATGAAGACCGATATGATGTGACATTGCCACATACCGGAAATTTGCACGATATGGGTTCTTGTTTAACCCACAAATATCAAATTATTTATAAATGTATAGTAGAGAAAAAAGACCCAACAGTTGCAGCGGCTGAAACAAACCATACCATCAGTGCAGTCGATCATTACCTGAAAGATTTTAATAGGGTCAAAACATTGTACCTTGATGATAAAACACTTGAGTACATACATCTTGTTACAAAGCTTTCTTTAAATGTAATTGCCCAGTATCTCAACATTATTAATCAATATGTCAAAGAACGCGAATTAACTGTTTAATTTAAAATGTCAAAAAAAACACCAAAATACTTGTATAGCCAAATGGCTTTAACCAGGGGGGTTGGCTGAAAAGGTAGAGGTCCGATTTCTCGCCACCGGGATATCGCAGGTACCTTACCCCCATATCCCTCATGGCCTCGGTCACCGAACGTTCGGGATCAGGGAAACGGTCCCCGTCCATTAAAAAATTCAGGTTCATCCCCACAGGGTGGTTGGATACATCATTCAGGACAGAATCGGGGTACACCTTTAAAACCATGGCCCCTTCATCGTCCTTTACGCAGCTAAGGCATGCGAAAATGCCTGCCAGCGCTGCCCATATTAATACATTCAGCTTTTTCATGGTTCTATGATTTCTATTCGAGTGTAATTTCAGCCGGATTGTAGGCAGTACACCACAAACGGTACCTATTGTACTGGCTTTCCATCCGCCTTCGGAAATCGTCCCAGTCCCTCAGTCCCGCAGGGGACCACAGCACTTCGCTGACAGCACTAAGGCGGGGGAAGGCCATGTATTCCACTTTGGAGGGGTTATTCATGTATTCCGTCCAGATGTTTGCCTGTGCCCCGATCACCAGTGCTGCCTCCTCCTCCGAGAGCTGTTCCAGGACCGGCTCATAAAGGTAAACCTTACGTACGGGAGTGACCCCTCCCCAGTCCGCCGCCAGGGAATCCTCCTGTGATGTCTGGGGATAATCCAGGTAAAAACTGTAGCTGGGGGTCATGATCACCGGATGCCCGGCCTTTACGGCCCCGAGGCAACCGGCTTCACCATTCCCCCTCCAGCTCATGACGACCGCATTTGGAGCAACCCCTCCTTCAAGGATTTCATCCCAGCCGATAAGGGTCCTTCCCCTGGAATTAATATGTTTTTCTATCCTGGTGATGAAATAGCTTTGCAGCTCGTCCTCATCCTTCAGGTTTTCGGCTTTGATGCGGGACTGGCATTTATTACACCGTTTCCACCTGTCTTTCTGACATTCATCCCCGCCCACGTGGATATATTCCGAGGGGAACATTTCCATGATCTCATCCAGGACATCCTGAAGGAACACAAATGTGCTGTCATTCCCGGCACAGAAAACATCCGGGGTGCCGCCCCAGGTCTCTTTTACCCGGTAGGGACCTCCTGTACAACCGAGGTGAGGGTAGGAGGCAAGTGCAGCAAGGGAATGAGCCGGCATTTCAAATTCAGGGACGATGGTCACATAGCGTTCCTGTGCATAGGATACCAGGTCCCTGATCTCATCCTGGGTATAGTAACCACCGTGCACAATGCTGTCATTACCGGTTCCCGGATACAGCCCTGTCATAGTTCCCTGGCGCCAGGCACCCGCCTCTGTAAGGCGGGGATAGTTCTTGATCTCAATCCTCCAGCCCTGGTCATCGGTCAGGTGCAGGTGAAAATGGTTGATCTTGTGATATGCGGCATTATCTATACACTTTTTCAGAAAATCTATCGTAAAAAAGTGCCGTCCCACATCCAGCAGCATCCCCCGGTAAGCAAAGCGCGGCTGATCGTGTATCCGGATAAAAGGAACTTCCAGGTTTTTTTGACCGGGTTCAGGGGAGAGGGGTAACAATTGTATCAGGCTTTGTATGCCGTAAAAGACACCATTTTCCGAACCCTGGATCCTTATCCCGCTTTTATTAATGTCAAGGGTATATTGTCCTGGTAGAAAATCGTTTACATATTTCAAGCTGATCTTATTCAATTCCATACCTGGATGATCCGATGACATTGAATTCAGATCACTACTGTATATATTCTTGCAATAATCTTTGAAAAACGATGCAGCATTGGTCACATCCTGATCGTACTGTATTATCGTATTTTCCGATAAACTGAAGCTGCCCGGTTCTCCTTTCTCTATTTCAGCAGGAAGGGGAATGATCGAAATATCCTGTCCCGGGAGCAGGGAGCAGTTTATCGA
>DAOWJB010000172.1 GCA_030640625.1 Bacteroides sp.
AGCCAGCACCAACCAGTGCAGTGGTTCCAAGGGCCAATCCTTTCCAGAGAAACTCCCTGCGGTCCGATTTTTTGTTTTTATCTGAAGACTTCATAATTCGCATAATGTAACCATAACACCATTTCCCGTCAAACGACTATTTGTCTTTTGAATTAGTCTAAATTGCAATGTTAAATCTCCATTGCCTGGTCCATCAGCTATGTGAGCATGTTTCAAACAAAAATGCAGCCTTTTTTATTTAGATCTTATTTAGAATGAAGGCAAGAATACACAGAAGGAGAATCCTTCGAAGTTCAGACCAATCCTTGGATTCCGGCAAATAGGGTTTGTCCGGGTAAGCCATATTTTATTTATAATACAGTAGCCTGAGCTCGTGCTTTAATAGGTGATTTACACGCACAAGATGGATGCATTATAATGATTTACAAAAGGTAGAACGGATGTACCAATTCAAATAGAACCAGACAGGATACAGCGGTATCCACCTAAGGATTGCAACTTCATTCTCTACAATTACTCCACAATTTTGACCACTCTGATGGATTGAATTGAGTTGCCGGTTCTAACTTGCAGAAAATAGATCCCAGTTGGTAAATGATCTGTCGACAGTGTTATATTTTCATAACCACTGTACCTATCTGAAAAGATCAATCCGCCATGCAGGTTGTATATTTTCAAATCCAGGGGTCCTTGAGCTTTGTCATCAACCCGAATGTTTAATTTATCCTTAAATGGGTTTGGAAATACCACCCATGAAAGCGCATTGTCAATAAGATCCTCCACACCTGTAGTAGCGGTATTGCAGGGAGGGCCGATCTTAGCTACAAAGATATCTCTAGAACCATTACTTATAATGGTATCATTGTCAAAAACCACAATGGGCGGAGCCGGACCCGCAACAAAACTTCCTGTTATTAAGGGCCTGTTCTTATAGGCGGTTACTGAACTGCTATTAGCTAACGCACTGTTATACGTAGAGCTTTTTGCCCACAAACCCGTCCCGGAATTATTGTATTTTGCGATATAGAAATCACCGTCATCATTGATCAGGGTTGTGTTATCAAAAACTATTGTGTCATCGAAAGTCCCTGTGATATAAACATCACCATTGTCATCAACAGTTACATCATTGGAATAATCGTGATCCATTGAACCGGCACGAATACCCCATTGAGCCTCACCTGCAGCATTAAAATTCATCAGGAGGATATCCCTTCTAATACCTGCGTTATTCTTATTTATCAGTGTTATTCCGTCAATAAGAATCGAATCAGATTCGAATTCACCGGTAACATAAATATTACTTCCATCGGTATCAACAGCGATTTTATTAAAAAATTCATTACTACTACCTCCTCCCACTGTAGCCCAAAGGGGGTTACCAGCAGCATCGTATTTTGCAACAAACCCATCCCTGTTACCTGTAGTGCTATATGGAATGTTGTTAAAAATAAATTCTCCCTGAAAATACCCGGCAATATATACGTTGCCAAGATTATCTACGGCTATTCCATTGCCCACCTCACCGGAAGTAGATCCACAACTTGCTGCCCATAAGGCATTTCCGTCAGGATCATATTTTGCCGTAAACACATCCAAGGCAATAGTGCTTAGTATACTTTGATCGTCAAAACTTGCAGAATCATAGAATTCCCCAATGATGTAGCAGTTGCCTGCCGGATCAACCGCAATATCATGGGCGTAGATATTGCTGCCACCACCGGCCCGTTTGGCCCACAAAAGGTTGCCGGTTGAATCATATTTAACGATGAATATATCTCCCAGTCCTGCACTTTCAAGCGGAACATTGTCGAAGGAAATGGTTCCTGTAAAATTCCCTGTTATAAAGACATTACCGTTTGCATCTGATGCTATTCCATTGCCAATATTTGTTAAGCCATCTCCAACACCACCCAGGCCTTTTAGTACAACACCATTTGAATCCAGCAGGGCCGTAAAAACATCTCTGCCAGCTGTAGCAACCAGGGTATCGTTTCCAATGATGGCGGTCCCCATAAACTCCCCGGTTATCGCGCTCTGACCATTTGGACCCACAGCGATGCTCATCGGATTTTCCAGGCTGGTGCCTCCGGTGTTAACTGCCCATTGCCAACATTGGGCATTTGATTGATAAGTTGAAATTTGAATGGCCAGAATCAGTATTAAACCTGCAATTCGGCATAGAGCAGGGGTTTTCAGAAATGATAATTTTCTTTTCATGTTGCGATTTTTTTTTTGAGAAAGGTTAAGTAATATTTAATGATAGCTATAACACAATACTTTATCAAACTACTATTTACAATTGAATTAGTCTAAATAAAATCGAGAAACAGCCATTACTTGATCCATTAGTAATGTGGGCAGGTTTCAAACAGAAATGCAGCCTTTCTTGTTTAGATCTTATTCAGAATGAAGGCAAGAATAAACAGGAGGAGAATCATTCGTAATTCAGGCCCAATTGTTGGATTCCGGCAAATAGGGTTTGTCCGGGTAAGCCATATTTTATTATAAAATCGTCAACCTGAGCTGGCGCTTTAATATGTGAGGCTGAGGTTCACTTTCCGTCCAGGTAATTCTGAAGATAGTTGAAATTGGCTGTCAATCTTCCGTCCCTGACAATGGTGGCCCGCCGGATGATCCCTTCCCGGTCACCTTCTACCAGGGAGGGCACTACTTTTTTGAGCAACATATTCCCGAAATCCACCGAAGCATCCCGGGGCAATTCACCCGGCAGGTTATCCACGGCCATCACCGTTATGCTTCGCAGATCGAAGGGGGGTGTTTCTGATTCCGTCATCGGGTCATATCCATAAAACGGATCGGCAATGGTCGAGGCCCGGATCGTGGAAGGAATTGGTTCCTTTATATCACAGCTAACATCTGCGATTACCCGGATATGTAAATCGGGTTCCCGCAAATCTGTGGGTGTCATGAACACGGGTGATTTCGGATCCCAGTAATGACAGGCAATAAACAGATCGGTAACTTTCGTATATGGTTTAAAGATGGATTCGTACATCTCCGGGTGCCGGAAGAAATGTTCCAGGTGGACAGCTTCCCCGTCCAGGCGCCTTACATAATCCCAGGGATCGATCCGGCAGATCACCGCTTCATCAAATGAGGCTGACAGGAAAGTTTCCGGGAGCACCTCTTTCAGGTTCAGGTTCCTCAATGTTTCCATGGCACCACCTGCAACACGTCCACCTCCTGTGACCAGTATCTTTATGGGTTGCAGTGTCACCCTTGCCAGTTCCGCCTTCATTTCTTCGAGGTCCCTGCACTCATTTGCAGGCTTAATGAGAAATTGACGGTAGCGTTCACCGTAGGCACGCAGTCCGTTATATGCCCCGACAACACCTGCCCACCTCCCGAAAGCCACCAGCCTGAGGTCCAAATGATCGGTCAGGTATTCATAATCAACCAGGGTAATTTTCCTGGCTGCGATCTCCTGCAGTAATTCACGGTTATAAGGTTGCTCCTTGGCCGTATGGGAGAAAAAGAAATAGGTTTTACCGGGGATCAGCTGATCAATTTCAACTTCCTTTACCCCGAACAGCACATCGCAGTCCGACATGTCCCTCCGGATCTCCAAATCAGCATCTTCATATTCCTTATCGGCAAAACACCTGAAATGGCTGGATTGCACCACAAGATCATGATCTGGATACACAGATTTGAGTTCCGCCAGCTGTTTTGGAGAAAAGGGTACCCGTCGGTCAGGCGGGGACTTTGTTTCCGCGATAATGCCAATCCTCATGTCACAAAGTTAATCACGGTGATCTAATTTATTTGAACCCCACCTGGGGTGAATTGTAATAGCCCATTGTTGCATCCGCCACGGCCATGCGGTACAGGTGGTTCTGCATGAGGCATACTTTCCTGTTGCCGGCCGGGATATTGGTGGAATAGATACGGAGTTCACCCGGCAGGCTGGTAACGATCTCCTCCCTCCAGTCCCCTATGATATCCGCCACAATCAGGAGCTTCCCCTCGATCTTAAGCTTTTCCTCCCCGTCGAATTCTATCACGCGGCGGCCGTGGCAGATCTCCTTCTGCTCATCGGCATCCCACCATACAGCCCTGGGTGAGTTTCCCCACAGGTTCTGGTCCGAAAGCCTTTTCCCCTGTGCGGAATACAAAAAGAACTTATCCCCTCCCTTTGCTTCGCCGGCATAACATTCGATGCCCGGGTATTCATCCGTCAGGTCCCCGATCATGCCCTGTCCGTGTACATGGTGGGTGCTTCCCTCGTATCCCCAGATGATTTCCCCTGTTTCAGCATCCACCACGCAGACCCCGTTCTTCGGGGACCTTGATTCTATGGCGTAAAAAATCTCATAACCCGGGCGGTCCGGGAGGATATCTGCGATATAGCCCCCGTCATTGTGCCCGAGTCCGGTATACCACATCGGCTTCCCGTCATCATCCAGGGCTGAGGTACCGATCACCAGTTCATCCTTCCCGTCAAGGTCAATATCCCCGGTCATCAGGGCATGTCCCCCCTGTCCCCTGTACTTTTCATCATTCCCGGTGCTCTCCCATTTCCAGATTGGCTTAAGCTCCTTGTCCAGGGCCTGTGTTTTGATGATCGTATAGGTACCCCGCTGCATGATCAGCGAGGGATTTGTCCCGTCAAGGTAAGCCACGCTCAGGAAATTCCGGCTCCAGCGATTGTAGGAATCGTATCCTTCCCTGGAGATCCAGTCCTGTTTTTTAAGCAATTCACCACTCATCCCGTCAAGCTTGATCAGGTATTCGGGTCCCCTGAGCACATGCCCGTCCAGTTCCCTTGGATCACCCTCGCCTGCTTTGGCATAAACCTCCGCCTTCCCGTCCATATCCA
>DAOWJB010000153.1 GCA_030640625.1 Bacteroides sp.
CATCTGTTTCCTGTATCCGCTTCTGCTCCAACGATTCACATCTGCTACGGGACATGTATCACATGGGATTTTCAAATCATACAAGATATCCATATGATGAGCTATGGTAAGCTGTTGCTGTTTCAGATGTTCTTTTCCGGAATAATCATCGTGGAAGCTGACTGGTTGAGGAAACTCAATACTGTCAAATACATCGAGATGTTTGGAATCTGGCATCCAGTTACGGTGTGGTGCCTTATGATGCACCATCAGTAAAAATGGTTCGCTTTTTTGTTGTGAGGAAAGCCATTCGAGTGTGATATCGGTTATGATGTCTGTAACATATCCATGATATGATGTATCGGATCCATTATTGATAAATCTCGGATTATAGTAATCACCCTGCCCGGGAAGTATATTCCAATAATCAAATCCGCTTGGTTCGCTTTTCAGATGCCATTTCCCCACCAATGCAGTTCGATATCCATTTTTCTGCAGGATTTTGGGAAAGCTTACCTGGCTGGAATCAAATCTCCCATGATTGTCCCGGACTCCATTCATATGAGAATGTTTACCAGTTAGTATTACTGCCCGGCTGGGCGCACAAATTGAATTGGTCACAAACGCATTATTAAATACCATTCCTTCCTTTGCCAGGATATCAATATTGGCAGTCTCATTGATCCTGCTTCCATAACAACTCAATGCCTGCGTGGCATGGTCGTCTGCCATGATAAAGATGATATTGGGCTTCTTTCCTTCGCTTCCGGGTTGATGGCCAGTGCATCCGAAGGCACATAAAGCAATGCTTGCAATCAGGGAAAAAGGCAGGTTTTTTTTCATTTTGCTGTTTATTTGGCCGGCATATTGGAATGCCCCATCTGAAACAGGCGATATTCTTACCGGTACAAGGGTCCGTAAATACTGCAGGCACGGTAATCGGATCCTTCCGTATCCATGCCAAAGGCAGACCAGGCACTGGGCCTGAAAATTTTTTCAGGTTCCACATTGTGCATGCATACAGGGATCCTCAACATGGATGCCAGTGTGATCAGGTCGGCCCCTATATGGCCATAGGTAAAGGCGCCGTGATTGGCTCCCCAGTTTGCCATAACAGAATAGACATCACGGTAGGCTCCCTCCCCTGTGAGCCTCGGCACAAACCAGGTGGTCGGCCAGGTAGGATTGGTCCGCTCATCAAGGATGCGATGGGCCTCCTCGGGCAATTCGATGGTATGTCCTTCGGCGATTTGTAATACCGGTCCCAAACCCTTGATAATATTCACACGGCTGAGTGTAATGGGCATCTGACCAACTGTGCGGAAAGTAGACGAATATCCCCCGCCCCTCATATACTCCGTAATGGCTGGTCCCCATGTAGTATTATCCAAACATTTTTGAGTCTCTGCTTCGGTTATATCCCACCAGGGTTTCATGGCAGGTTTACCATCAATGGTTTGCTGTCCGCTGCCATCGAGTGCAGAGGACCCTGAATTGATCAGGTGTATGAATCCCTTGGCTGCATCTCCCTTCAGTGTATGGCCAGTTACTCGTTTTACGGCATCCGGACTCCAGTATGTCCTGACATCGGAGAATACCTGGGCAGAACCGGTCAGAAGGTGTCCGAAGAGCATCACTACTGCGTTAAGACTGTCATTCTCTGTGGCCAGCATGTAGGGTTGCCGTATCCCGTCCCAGTCAAATGATGAGCACAGTATGGCCTCCATGAAATCTCCGTTGGGGAAATGATCCGTCCATTGGCGCTGGCCCTGGAATCCTGCGGCAATGGCATTGTGTCCTAATGCTTCCTCACCGTAGCCTGTTTCCTTGAGCCTGGGATTCCCGACCATGAGATCACGTGCGATGAGCGCCATTTTGACGACAAACTCCCACTCCCGGTCTTTTGCCTCCCGGTTCGTCTGTCTATCCGGTGGATTGTAATCCTTGCCTTCTTCACAGTGTTCACGTGTCCATGCCAAGGCCCTTTCGAATTCATCCGGATCAAATATTCCCTCATTGATCCTCCTGGTAAACTCGGACATGTCAACAAATTCACAACGCATCCCCAGGAATTCCTCGAAGAATCCTGCATCCACGATAGATCCGGCGATTCCCATCGAGACAGCTCCCATGGCAAGATAGGATTTACCCTGCATGGTCGCTTTGGCCAGGCCTGCCCGGGCAAACCGCAGGAGCTTTTCCTGGACATCTTCCGGGATTGAATCGTCATTGCTGTCCTGCACATCCTGGCCATATATGGAAAATGCAGGCAATCCTTTTTGGTTATGCCCGGCCAGAGCAGCAGCCAAATAGACCGCTCCAGGCCGCTCGGTTCCGTTGAATCCCCAGATAGCCTTGGGCATATGTGTGTCCATATCAATGGTTTCCGATCCATAACACCAGCATGGTGTTACTGTCAGGGATACCCCCACTCCTTCCCTTTTAAATAGTTCTGCAGTAGCAGCCGCTTCTGCTACACCTCCAATGCTGGTTTCGGCAATGACACATTCCACCCTGCTTCCATCTGCATGATGTAGATTTGTTTCAAGAAATGTTGCAGCCCTGCGGGCCATGCCCATGGTTTGTTCTTCGAGTGATTCCCTGATCCCTCCAAGCCGGCCATCAATGGTTGGACGTATCCCTATTTTCGGAAGGTTTCCTAATCGATTATTTGTTCCCATTTGAATACTGTTTATTTGCCTGGTAAAAATAATACCAACGCTCACCATACAAAATGCATGAATCTTATAAATTTGTGTATTATTCAAACATGTAAAGAAAAATGAAATTCAGGAAAAACCCTGATTCCGGTGATCCATCAGAAGTTCACCAAACATTTGAAAAGATTGATATAAATGTGCATTGTTGCCGATACTGGTGGATGAAGCAGTGGAAACACCAGCGCTTGTCTTTTCCGTACTGGCGGCTTTACTGGAATAAAACTCCTGGGGCCTATGTGTTTTATGAAAAGCGGGTACACCTGGAACCGGACCATATTATCCTCATCCCTCCCTATACTCCATTTTACACAGGCATCCTCAGCGATAGATCCGATGACGATGAGCCTTATTGTATGGAAGGTGGTTGGATACAGAGCCATGAGATTGAGGAATTTTCCATTGAACAAGGATATATTCAACACTTCTTCATTCACTTTAATCTTGGTTACCATTTTGACAATATTAATCCGGGGATCTATCCTGTACAGCTCGATGAAAATCAAATGCAATTGATATCCATCATTACGGAAAACCTGATACAGGGAAGCAAATCCTTTAACCTGGAACATTCCCTGGCCATCTACAACTTGATAGTATCAGCGGTGAAGGTAATCCCGGAAAAATTCTGGAAGGAATTCACCATCGGTACCAATATTCACAAAGTCCTGAATTATATCAATCAGCACCTTGATAAATCACTTACAAATGAGCAAATGGCAGGGATGGTCCATATGGTTGCCAATTCATTTGCAAGGCTTTTCAAACAGCAAACTGGACAAACACCCCAGGATTTTATCCGTAAGAAACGGGTGGAAAATGCCAGCAGGCTGCTTTACCATACTGACCAGAGCATTAAACAGATCTCAGAGGAGTGTGGTTTCAAAGACCGGTATTATTTCACCAGGGTATTCAGCCGGGAGATGGGGGTTTCTCCGGCCCGATACCGCAAAAACCTGTTGCTGAACCGGATATGACACACTACGTCTGCACGATAATATTACATTTAAAGCTACAAAAGATAAGCATATGAGAAAACGGTTTCGTGTAAAGGATATCCTCCTCTTGTCCATTGGATTATTCACATTTAATGTAACAGCGCAGGAGTATAAGGAATCTGTTCATCTCCCGGTGCTCGCGGAAGATCCCGCCAGCCATCTTTTTGGTTCCAGATTGCAACGGACACTTACGCTGCTTGCCAGCAGCAGTGAAGCTCAACCCAACAAGGTCAGGATCCTGTTTTACGGGCAGTCAATTGTAGCCGGACTCGATGCAACGGCCATGGTCGACCAGCTCAGGGTATTTTATCCCTATGCACAGATCGAGTTTGAGAACCGGGCGATTGGGGGCTTTCAGGCACCAAATCTGGTGAGAACAGCCGTACATGACCTATACCCCTACTATCCCGATCTGTTGATCTTTCATGTATATGGAGGTGAAGAAACAGGAGAGCTGGAAAGGATCATCTTTGACATCCTCCCATACCTGAAGGAAAGGGATTCCTAAGGCTTTAACAAGCCTGGGACAGTACTTCCTCGCGGTTTCCTGCAGGTTCCTGCTGCC
>DAOWJB010000178.1 GCA_030640625.1 Bacteroides sp.
CTTCAAATTCACCTTTTGATAACATTTTACCATCATAATAGCCTCCCCCCTCGAACTTAAACATCATCCAAAGAGGTTTCGTCATTGGGGTCATCACGAAGCCGGTTACCTGGGGAAAGGTATATTCGCCTATGGGAACACTTACATCATCGGATATTTCAAATATCTCAAAAAGATTTTCATAACTGTGCTCCCCGCCAATCGCTAATTGCCAGAAACTTTTAAATTCAAACATATAATGTAATGAAAGTGAGGTTGATTCACGGATGCCTCTGGATTGGCTGATAAAATCGAATGCCATCAGCTCCGGTCCATGACGGGTAAGGCGGGATTTCTCAGGCATCAACCAGGTATAATTAACAATCCCACCATAGACATGGTAATCATCCCTGTGCTGGAAACCAATGCCCGGATTATACTCCAGACCCGATCCGGACAGATACAGGTTATAATGGAATCCGACATTTTTTCTGCGTTGCCAGTTCAATATGTATCGGGCATTATTCAACACAAGAGGTTTATTGGCAAAGTCATTTTCAAAAGTTTGACCCCATACCAGCTTCAGATATTCATCACCGGTGACCCTGACCAGGGCATCCAGTCCATACACCTGGTTAAAACTTCCATCCAGACCTAGCCGGGAAGTGTAGATCCCTCCTACATATGAATTCTGGTTTATTACCCTCTTTTTTAACCTGAGCACACCAAAGTTTTCTGAAGGCAGGTTTTCTGACTTAGCCGTTTGCATATTCATGAATCCGACGTCCCATCCGCTCTTTCGTCCTATCAGCCTGATTCCGCCTATGATCGGAACGAGATTGAAATCATCATCCAATCCTATGCGGCGGCTGTAAAACATGGTGGTAGGTCCACCGGTATTAAAATCAAAAATACTTGCCCGCTCAAGAAAGAATTGCCGTTTCTCCTCAAAAAATAATGAAAACCGTGTCAGGTTCACCTTTTCATCATCCGCTTCCACCTGTGCAAAATCTGTATTCAGGGTAACATCCAATGTCAGGTTACTGGTGATACCGTATTTCAGGTCGAGTCCGGCATCGAGCTTTTTATCCCTGCTGAATTCGTAATCTGTCTCAGTCTCATTTAATTCATTCATCTGTGAGAATCCCGCTAGTGCGTAGGGAGTAATGTACAGGGGCTTGCGGGACTCCAGCCCTGGAAACACCACATCCTGTGCCAGGGATACCTTCCAGGCACTGTATAAGCCGAATTCATTGGGTATGCCCGGATAAATATACATGCTGTTATGATGTGGGATCCAGCGGAACAGTATCAATCCCATTGTTACCTGTCCGTCCTTCTCCTGGAAGCGGAGGCTGGAGACGGGTATCAACATCTCCACAAACCAACCCTCCTCATTAGCATGGGTTTTTACATCCCAATGGGTATTCCAGCTGAGATTAATCGGTTCGGCAATATAAGATCCTGTTGCATCATTAAATACCTCCATATCCGTTCGCAATCCATCCGGTGTAGTCCAGAAACTCATCCCGTTCTCATTATCATTATAGGAATCAAATATCACAGCGAGCCAGTCACAGTCCGCTTTCATCTCATCACGCAATTTTGATGTGGACAATATTTTTGAGGGATCTTTATCATAGAACCATGCACCAATATAGATATATTCCTCATCGTACAGGATACGCACCTCAGTTCTCTCCTCGGGCTCATTGCCGAAAACCGGGGCGTGTGTTACAAAAGGAAAGGATTCAGTTTGCTGCCAGGCTGATTCATCCGGGATGCCATCAAAGATAATCTCTCCCTGTAGTCTCTGCATGATCACAGGTGGAATCGAATCAGCCGGATAAACGAATTGGGTAAATACAGAAGCTAACAGTAAGTATAAGACTATATATCGGATCCTGGTCAATTTGAGGTGGTAATTCCCTCTACAAAATCACCCAGTTGTCCATAGGCATCATAGAGGGCCTGGTACTTCTTAACATTTTCAGGTATGGGCTCGTAGACGGCATCAAAACCTGCACCCATTCCCTGCTGTGCTTCTTCGACGGTTTGATAGATGCCGGCAACAACCGCTGCAAACATGGCCGCTCCAAGGGCAACTGTCTGTTCAGACCTGGCTACCTTGATTGACATATTCAGGACATCGGCCATGACCTGCATGACAAAGGGGGATTTTTTAGCAACGCCTCCGAGGGCAATAACTCCCTCGATCCTCACACCTTCTCTGAGGAAGCGGTCTGTAATTTTTTTGGAACCAAATACTGTGGCTTCGACCAGGGCCCTGAAGATCCTGGGTGCATCGCTCCCCAGGGTCAGTCCCATGACAGCTCCTTTCAATGCCTGGTTGGCATCCGGTGTGCGCCGGCCATTCATCCAGTCCAACGCCACAATACCGGACTCCCCGATATCAATTTTTTCTGCAGCTGCAGTCAATTCAGGGATGATCCTGTCTGAAACTTCTTCCACCAATTTATTCCTGGTGGCTTCATCAATGGATTCAGTGCTGGCAAGGATGTTGTCAATGGGCCAGGCGATAACATTTTTAAACCAGGCATAGACATCTCCGAATGCCGATTGTCCGGCTTCCAGTCCCAGCATACCTGGCATAATTGAACCGTCTACCTGTCCGCAAATACCACTCACCAATGTATCTCCTACTTCATCGAAGGGAGCCACAAGCATGTCACAGGTGGAAGTCCCCATAACCTTGCTCAGGTGAAAAGGTTCGATTTCTCCCCCGACTGCACCCATATGGGCATCGAATGCGCCGACACCTACTACAACATCTTCGGGAAGGCCCAGCCGTTGTGCCCATTCTTTTGTCAAAGTACCCGCGGGCACATCAGAAGTATATGTGTCTTTGAACAGATGGTCTCTGAGTCCTGCCAGGAGGGGATCCAGTTTCACCAGGAAGTCCTCTGCCGGGAGTCCACCGAAATCCTCATGCCACATGGCCTTATGCCCGGCCGCACAACGGCTTCGCTTCAGGGTAAGCGGATCGGTATTCCCGGTCAGAATGGCAGGGATCCAGTCGCAATGCTCAACCCATGAATACGCTGATTCGTGTACTTTCTCGTCTTCGCGCAGTACATGAAGGATTTTGGCCCAGAACCATTCTGATGAATAGACCCCACCTTCAAATTTGGTATAATCGATACCTCCCCACGAACGGGATACTTCATTGATCTCTGCGGCCTCATTAACTGCTGTATGATCTTTCCACAGAACGAACATGGCATTGGGATTCTCTTCAAATCCGGGCGTCAGTGAGAGCGGTACACCCTCCCTGTTAACGGCCACAGGAGTGGATCCTGTAGTATCTACCGAGATACCCATGATGTTTTGCTGAACTTCAGGAGGTACAGCATCCATACAGTTCTTAATGGTATTCTCAAATCCCTCCAGGTAATCGAGTGGATGTTGCCGGAAACGGTTTGCCGCTGAATCGCAGTATTTCCCATCAGTCCAGCGAGAATAGTAATGAACATCACTGGCGACTTCTTCCCCGTTTGATGCATTGACGATTACCGTGCGGACCGAATCAGTTCCATAGTCCAATCCGATTACATATTTGTTATTTTCCATTGTCCTGAGATTTTAATAATTGCATTATTCTAATCCTGTCCATAATATGCATCCTTCCCATGTTTCCGGAAATAATGCTTATCCAGCAAATAAGGATCGATAGGCAGCGTATTCCCCAGTGATTCATTACGATATGCCATTTCCGCCACTTCATCCATAACCTTTGCATTATGTACCGCATCATGCTCATCCTTCCCCCAGGAAAAGGGTCCGTGCTGGCTGACCAGTACACCCGGGACTGCCATTGGATCCAGGTCTTTGAATGTTTCGACTATCACTACACCGGTATTCAGCTCATATTGGTCCTCTACCTCCTCTTTGGAAAGGGGTCGAGTGCATGGGATCTCCCCGTAAAAGTAATCTGCATGGGTAGTACCATATGCCGGGATTGGCCTGCGGGCCTGTGCCCAGCTGGTTGCCCATTCACTGTGCGTGTGTACAACACCACCAATATCCTTAAACTCCCTGTAAAGGTAAATATGAGTCGGTGTATCGGATGATGGTTTCATGTCCCCTTCCATCTTATTTCCATATAGGTCCATCACAACCATGTCTTCCGGCTTCATATTATCATAGGATACGCCACTGGGTTTAATCACTACCAATCCCTTCTCACGGTCAATACCACTTACGTTTCCCCAGGTGAAGATCACCAATCCGTATTGAACCAGGTCAAGGTTTGCCTTACATACCGATTCTTTCAGTTCTTCCAGCATCAGTTTCGAATTATTTGTTTGACATTTCATCCGGAAGACCTTGTTCCGGAAATAAAGGGTATTTATTACAGGTCGAATAAAAATCCTTCTTCAAGAAACCTGTTATACCTTTTCTTATCAAACCTGTACAAATAGGCTCCCTTTTTGGACGTGGATTTATCCTTGATTTCAAGTTTTTCCAGAACATTCATCGCCAGCAACTTCTTCCTGAAATTCCGGTTGTCAAACTTTTTCTGGTAAATAGCTTCATAAAGGACCTGAAGTTGTGGTATGGTAAATTTCCTGGGTAACAATTCAAATCCGAGGGGCTGGTTCTTCGCCCTGCGCCGCAACCTGGTCAAAGCCCTTTCTACCATATCATTGTGGTCAAATACAAGCTCATTGCATTCACCAATATTGCACCAACGCGCCCCGTGCTTCTCAACATGGTCATGATCCAGATCCTGCACTTTCAACAGCGCATAATAAGATACGGAGATAACCCTTTCTCCCGGATCACGTTCAATCTTACCATAGGAATATAACTGCTCAAGGAAAACATTTTCCAGCCCGGTCAGGTCATAAAGGATACGCTCAGCTGCATCATCCAGGCTTTCATCCTTCCTGACAAATCCCCCGATCAGTGATGATTTACCCATGGCAGGTTCAAAATCCCTGGTAAGTATCAAGATCTTCAGTTCATTATTCAGAAATCCAAAAATAATGCAATCTACAGCAACATAGATCCTGGTAAACTTCGAATAATATTTTTGGTTTGTCTTTTTCTGTTCTGTCGAATTCATAGCAATTGATCAATAGGGTGTCAATTTAACTCTAAATATATGAATTTTAAATGTAGGTCACACATTTAAAAACTCATAAAATTTTCATTAAATGCACATTTAATGTGATGAGTTTATTCTTTCTTTGCCGGTTTTATCTTAGATGTAGCCAGCATGAAAACGCCGATAAGCAGCATGGCAATGCCTGTCCACAAATTGATGTTAATGTCGAGGGACCGGTGATACATTTCTGTATTGCCAGCCGTTGCCAGTCCGAATATGGTCAGCAACAGGCCCAAGATAGTGAACATCAACCCGATCGGAACTTTAATATCTAATCCCATATCTTAATATTTTACCAGAATAATAAACTTAATATAATTGCAACGATGCCAACGATGATGGCAAGTGGAGCAGGACGCTTGTACCAGACAATCCCTTCCTCCCTGATCCTCGGAGTCAGTGAATATACCAGCCCTTTCAAATCTTCATCTGACTTTAATTTTTTCGTCATCAGGGAGATGATTACAGTCAGGATAAAAGCGGCTGAAAACGCATAGATGGCGGTCCAGAAGTTCTGAGCCATCTCACTCGGGTAAGTATGGACGACCGTTCCCAGCCATCCTCCTTTGATGAGGGTATCCGCCCCGGCCGGAGCCGTTAATCCATGATGCAGGGATGCAGCAAGGGTACCTGAGACAAGTCCCAGGAAAGCCCCGTGCCCGGTGCTTCTCTTCCAGAACATACCAAGCAGGAAGGTGGCAAACAGTGGAGCATTTATAAAAGCGAAGATGAGCTGAAGAAAATCCATTACATTATTGAAGCTCCTCGCCATATAAGCTGCACCGATACTGACAAGGACACCAAAAATAGTGGTCAGCTGTCCCACCCTGAGATAATGCCTGTCTGACTTCTTCTTGTTGATATAGCTCTGGTATATGTCATAGGTCCAGACTGTGTTAAAGGCAGTCACATTCCCGGCCATCCCCGACATAAAGGAGGCCATCAGGGCCGTGAGTCCGAGTCCCAGTACACCTGTCGGGAAATAATGTCCCAGCAGGACCGGGATCACTTTATCGTAATCATAGCTGTTGCCTTTGAGTGGCAGTTCGAAACCGGATTCGGGTATGGCAGTTAATGCAATGGCGATCATACCTGGTATGATAACCAGGGCAGGCAGGAACATCTTGGGGAAAGCACCTATAAGGGGTGTTTTGCGGGCACCTGCCATGGAATCAGCAGCCATGGCCCGCTGGACGACCAGGAAGTTGGTGCACCAGTATCCGAACGATAGCACAAATCCAAGGCCCATCAGCACACCAAACCATTTTACGCCCATGGGGTTGGAATCGGGACTATCCATGTATTTCCAAGAGTTTACCCAGGCACCCGGCTCGTAACCGTTCCTGACGGCCACATCGCTCAGGCTTTCTGTAAGCCCTTCCCAGCCTCCGATATTGATCAGTCCAAGGATCACCAATGGCGTAAAACCGATCACAATCAGGAAGAACTGCAATACTTCGTTATAAATCGCAGATGTGAGTCCACCGAGATAAACATACACCAGCACAATCACAGCTGATATAAGCAGGCTGAAATCGAAATCCCATCCAAGCAGGGTTTCCATCAACATTGCCAGGGCATACATGGAGATACCCGAGGCAAAAATGGTCATCACGGCAAACGAGAAAGCGTTAAATCCCCTGGTCTTCTCATCGAACCTTAGTTTCAGGTATTCCGGCACCGACCGGGCCTTTGAACCATAATAAAACGGCATCATGAAAATGGCCAGGAAGATCATCGCAGGAATGGCACCGATCCAGTAAAAGTGTACCGTCGCCATCCCATACTTCGCTCCTGAGGCGGCCATCCCGATCACTTCCAGGGCACCAAGGTTGGTGGCTATAAAAGCGAGTCCAGTGATCCAGGCTGGTATGGAGCGCCCGGCTTCCAGGAAATCGGTCGAGGACTTCATGTAACGCTTTAAGGTCCATCCAATCCCCAGTACGAAAACAAAATAGACCAGCATGATAGTGTAGTCTATCCAGCCTAAAGTGAAAGAGGTTTCCATAGGTTTAGAAATTTTTGTCGGGAAGTGTAGAATTCACAATTAAAACCTAAAAATAGAAATAATTCTCGTTGCTGGAGTATTTGGATTCATCATTTTGCATCCTGGCACCCTGGAAATCCTGTTTTTCCCTATATTTGGGATTTGTTGATAATCAAATATAAAATGAGATTTGTCTCCACACTGTTTATGATCTTGCTTACACTGAATGCCTGCAGCCCCAATGAGGACAAATCAAATAATGCTTACCAAAAAGAAATCGCCAGATGGCAGGAAAAACGTATAGAACGTTTAAAGTCCAAAAACGGCTGGCTGAATCTGGCCGGACTCTTCTGGCTTGTGGAAGGGGTCAATGCCATCGGATCGGATTCATCCAATAGTTTTGTCTTCCCTGCGAAGGCTCCATCCCACATTGGAGAATACATACTCGAGAACAAACAGATCCGTTTTATTCCAAAGCCCGGAGTAGAGGTTCTTCTGGACGGGGAAACTTTTGAGCAAACCGAAATACAAACGGACAAGACCAGAAAACCAACCTTGCTTGAAACGGGATCTTTTGCCTGGTTCATCATTGAACGGGGGGATCAATTCGGTATCCGCCTTCGTGATTATGAGCATCCGGCAATCGCTGATTTTCATGAAATTGAGAGCTTTCCGGCCGATCAGGCCTGGAAGATAGAGGCCCGGTTTGAGGAATTTGAGGAACCCCGGGAGCTCCTTATTCCGACAGTGATCGGTACGGTGGAAAAAAATATGTGCCCTGGTACCCTTCTCTTCAAAGTCAATGGAGTGCAACAGGAGTTTTATCCTGTTGAAGCTAGCAAGAGACTTTTCGTCATTTTTGCGGATGAGACCAGTGGACTGGAGACTTATGGCGGCGGACGGTTCCTGTATTTACAAAAACCGGATAAACAGGGCCTGGTCGCGATCGATTTTAACAAGGCTTTTAATCCACCCTGTGCCTTTACCAATTTCGCAACCTGTCCCCTTCCCCCCAGGGAAAATTTCCTGACCGTAAGGATCGAGGCAGGTGAAAAAGGTGTTGATCATTAAATCTTAAATAAACCAATACAAAAAATCATGAAAGCATTTAAGCTATTTTTCTTCGTTATGTTGCTTATTTCTTTTGCGGCCTGCAAGCAATCCAAAACCAAACAGGGACTGGTGGACAAAGTCACCGAACTTGAAAACTCAGAAATGTTCCTTGATCCGGCCGGTTTCAATAAAACCATAGATGGCAAGGAAACCAGCCTTTATAAGCTCAGCAATACAAATGGTATGGAGGTATATGTTACCAATTTCGGGGCTGTTATAGCAGCTATTCTTGCCCCTGACAGGGAAGGCAACATGGCTGATATAGCACTGGGGTTCAATGATGTAGAGAATTATGTAAAAGATGGGGACCCAAACTGCGGAGCGGTAGTGGGGAGATATGGTAACCGGATCGATGGAGGAAAGTTTACCCTTGATGGAAAGACCTATGACCTGCCCATTAATGAGACCGGCAACAATAATCAGCTTCATGGTGGCAAAAAAGGATTTGGTGAACTGGTCTGGGATGTGGAGGGCGTATCTGATAATGCCATCACCCTGAACCTGAAGAGTCCGGATGGAGATATGGGATTCCCAGGCACCCTGGATCTATCCGTTGAGTATATCCTGACTGATGAAGACGCTTTAGAAGTGATATACCGGGCGACCACCGATGCTCCCACCGTGGTCAATGTAACCCAGCATACCTACTTCAACCTGCTCGGGGAAGGAAAGGGCAATATACTGGACCATGAATTAATGATGAAAGCAGACCATTTTATACCGGTCAACCAGCGTTTGATACCTACAGGCGAGATCGCCCCGGTAAAAGGCACGCCCATGGATTTTAGCACACCCATCAAAATCGGCTCACACATAAATGAGGATTTTGAACAGCTGGTATTAGGAAATGGTTATGACCATTGCTGGGTATTGAACAGGGAAGGGGATGAACTGGAACTGTGTGCCACCGTTTACTGCGAGGAAACCGGCAGATTCATGGAAGTGTTTACCACCGAACCCGGGGTCCAGCTATATGTCGGCAACTTCCTGGACGGATCGCAGATAGGGAAATCAGGCGCTGCCTATGAGCACCGTACCGGACTCTGCCTCGAGACACAGCATTACCCGGATTCCCCCAACCAGCCCAACTTCCCGAGCACGGTATTAAGGCCTGGTGAAGAATACCACACGAAGACTGTTTTTAAGTTTTCGGTGAAATAGTGCTGAAGGCGGTTCTCTTTCATTGACTGGTACGACCACATACTGTGGAACTGTAAAAAGTACCATTTGCCGTACGTCTTCCGAATCTGACCTCAATGGCAGAACCACCATACGAGATCTTCTCTATGAAAATGGGATATGCCAATATTTCCTGGAATCCTCCTGAACTCAAACAATCCAAATATCCTTTATCAGTAAACGTATCACGACTATATCTAACGGTAAAGTCTGTTTCGCCAAATTCAGGACATCTTGATCTTGTCATATAATGACATACTCCTGAGGTAGTATACTCCCGATAAGATGATTTATTAAGATTGATTCTGAATTCTACATTAATTTTGTCAGAAACGTATACTTCTTCACAGGTAGGGTTATAACCCTTGTAACTGTAATCCAAACTTCCCCTTCCCGCAAATATTCCATTGGCGCATTCTTCATGCTTGCAAAATTCATTTTCACAATCAACATCAGTCACATTTAC
>DAOWJB010000033.1 GCA_030640625.1 Bacteroides sp.
GATATGTCATCATCGGGAATTATTCCGACACCAGGATAGTCATGAGGGAGGGAGGTAACAACACCTTCTTCTGCGTTTCGGATTGGACCGTAACAACCAAGATCAGTTTTATTAGGATTAATATCTTTACAAAGCCAAGCGCCGCCCTTAAGGAATGTACCGGGCAGATTTTTTGTGAATACAGTAACCGATGTAGTTTTGTTGCTAAAACCAATATCTGCGAGGTCGATAACTTTTTCAAGACCAGCCGACTTGAATCTGAATATCTTACAGCGCCCTTTAAAGTCCTCGTATTCATGTAAAACAGGTACGGTGAAACTGGTTATGCCATTGGTATTGGTCATCCTGATATTCTTATTCGACTTAAGCAGCCTGATATTTTTAACAGGCTCATCAATCTTTACATCGAAGGCTATATCATACATGGGCAAAGGTTGGTGATAAGCTGTACCCACCTGGCCGGAAAGATTGTTCATCCCGATAAGTGTATAATCATCGGCGTCACTTTTAAGATAGCTTATTTCAAGCAGCGGGGATGCATCCACTTTAATATCATACTTTAGCTCCAGGAGATCGTTGATGGCGGTCTGCACGATCATCGAATGAGCATGATGGCTTTTGTATTCATAATGGTCACCAACCTGCCAGGGGATCAATACGAACTTTCCATCACCATATGTGTTTTCGATTATGCCTGGTATATCAGTTACTTCGGTGTAGTAACATTTCTCGGGCGGACCATACATGGCCATGGGGATGAGTCCGAGGTAACCTCTCGCAGTTTCCTTCAGCGAGCATTCCATAAAATCAACATACAGGTAAATGATATCAATGTCTTCAAGGGAAGGTGTTTTCAGTGTTTCCTTATCTTTGGGAAAGACTCTCAGGTACCTGCCCTGCTTCTGGGGATAAAGTTTGTATGTTTCTTCGACACCTGCCGATTTTAACCTGATCCTGTCCAGCGGATTGCCAAGCTTATCCTGGGTTGAGGGGAATCCGGTAGCCAGGATCTTCCCTCCACCTTCAACGTATTTATCGATACGGGCCACTTCCTCATCACTGAGGCTGCGGTAATCAGGCAACACAATTATGTCATAGTCTTCTAACTTCTTCGGTGTTTCGACAGGCCCCAGACAATTGGGATGCATGATGTCATAGGGGATGTGGTTTTCTGACAGGATGCGCACCAGTCCCTTGAACTCATCACCATTTTTCCGGATTACAACCACCCTTGCATCGGAGTGAACATCGGTAAAATACCCTTCATTTTCTGCATGGAATCGGAAAATATCTTTCAGCACAGGCATGAGGGCCCGGTCTTCCTGGTTCTCCAGCCGGCCGATCATATAGTAGTCCAGGGGTGCACCATGGATCATGTTCTGGATCAGTCTTCTTCCGGCCAGGTGTGGCCATACTCCCGCATGCCTTGCCGGGAAATCCACGAAATGAACCATGGTATTTGCAACCGTGCGGTTGGTCCACGAGTTGACATCCAGCTTAACATTGTCCGAACCATGATAATCCCATTCCTGCCGTCGCCACATACCGGATCCGGATTCCCGTCTGACAATATCCACACCTTTGATGGTATAGGTACACACAGCAATATCCTCGCCGAAAGATTTGATCAGTTTATTTGTTCTCGTAAAAAGCTCATCGATCGTAAATTGCTTGAATTCCCTGTACTTGTTGAAGACAGGGTCATTGGCATCTTCAACTTTTGGCAGTTTCATCCCACCGGAGTATTCACCGAATCTTCGTTTGCAGTTATCGCATTGGCAGATGCCATGGTAGTTGTGGCTGTAGTCACGCGTGGGATACCCGATCATATTGAAGAAAACACCGTCGAGCTCATAGCGACTCAGGGCTTCTGAAAGGATCTTCAGGGAGTATTCCTGCTGGTAGGGACCATTGATACAGGCATGTACCTGTCCGTTGTAGTTCACGAATTCCCCTTTTACATTTTTGTAGAGCCAGTCAGGTTTCTCGAATGCAAATTCCTCGTTTATCTTGCTGAAGTCAAATCGGCCGATCATTGCGATCCCTTCCGCATGGAGTCCATCAAGAACCTTTCCCACCATGTCTTCCCTCAGATTGGGATTGACATATTCATATTCAAGCTCAGAAGGATAATTGGCCACAATGCCACCTACGTTGAACAGCGCTGCAGTGGCATTGAAATCCTTGATCATGGAGACATATTCCACGGGATCGAGGGTTATGGCATCTATTTCCCTGAGGTTTGTCTGAACCAGTCGGAATGGCTTTTCATACCAAAGCCTTCCGTCATCCACTGGATCTGCAGCAGAGGGATCTGTTCCTGTCTGCTGGGTACAGGATACAAGTGTACCTGCCAGCAGGATTGGTGCCAGGAATGTTATAAGTTTCATTGGGTCGTTATTTTTGGTGTTTTAAATCCGATAGATCTCTTTGTTTACCAGCCGCATGAGTTCGATATAATTCTCTTCGGCCATCAGGTCACGGTATTTCTGCCTGTCGAGCTTGCCTGCCAGGTCCCATACCCCCTTGCTGATCTCTGCGTGCCGGTTAAAGAAATCTACCATGCCGAAGATCCTGGGAGAAGCATCCGTGGTAAAATACTTGTTATAATCGTATTCCCTGGCCCAGAACATCAGTTCCACATAATGCAGGAAATGCCTGCTGGCACCTAAAAGGTCCCAGTCAGCCTTCGTGTCATTGTCATTCGTGTGGATATAGGCGTCAAACCCTGATTCACATATGGTTACGAGTGATTGCGCAGGATTTTCCTGGCTCTGCAGGGAGTGTCCCATATCCAATGTTATGCCGGTATTGGGATTACCCACTTCTTTCAGCAGGAGCAATGCCTTTGCTGTGGTATCAAGCTGGCAGTGTACCCTGGTTTCTGAGTATTTTGGTTCGATGAACAGGGGGATTTCCGGGAGGTAAGCGGCAGCCTCTGCAATGGTTTCGATCATATATTTCCAGGCCGTTGAATAGTCGATCTGGAACAATACATCATATCCGTCGCTCAGGGGGCAACAGGTAACATGTGATGCTCCCACGTCTCTGGCATAGTCCTTGCCCTTTTTGATCATTTCCACGGCCCGGTCACGGATGTCCTTGAATGGCCTTGACAGAGCACCGGGCACCCATTCTGCTTCCTTTTTGATGTTGACATTGATGGCCGCGAAGTTCAGTCCCAGGTCATCCATCCACTTTTTGGTCTCTGCCGGATCGCCTGTCTCATATGGGAACACCATCTCAACGCCGTCAAATCCATCGATCTCTTTGACGATCTTAAGTTTGTCCAGGGTTCCTACCGGTTCCTGGTATTCAGAGAACCTGTCCTGCGTTTTCCCTAAAAATCCAATAATTACACCTTGTTTCATATGTTTGATTTTATTTATCGATTAGCCCGGTAATGGTATCGGCCATGGTCTCAAGGATAAGCGCACAGGATGCCGCGCCCGCGTCGATTACACCCTTTGAGCGCTCCCCGAGACGGCTTGAACGGCCGATTTTGGCCACCATGTCTTGTGTATTATCCCGTCCCGCATTCGCTGCCTGTTTCATGTCCGCCAGTGCTTCAGTAAAGTTCTTCCCTTCGTTCAGGGCTTTGTGATAGGCATCCACGGCCGGATAAAAGGCATCCACCAGGGTTTTGTCCCCCACCCTGGCCTGAGAAATTGCACTGATGGATTCTTTGGATGCCGAGAGTGCCTCACCAAAGGCTTGTGCATCAATCCTGTCTTTTTCAGCCAGGCTGGTGGAAATGCCTTTGAAAAACTTACCATAAAGGGGTCCCATGGACCCGCCGATCTTCATCATCAGTACCCGTGATAAAACATTCAGGCCATATGGCAGGTCCCCTGGATTCTCATCCAACTCCTCCCGGCACATACTGAATCCTTTATTCATGTTAATTCCGTGGTCCCCATCGCCGATGGCGCCGTCGATGTCACTCAGGTACTGTTTGTTTTCCTGGATCACTGAGATGATATTATACAGGACGATGATTCCTTCTTCTTTTGTAAAACTTGCCATAATGTTAGGTGCTGGTCCGGATTGGCATATAAGGTTTATTTCTTTACCTGGAATTGTCTCAATCCCACTGAATCAGCTTCCAGATCCATGCACTCCTTCAGCTCATCATCCAGTTTCATCAGTGTGAGGGTAGCCCCGGCCATTTCCAGTGAGGTAAAATAATTTCCGACATAGGAGATATAAATCTTAATTCCCATCCCGGTGAGGATTTTTTCCACATCATTCAATAGTATATAAAGTTCCATCACCGGGGTTGATCCGAGTCCGGATAGCAGCAATACTACCTCATCTCCACTGTTGAATGGCAGGTCCGGCAAGATCACATCACACATTCTACGGACCACTTCCCCGGCTGTCTCCAGGTCGGCAATATCTATCCCGGGTTCCCCGTGATGTCCTATCCCGACCTCCATTTTTCCGTCATCAACGGTAAAATTCGGGTGGCCTACTTCAGGTATGGAACATCCACTGAGTCCCACCCCAATACTCCGTGTATTATCAATGGCTTTCTGGGAAACCCTGATAACTGCATTCAGGTCACCTCCAAGGGTAGCCTTTGCAGCACCTGCTTTCCACATCAGGATCTCACCCGCAACACCCCGGCGCTTCTCCCGCTCGTTTTTCGGGGCTGATGGCACATCGTCATTGGCTACCACTTTCTGAACCTTGATGCTTTCTTCTTCGGCCAGTTCCATGGCCATTTGCACATTCATGTTGTCCCCTGCATAATTCCCGTACAGAATGGCGACTCCTTTTCCGGAATCGGCAGCCCTGATGGCATCGTAAAACATCTGTGCAGGGGGCGAGGTAAAGATCTCTCCAACGGCCACAGCATCCACCATATTTCTTCCGATATAGCCGATAAAAGCAGGCTTATGCCCGGATCCTCCTCCCGTTATAACCCCGACCTTACCATCTACAGGGGCATCCTTGTATTTAAGCACCCTTTCATTATCAGTAGTTACGACCAGATCGCTATGGGCCTTGACGAAACCCTCGAGCATTTCATCCACTACCTGCTGTGGATTATTGATAAACTTCTGCATGATATTTTGTTTAAAGCTGTGTGTTGGGATGAAATGATTGATTTTCAAGCCTGCGCATGGTTTCCACTTTGGATGTTGATCCACCACCCTGAAATTCTGCTTCAAGCCATGCATCAACAATGGTTTTGGCGAGTTCGACACCCACCACCCTGGCACCCATGGTAAGTACCTGAGCGTCGTTGCTTTTACGCAGTCTTTCTGCGGAATAAACATCATGGCATGAACCGGCATAAACAGACTCAACCTTGTTGGCGATCATGGCCATGCCAAGTCCGGTTCCGCAGATCAGGATTCCCCGGTCATATTCTTCATCCTTGATCTTAACAGCCAGGTTGTATCCAATTTCCGGATAGGTAGCATCCGGGGTTTTCCCGAGGTAGTTGAGATCTTGAATCTCAACTCCAGTGGATCCCAGGTGATCGATCAGGTCGCGTTTTAACTTCAGACCGGCATCATCGGCGTCAATAACTAATTTCATATTCTTCTATTTTGTAAGGTTAGGCATAATTTTGGCAAGATAATCAAGGCTTTGCTGAACCCAGCCGTCCGGATCATCAACGAATCCCCCGCTTGCTTCACTTCCCATTTCAATACCGGCGACACAGGGTTCTCCATATTTTTTACAGTTCTCTTCAATACCAAGTTCCAGGAGTTTATCTACATAAAGTTTGAAATCCACCGCACCGGTCCCCAGAATACTGTTGGTATGGGTAAATGATTCCGTCTCACTCAGGTGCACGTGCAACAGGCGGCTTTTTAGTTTCTCCAGTGATTCGGGACCTTCCCGGGTAATTACCAGGTGTCCGACATCCACATTGGGATATACATTCGGAAGTCCCAGATCCTCCACCACCTTTGCAAGTTTGCCGGTATTGTTAACGATGAAATAAACATGGGGATCGAGTTCGAATCCCACCAGCAGATCCCTGTCCAGGCACCATTCAGCAAACCTGCCCACATTCTCCAGCATGTACAGCCAGGATTGTTCGGGGGAGACGCCAAGTTCATAGAGTCCACCTCCCCAGCAAACCAGTAACTGCCGTCCGCCCAGTTCCATCTGGAAGTCTGCACATTTTTTCATATAATCAAAGACAGCATCCCGTTTTTTTGGATCCGGACTGGCCGTATCCCTGGTGGCCACCAGCAGCATCTGGGAGCTAACCAGACCGTTATCTTTCACGATCTTAAGGACCTCATTCCTGGAAGATTTATCCATTGTTGCAGGATTCCCTTTCCGGATACCAGCATATTCGATATATTTAAAACCGAATTTCACTGCACTCCTGAGAGATTCCCCGGGACCCTTGTTCCCCACTTCATATACCAGGGTGTTTAAAGCTAATCTCATGGAACCTGAATTAGAAAATTGAATGAATTTACAAATTATTTTTCTATGGCTTTATCGGGATTCATAAATAACCACATGATAATGGCGATCACTGACAGGGAGGAGCAGATATAGAAAAATGTTTCGTGCTTTCCGGTCCACTCCAGCAGGTATGGGAAGGCAATGATGGTGACAAATGCACCCAGGTTTCCTGCCATATTCATGGTGCCTGAAACAGCACCAGCATTCTCTTTGCCAATATCAATGCAGAAGGCCCAGGATGGACTAAGTGTCATGTCGGCACCGAAGATCGCCAGGGTGAGGAATATGATTGATAACTGTGGTGATTCGACGATTGACATCATGATCATGCCAAAGGCTGCCAGGACAAATCCGATGATGGCAGGCAGGCGCCTTGATAATCTTAGTCTTCCGCTGCGGTAAATGGCATCGACCAGTATCCCTGCAAACCAGTTCCCCATGGCTCCCCCGACCAGTGGAGCCATGGCATAGAACCCGGCCTCAATCCCGCCCAGCGCAAACCGGTCCTTCAGATAAGGGTACATCCAGGTAAGGGTAAAGTAGAAGGTAAAGTTGCTGCAGATGTACTGGATCATGGTCATCCACATATTGCCCGAGCTTATAATCCGCCTGAAAGGAAGGGAAGCTTTTGCGGAGGCTGAGGGTTGCTGCCGGTTAGCCAGTATGTATTCTTTTTCTTCTTTCGAGATCGCTGTTGACTGTTCAGGTTTGTTTCTGAAAATCAGGTACCAGAGCACAGAAAATACCAGGCCGAAACCACCAAAGATCACGAAGGTCATACGCCAGCCTACCTGGGTCAGCATCCAGGCGACCAGGGGCAGGGCAAAAGCTGCTCCCAGCCGGGAACCCGAAAAGTTGATTCCCTGTACAATTCCCCGTTCTCGAACGGGAAACCAGTTGAAGACAACCTTGGCCAGACTGGGAAAGGCACCTGCTTCACCCGCGCCAAAAAGGAATCGTATTACCATCATGGAAACGAAGTTCCAGGCTGCACCGGTCAAGGCTGTCAGGACAGACCAAAGGGCCACGATCCCCGCAATGATGCTACGGGCCCCCCTGCTGTCGGCCAGTTTTCCGGAAGGTGTCTGGAACAGGGCATACCCAAGGGTAAACATGGCCATCACCCAACCAAAATCCGTAAGATCGAAATTAAGATCACGGGTTATATCTTCCTTGGCCGCAGAGATGCAGGCCCTGTCGATATAAAGCAGGATGGTTAAAAGGAAGGTGCTGAAAACGAGGATAAAACGAAGTGGAATGTAACGTTTTAACATGAGATTTATGTATTAGGATAGCAGTGTTGATTCAAATCTAATGATTAAATTTGTTAATGGATCAGTCCGGGCAAAAAAACGTTCATTGTACTCTTATTAGGTCTCGGGATTGGGTAAACGTATCGGACCTTTTGGAATGAAAATCTTGAAAACAAGCTTGATTCTTATACTGCTGTTGCCGATGTTCTGCATTCAGACAGCAGAAGGACAGGACAGTACCGGGGTTGATAATATCCTCTGCCTGGGAATTCGCGGTCATTATGGGTTTATCATTCCGCATTCCCGCCAGATAAAGGAGTTATCATATTCCCGTCCCTGGGGTTTGGAGGCAGAGATAGCCTGGCACCTGATGAGTGAGAATATCTGGAGATATTGTTACTGTTATCCTCGAACCGGGTTTGGACTGTTTTATGTCAATTTAGACAACCCTGACATTCTTGGCTACTCTGTGGCCCTTTACCCGTTTATTGAACCATATATCAGGGCAGAAAAGAAATTGAACTTCTCCTTCCGCTTCGGGATCGGACCGGCATATGTAAGCAAGTATTATGATCCTGAAACCAATCCAGATAATTTCTTTTTCAGCTCCCATCTCAGTTTCATTGTACAGTTAAGTTTTGCCGTTCATTACAGGATCAATGAACATTTTACTACCAGGCTGGGATTTAATTACAATCATATTTCGAACGGGGGAATAAAGGTACCAAATGTAGGGATGAATTATCCGACCATTAACCTGGGACTGGATTACAGCCTTAAGCAGGCCGTTTTTGTTGAGCGGTCGCGCCAGGCAGGAGAGGATCTTTACGACAAGAAGTGCTGGTTTGATGCATATTTTCTGGGCACTGCAAAGAATGCCGAAAAAGGGGAGGATCATTTGTACCCGGTGATAGGAGCCGGTATCTGTTATAATTATTTAGTGGGAAGGATCCTTGCGGTTTCTGCGGGGACCGAATGGATCTCGGATTTTTCAGAAAAGGAAAGGATCAAACGGGAATATGCCGGCGATCCTGAAGCAGAACTGCCCGATCATAACCGGGCAGCAGTACTGTTGGGGATTGATGTATTGTTCGGAAGGTTCTCATTTATCCACCAGTGGGGGATATACTATTACGAGCCCAATCCGGCCAGGAACCGCATGTATCAGCGTTATGGCCTGAACTTCAGGTTTACCAAAAGATTATATACCGGTGTAAATATAAAGGCACATGGTCACGTGGCCGACCTGATGGATCTAAGGTTGGGAATTATTTTTTAACGATGCTTCCCGCACTGGAAGTATGCTTGTTAACTAAATTTCCATCCCCTTTATAATATATACTGCCTGCGCTGGAAGAACGAAGATTGAATTCTTCGGTGCCATATACTCTGGCATCTCCGGCGCTTGAACAACTGACATCCACTTTTCGGGCGATCAGATCATAGGCATGCAGATCACCGGCACTGCTCAGTGAAGCTATCAGGACATCGGTATTGCCGGATAACCTGGCATCACCGGAACTGCTGATATCGCAACTGATTCTCTCAGCTTGTACATCAAGATCAAGGTCACCTGCACTGCTCAGGTCTATATCAAGAATATCTGTTTGCAGGGTATTTTCTCCGGTGACATCCCCGGCACTGGAGATACGAATGGTATTCAGGTCCCTGTACTGAAGGAAGATTTTCTTGGACTTTGCCTTCCTGATATTCTTTTTGGTATAGATCTTCAGAGTGTTATCAACGACTTCAGTTATAATTACATCATGCAGGTTATCATCTGCTTCCAGCTCCAGGGAGATATCCGTCCCCTGCCTGATAATGACGTCTATGCCTGAACTGACCTTTAATCCGGTGAAGTCCCCGATCTCTCTTTGGTCTGTTACGATGTTTCCGCTGCCATATATGGTCTCATGTGGACTCACAAAGCAGGAGGCTGTCCCGATGATCAGGACCAGCAATGTTAAATACTGAATATTTCTCATAAAATATGGATTTGGTTATTTTGGATATTTTCCGAAAAGTTTATTCAAAAACCTGTGAAATTTATGTACACCCTTGACGGGATCTGCGTACATCAGGATGCACTGGTTATGGATCAGGTTCACATCCGTATCCCTGATCATTTCGAGTGCTTGCTCTGTATCTGATCTTTGCTGGATCCAGATGTTCTTAATGCCTTTATCTATTGCCAGCCTGACATTCTCGGCGGTTTTTTCAGGCGGGGTGACAATATAGACCCGGTTCACCTGGCCCGGTAGTGAATTGATATCTTTAAAGCATGGATCACCATTCAGGTTTTCCGTGTTGGGATTTACAGGGTATACGGTAACCCCCTTATCTTTCAGGGCTTCATATACAAGCCTTCCGAATTTCTTGGGATTCCTGGATACACCAATAACGGCAAGTTGTTTGGGAGCTAAAAATGAATTGATGGATGATAGGGTGGTCATTGTTGCTTGCATTAAATTCAATAAAGTCAAATGTCATGAATTTAAACCTTGACCTGAAGGATTTATCGGTAAACAGACGGGACTATCCGGTAAATGAACCCAATATTCCGGTAAATTTTCTTAAATTAACGGTTCGTGAGAAAACGGTACTTCTCCCGGTAAAAAAGTCAAAATGAATTGGATTAAATCGTTGATTGTTTATGCTTTATGCCTGATTTTTATAATGCTAATCCTGGTCAGCACCAGTGCGTTTTCTCAGGATGCTGAATTCCTGAAAGAAACAGCGGGGGCTGTACCGGAGAAGGTGGCCGGGGACTTCGCCTTTACAGAAGGTGTTACCTCGGATGCTGAAGGAAATATTTATTTTTCGGATATTCCGGAGAACAAGATATATTATTGGACTACAGACGGGAGAGGAAGCGTTTTCCTGGAGAATTCAAATTATACAAATGGCCTTCAGGTTGATGAGAAAGGAAATATAGTCGCTTGTGAATCAAGAAATGAAAGACGCCTCGTTTCCATCTCCCCTGAAGGAAAAGTGTCCGTCCTGGCCTACGGGTATAATGGGAAGGCATTTAATAGTCCAAATGACCTCTGGATAGATCAAAAAGGTGGGATTTACGTAACGGATCCGCGTTATGGCAGGTCACAGGACAGCCTTAACCAGGATGGGGAACATGTGTACTATCTTACCCCGGATCGGGGGAAAGTAACCCGTGTGATAGATAATATGGTCAAGCCTAACGGAGTGATTGGCACGCCTGATGGCAGTACCCTGTATGTGGCAGATCACGGGGGAGGCAAGACCTATAAATATACAGTACTTGAAGATGGTACCCTTACAGACAGGCAATTGTTTGCCAACGAGGGATCGGATGGCATGACCATTGATTCACAGGGAAATGTTTACCTGACCACCGAGGCAGTGAAGGTTTATAATCCTGCCGGACATTTGATTGAAACAATTCATCTTCCCGAAAGGCCAACCAATGTATGTTTTGGCGGGCAGGATCACAAAACACTATTCATCACTGCCAGGACCTCTGTTTATAAACTGGCAATGAAGGTGAAAGGAACAGGCAGCAATTAGATGATGGTCCTATAAAAATGAAAACACCCGCCGGGTGACGGGTGTCATATGAATACTTATCAACTAACCACTAAACCTAATAAAACAGACTATTAAAAGCTAAGCATCCAATTTTTACAGTACGGTCGTTCCGTTTTCCTTGCTTGAATCACATGATTTAAGCATCCAGTCTTCTACCTTAATCTCAGCTTCCGGAACATTTGACTGTTCTTTTTTATTCCAGGACCCATCAATCATCCAGTTTTCAAGATCCAGACTATTTTCCCTTAAAACAGCATCTCTGGTGCCGAAAACTTCCGCTTCCACCATCCAATCCTGAACTTTGATATCCTTTTCAATAATCATTTCAGTTTTTGAAACCGCCTTATCCGTTGAAAACGACATTGGGTCAATGGCATGTACATTTGAAGTTGCAAAAATTCCAAGTGTGGTTGCCAGTGTCAGTATAATTATTCCTTTTTTCATCTCTTATATAGTGTTTAATTTTTTGACTTATGGTTCGCGATTGAATTATCACATAATATGCCAAAATACTTAAAACACTAATAAGGAGACGATTATGAAAAATACCTTAAGATCTTAATATCTAAAAAGTGAACGATTCTGAACAGCGATGTACGAAAATGGATGATTTTATTACTGATTGCGGTCGTTTTCCCTCTTCCAGGTTGTCGACCTGCCCAGGAATC
>DAOWJB010000155.1 GCA_030640625.1 Bacteroides sp.
ACCGCTAATGCGATTCGCTTGACAGACCATCCCCGCCTGCCCGGCGGTTTAAGCAATGGTTTTATGCTTAACACAAATATACGAAATTTGTCCTTATATCCACTCCCTAAAGCGAAGTGGTTTTACGGACATTCGGATAAAAACTACCTTTATCTTATGCAACCAATAAACTCCGACAAAATGAATAAATTAAAAAACTCAGGGCTTATATACGTGATATTCATACTATTACTTGCATTCCTTTCAAATTCCTGTAAAAAGAGAGCCGCAGATAATCTGGACTTTTCATTTGCCTTTCTAACCGATATCCATGTCCAGCCTGAAACCAATGCAACTGAAGGTTTTAAAATGGCCATTGCAAAGGTTAATGAGCTCAAACCTGATTTTGTAATTACCGGGGGTGACCTTATCATGGATGCACTGGCGCAAACCTTTGGCAGGGCTGATACCCTGTATAATCTTTATTCGGAAACAATAAAGGATTTTAACATGCCGGTCCATAACACAATTGGGAATCACGAGGTCTTTGGATATTTTAAAGAAAGCGGTGTTGACGCATCACATCCTTTGTATGGAGATAAAATGTTTGAGGAGAGGCTGGGAAAACGATATTATGTCTTCGAATTCAATGGATGGCGATTCTATATTCTTGACTCCATTGATGAATGGGAAGAGGGCGGCTATTATGGCTATGTTGATGAGGAACAGATCGCCTGGCTGAAAAAAGATTTAGCAGGAGTGGATCCTGAGACGCCCATCACCATCAGTGTTCATATCCCCCTGATTACAGTTTTTACGCAGCTATATGAAGGATCTACTGTTCCAAATGGCCAAAGCCGGGTAGTCACGAATTCCAAAGAACTACTGGAGTTGTTTAACAGACATAACCTGAAGCTGGTGCTACAGGGACATCTTCATACCTGTGAAGATATATATGTAAATGGGACCCACTTTATTACCGGAGGTGCCGTCAGTGGAAAATGGTGGAAAGGCGCCAACCGTGGCTTTGAAGAAGGCTTCCTGATGGTCCATGTTTCGGATGATGAAATCAAATCCGAATACATTGATTATGGCTGGCAAGTAGAAGAATGATCATTGCTTAATTGACCCGCACATTTTATTAACGAATGATCACTATTTTCTTTGATTCATGCATTCCATTATGGACCACTCGAATTATGTATATGCCTGATTTTAAGTCAGGACCATGCAAGGTTGCGCAATACAGCTTAAGCTGATTGTGGCCTTCCATTGAGGATAGATTCTTCCACTGCTTGAACAGGATCCCGTCGATGGAATATAAGCTTACCGTAATGCTTTCAGGAGTTTGCAGATCATAAGACAGGTGTATGGCATCCTCCCATGCATCATAGTATGATTTGATATCCAGGCCGCCTGCTTGCCTGTTATAGATTGATGTATACTGGTATATAAAATCCGAACCGTAAAGCTGGGAGATCCCCCTTTGCGTTGCAAACCAGACAGAACCGTCAGTATCAACAGCAATATCATGAACGGTGTCACTTGCCAGACCGTCAGTAGTTGTATATGAAGTCCACTCATCGTTATGGAAATGCGAAGCTCCTCCATAGGTCCCAAACCACATTCCACCCAGTCCATCATCTGTAATGGATAATACATGATTGTGAATAAGTCCCTCTTCGGTGGTATAGAGGAACCAGTTTTTCTTGGCCTGTAACCCAACATGTTTCTCTGCTCCCTCATCGGTTCCGAACCATTGGTTTCCCATGGAATCAACCTCAATAGATTTGATATTTCCAGAGAGTGGTGTCATGCCATATTCACTGGTCCAACGGGTAGCACCGGTAACACCATCCACACCTGAAATAAGCCGGCCAATGCCACCATCAAAGCCTATATACAGGCTGTCATTATACATTTTAAAGCTATTGACAGGGGCATTTACCAGGCTTCCCGGATAATCCGCGTAGGTTATTGAATCCATGCTGCCTGCGTTGAAATAAGTGATACCGGCTTCAGAGCCGAAGAACTTATTATGCCTTGAGTCCACCGCAACAGCTGAGATGTTTTCTCCCAGGACTCCGTTTGCAGACGTATAGCTTGTTGAACCGGTTATCCCATCAACATTATAGGCCACAACAGAGACCCCTTTATTGGTGCCCACCCATAACTCGGGTCCATCGGTGGACAGTTCGAAGGCAAGCGTGTTGATCTCATTGCTTATTAAATGGTCTGTGTCCGTATAGTAAATCCAGGTCTCCCCGTTGTAACGCAACAGTCCATGGTTGGTCCCAAACCATTTTATTCCGGTGTCCTCAATAAAAACAGCTTTTACCACAAAAGTGCCATCAGATTTAAGATGGTAGTTTCTGATGGACTGATCCTGTGCCCTCCCTGATGATGACAGAAAAAGCATTAATGCTAATATAAAACAGGAAGTTTTCATCTGTCAGCTGGTAATTGTCATTTTTTAAAAATCATCATGGAACCGGTATATACATCAGTATCAATTCTGATGATGTACGCTCCGGAAGGTTGCTCACCCATATCCAGTTTAAACAGAGGTCTGTCCGCTTGTATGCCTATCAGGTTCCTGGAAAAGACTTTCCTTCCCGACATGTTGTAAACATCCACAGTTATTGTTCTGGTCCCAGAATAATCAGTTCCAAGCTCAATGCTTAGATGATCATCAAACGGATTGGGATAGCATGAAATGGCTGAGCCAGGATCTGAACTCATATCGATCCCGGTAATATCGCGGTAGACCATAAACATGTCCCATACCTGGTATTCCCCGTCTGAGGCAATGAGTTTAACCGTGCAGTTCCCGGTAAAATCAGCGTTTGCCGTTACAGATAATACATGCTGATCGATGGTGAAATCCAGCAGGGGTTCATCACATTCAATTGTATATTCCAGCGAATCCCCATCGGGATCATAAAACAATGCTGCAAGATCGTTATGTATTACGTGTGGTGTTCCTACCTCTGTTATCTGAAAATCCGGAATGGTATCGACCAGTAAAACTGCATGATTGATTATTGTGCTCTCGTCTACCAACCTCAGGGAACCAAAACCATCGGAGTTCATCCAGTGGTCGTTATATGCTTCCTCGGGGACCCATACCGAGCCGAAAAAGTTATCCCTCTCACCATCCGCCTGGTCATTATCGCAATAGGCAACACTCATGTCCATTTCCCTGTTCAGTGTAAGGCTGACCCTGGATGCTTCAGGATCTGAATGATCATAGGTGTCATCATACACCTTGAGTGAAAATTCATATTTGTAGATATTCCCTTCCTTCTTCATGGCAAGCTCAGGGAAATGGCCTGCATAGTCAATTATGATGCTGTTGCTCCAGTCAGTGCCGTCAATATCACAAACAACAAAGGAGGATGCAACTTCTCCTTCTGCTATTGCATCGATTGCGATGTGATAGGAGAATGCATTCTCGCTGTTCTGTCCCCACTGGGCATTGTCATCAAACACATGTAAACCTCCCGATTGATCTTCATCAATAAAGATTTCCACGATGTCAAAATCGGGATACCCGCCATCCGGGAAGATGTATCCGTCGATAAATGCATCATCTGTAATTTCAACATAGTAGTATAAGAGATTCTCACCTTCCGACCAGCTGACCTTGAACCGACCGTTAAAATCAGATGAATCAATATGTTCCCCCCAGG
This sequence comes from Bacteroides sp., assembly GCA_030640625.1. Classification (GTDB taxonomy): domain Bacteria; phylum Bacteroidota; class Bacteroidia; order Bacteroidales; family SM23-62; genus SM23-62. The sequence goes on from DAOWJB010000155.1 coordinate 3,672, forward strand.
TAATCCAGGTTTGATCAATGTAATACCAACCGGTATTGGCCCAGCATACATCCCTGTCTTCTCCATCGATTACCGGTACCGTGCCGGCTTCCTTTGCCATCACTGCAGATTCTATCAGGGATGCGTTTGTGGGCATCAACTCGATGCCATAATCGTACCCAAGGTTTCTGGAATACTGCTTATCAGACATGTTGTTCCAGTGCTCATGGATACCTAGGCTTTTTATAGGGGTACCGTCATTTTCAGGATCATAAACCACTCCCTCAGGCCAGAATGCACTGTCGGCAGCCTGGTGGAGGTGATCATCCACACCGCCCATCCAGGGTCTTGCCATCCCGGGTCCACCAGGATCAGTAAATTCATTCCGTAAAAAATCGAAGCAGACCGACTCTAGGGCTACCTGGTCCTGCGAGGCAAAGATGGAATTTGGCCAGTCACCGTTAAATGGTGGCATATTCCATTTCACAGGTTTCTCAACGGCTTCGGTCCCACCCCACAATCCGTCAACAATAAACAATACGGTATTCCCTCCAAGCTTTTCATGCCCCATAATATCCGTGAGCACCCTGTACATGCCATATTCTGTTCTCTCCGGAATATCGTTTTCAGGGGCAACGAGTCCGGGATGAAGATGCTCGGCTCCATCCCTGGTATGGGTGCCAAAATGATTTTTCGTAGTAAGTGTTATGCCGGCACGCGCATGGGCTTTCAGTGCCGCAACGTTGATCACATAATCAGCATCTTCATATTCTGCATACAATCTATCACTCACGGCAGAACCCATTGTTGCACCTTTATCGGAATAGAAAATGGAAGGAGTGCCGGATACGGTAAGCCGTGTTCTGCCCAGATCTGAATGCGATCTATCCACATATTTAACATCCGGGAAAGCGGCAACCATCTGGTCATAATTATGCTTATAAATATGTGCAATAGGATCACCCACATAAATATCCTCCTGGGCTACCCCGTATTCATTAACCAGCTGGTCCAGCAGACTTATCACAATGGCAGGGGAAGTTTCGGCCATGCCATAGTATTTCTGTGCCCAGTTCAATGTAAGGAAAGATAAATCGGCATCATCGGTGAGCCAGCCACCTCCACCCTGGTTTATTTTCACAAAGATTTTCTGTCCCTGCTGATAGGACAGTACCCCTGTTCCCTTCCTCCTGTTGAAATCTGTAAACAGGCTGTCCCAGGCTGTCGAAATTCGCCTGGCACCGGACAGTTTCATAACAACCTCATCGAGCATCGAGTCAATTACCGGCTGCTTGTTATTCTTGGCCATGAAATACCCGTCCTCACCCCGAACTGGGTCGTTCTGGACATTCGTGCAATTTTCATCTGTTGCATCGGTGTCCCATGCCCATACCACCCTGCCGGGAAAAATCCCCAGGCCTTCACCGTAGGGTAAATTGCTGACGAAATCCTCCGGTTCTGCATTATCTGCAGCCTGTGCATCGAAAGCATGTATTGATGTGGATAACAGGTAGACCATAATGCTTGAAACAAATGCCACAGCTGCGGCAATGTAACGGGACTGGTAAAGGAATTTACGTGCCCGTTTGATGAGCAATACGGAACCTGAGAGTGATAAAAGATAAATCACAAATCCGGACATAAATGGGGCAGCCGCCTTCACACATGGGTAGTTCGCCCGGGAAGGTTTGGGTATCACCCTGACTAAAAACCAAGTGGTAGATATTAAACCGATAAGGAAAAAACTTATCTTATATGGTAATCTGACACCTCGGAGCCGATTATATAATTGCTGGAATTTATCGGGGATTCTGTTTTCTGTAATCATCGTTTTGAGATTTACGTTGCCTTTGTTTACTCAACCAGATTTACAAAGATATTAAAGGGAAATGACATATGGCAAGGTTTTGCCGCTATGATCGGGAATCCATGATCAGTTTGCAAGTTAAGAATCGATTATTATCAACCCATCACCACGATTACATCGTTTTCCTCTTTAGATATTTCAATGGGAAGTAGGATTCCTTCGATCTTCTCACCATTCAGGTGGATGGATTTAACACCTTGCTGAACACCGCCGGGATTATTGATGGTTATGGTGAATCGTTTACCCCTGAATGTCCTGTTGACCTTATACTCTACCCAGTCTCCCGGGATGCATGGATCAATCCTCAGTCCATCATATTCCGGCTGGATGCCGAGTATGTATTGTGTAAGGGCTGCATAGTTCCAGGCAGCGGTTCCTGTCAGCCAGGAGTTTTTAGCTTCTCCGGGCCTGTTGGAGTCCTTGCCCGCAATCATCTGGGAATAGACATAGGGTTCCATCCTGTGAAGTTCACTGATCTCCTCGAGGTAGGCCGGTGCAATTTTGCGCCAGTAATCAAAAGCCCTCTCACCCCTTCCGATCTTGGTTTCGGCAATCATGATCCAGGGATTGTTGTGGCAGAAGATCCCCGCATTTTCTTTATAACCTTCAGGATAAGAGGTGATTTCTCCGTATTTAACGATATACCTGGTAAAGGCCGGATGATTCAGTACCAGGCCATAGGGGCAATCCAAATATTTTTTTACCGCATCCAGGGCTTTTTCAGCCTTACCGTCTCTCAGTCCGATCCCGGCCATCACACACATTCCCTGGGGTTCAATGAAGATTTTGCCCTCTTCGCATTCATGGCTTCCCACCCTGTCCCCAAAATGATCATAAGCCCTGACGAACCATTCTCCGTCCCATCCGTGAGACTCAATGGCCTTCTCCATTTCCAGGATATGCCTTTCAGATTCATCTGCCAGACTCTTCTCCCCTCTCCTCCTGCAAAGATCCACAAACTCCCGGCCGTACAGGACGAACATACCAGCGATGAAGACCGATTCAGCTTTCCCCCCCTCTTTGTTCTCAGTGGTCTGGAAAGATTCCCCGGGTTCTTCAGAAAAACAATTCAGGTTCAGGCAATCATTCCAGTCCGCGCGTCCAATCAGGGGAAGATTGTGTTCGCCCAAGTTATTGACCACATGGTAAAAGGAACGTCTCAGGTGATCAAACAACGGTTGTTTGGTGGTTTCATTGTTATCGTAGGGCACCGGCTCATCCAGTATGGACCAGTCCCCCGTCTCCTTTATATACGCCGAAGTGGAGAGGATCAGCCAGAGAGGATCATCATTGAAATTCCCGCCTGTCTGGGCGTTCCCCCGTTTTGTCAGGGGCTGGTACTGGTGCCAGGCCCCTCCGTCTTCCAGCTGGGTGGAGGCAATGTCAATGATTCTTTCACGGGCACGTTCCGGGATCTGGTGTACAAATCCGATCAGGTCCTGGTTTGAATCGCGGAATCCCATTCCCCTGCCGATGCCCGATTCAAAGAAAGAGGCACTGCGGCTGAAATTAAAGGTGACCATGCACTGGTATTGGTTCCAAATATTCACCATCCGGGCCAGTCTGGCATCGGGATGTTCGAGCTGGTAAATGGACAACAATTTATCCCAGTATTCCTTCAAATCCTCAAAGGCCTTATCTACAGCATCCAGAGAGGAGTATTCACGGATCATCTCATGCGCCTTCTGTTTGTCAATGACCTGGTGTGATTCGAATTTTTGGTCGCGGGGATTCTCAACGTATCCCAGGATAAAGATGAGTTCCTTTTTTTCACCAGGACCCATTTCCATATCCAGGCAATGAGAGGCTATGGGCGACCATCCATGTGCTTCCGAGTTTCTGGAACGGCCCTCCATTACCGCCACAGGGGAGTCAAATCCATTATGAAACCCGATAAAGGATTCACGATCCGTATCGTAACCGCTGATTTCCGAGCTTACACTGAAAAATGCATAATGATTACGCCGTTCCCTGTATTCCGTCTTGTGGTACAGGGTCGATCCCTCCACCTCCACTTCACCGGTGGAAAAATTACGCTGGAAATTGGTCATGTCGTCCAATGCATCCCACAGGCACCACTCCACAAAAGAAAACAATTTAAAACGCCGGGTTCTTTTTATTTTATTCTCAAGTACTACCCTGTGGATCTCACCACTATATCCGAGGGGGACAAAAAATGTGGATTCAACAGCGAGCCCATTTCGCTCGCTTTGCAATATGGTATAGCCCATTCCATGCCGGCAGCGATAATGATCCAGGGGGACTTTCACGGGTTTCCAGCCAGGTGACCAGACATCTCCCTCCTCATTGATGTAAAGGTATTTACCCCCTGTATCCATGGGCACATTGTTGTACCGGTACCGCGTGATCCTCCTTAATCTGGCATCTTTAACGAAACTATACCCCCCGGCTGTATTAGAGATCAGGGAGAAGAATTCCTCCGTACCAAGATAGTTGATCCAGGGCCATGGGGTTTCAGGAGAATCAATCACATACTCCCTGTTCTGGTCATCAAAATAACCGTATTTCATTTGCCAGTCATTGCTTTAATCTCCTGCTATTTTGCATAGTTTACCAGCTGCGGGCCGTAGATAAGGATATCGGCCATGGTTATGCCATATCCGTCTTCGGGATTTTTCCATACAATCCGGACCTTATGGCTGTCATCCGCCAGGTTGTATTTCCAGGTCAGGTCATTCCTGCGTTTTAGATATGAGGTGGGAAGCACAGCCTGTTCATAGTGCTCACCGTCGATGTAAACATCCAGCAACAGGTCGATATCCTTCTTTTCAGGATGCAATTTTTGCGACCTTCCCAGGAGAACGAAGCCTGTCCCTTTAAAATCAAAACTATACTCCAGATCCCCGTCGCTTTCCAGCTTCCTGCCACCCCATCCAAAATCCATTCTGTGAATCGGGAAATGTCCGTCAAAGGCTTTTTCGAACCGGACCGGTTCGGGCTCTTCAAGGAGAATGGTCAAATCATCCCCTTCCTCCTTTCCCCCATGGCTTTTTATCATTTCGATGGCGTGCCTCTGGCTCATTTCATAGGCATCGTTCAGTGAAATGGTGGTGTATTTGAAGTCCATATCCTCCACCTTCTCTATCCCTTGTTTCCAATAGGCAGGGATATTGTTGTAACCCAGGACAGTGCCCAGTATACCCCCTGAACTGGCCGGATTGCAATCCGAGTCCTGTCCACACCGGGTGCTGATATCCACTGTTTTTCCAAAATCTCCTTCCCCGTAAAGCAACCCGATCACAATATAAGCGGCATTGATCTTAGCATCTATGTTGAAGTCTTTAAATACACCATTGGGACAACCGACATCGGATGACCATTTCTTCTCAGCCTCGAACCAGGTCCGCTTCCAGTCTTCAGGATACTGGTAATACCATTGGATAACATCATTGATACAGCCGTAGAAATTACTTTCTATAGGGATGCTTTTCAGGGCTTCCGTGACAATCAGTTCCAGGTCATCCGTATAGAAGGCAAGGGAATACATGGCGGCAACATATACCCCTCCGTACCATCCATCGCCATAATTCATGATATGTCCTACCCGGTCACATATTTCAGACGCCGGGTTGACCATACCCGGACTCATCAAGCCTGCAAAGTCGGCTTCGATCTGAAAATCGATGTCATCCGCATGCGGATTATTCTCCCAGTGACCGGAGGTCGGAGGCTGGATCCCCTGGAGTATATTGTAGCGGGCAGACTGGTTGGCATGCCACAAAGTGTACTCAGCATTGGCAAAGGCATGGGCGTGAGAGGATGCAGGTGCGTCTACACCTTCATTTTCTATGACTTCAACAAAGGTCAGGTCCATGTAGATATCATCATAAAGTCCAGGAGAATTAATGTAATACCATTCCATTTTGGTATCATCCCATTCAATGGGTGTATAATCCTGGATCATGCTGCCTTTAAACCTGAATTCAGTCGGTCCGCCGTAAGTACAGCCAATGGTCTGTCCGGCCCATCCTCCCATGATCTTGTCCATCAGTTCAGTTTTTGACAGAGAGAATTCTACGGGATAAGCAGGGGATTCCGGCAATCCGACCCGGTCCACTGTTCCCGTACAGTTGCATAGCAATAACATTCCGGCACAAAGGCCTGAAATTTTTAACAAATCAAATAAATTAGTATTCATCTTACATGGGTTTAATTGACAAATTACACCGGGAATCAATACTGATGGAAGCGTTCTGATACGAAGGAGAGTACCTCGGGTAGGGACTCCCGCCAATAGGTCCACCTATGGACCCCATCCCTTATCCTGAACTCATGCGGGATTTCCTTTTTCCTCATGGCAATATGAATAAGTGAATTTCCCTCGTAAAGAAAGTCGTCATCTCCGCAATCTATATACCATCTTATTGATTTAAGTTGCTCAGCAGACATGTCATCGAAAAGGGCCAGTGCACTGTGCTGCTTGAAATAAGCCTCTTTCTGTTCTTCAGATTCAGCCTGCATGTCCCATCTTTCCAGGTAGTGGTCCATGTCATCCAGGGTAATGGGACCGCAGCTGGCGCTCAGCGGGCAAGCAGAAG
>DAOWJB010000251.1 GCA_030640625.1 Bacteroides sp.
ATGTGCAATCCATCTGTCTCTTTTCAAAAATACAATGCTTTCTGGTGACATATGTTCCAAAGATAAGCATGTAATATGATGATGGTGATCCAGACCATGAAACCAGGTATCGTATCTACTTTCACAGGCCTTCAAATCATAGTCTCCCTGATATTGGTCACAGCTCTGATTTCCGGATGCACAAATAAGCCAGTAACAGATACCTCATTTTCTATAAAATCCACATTTGCAAGCATTGACTCCTGTGATTATTTGACAGGAGAATGCTTTGTCGTTTGGTGGGATAAGCGATATGATTATAGCACCCAGGCTGCGGATGTGATAAGTACCATGAGTGATATAAGGAAGGAATGCATTGAGATTTATAAAATGTCAGACCCTCCGAATGTTTTGGATGGCTATTATTATAATATCTATCTTCACAATGATTCTGATATGTACAACCATCATGGCTGGGGAGCCGGACAGGGTACGGATACAAATGCATATCCTTTCGAGACAATTCCCATTAAGTATGCAACTTTGGTCGATGACCTTCTGCATCATGAAGGTTTTCATATCTACCAATATATGGCAAATTCACCCGGGTTCCGTTATGAAGGAGACAGCCAGTGGTACATTGAAGCCACGGCAAACTGGTATGCAGCCCTGAAAAATACTGAAGAGAAAACAAATTATGTGACCGCCTCCGCCGTAACCGCCATTCCATATGTCCCCCTGTGGTATAGTTGGGAAAATATGGAAGCAGGTGACAAGGATAACTGGCAGAGAGGATGCCACCAATATGGGATGAATGTTTTCCTGAATTATCTTACGGATGCACGAGGGATTGACGAAGAAATACTTGTACAGGGTTTTTACGATAGTACAGACCAACTCCCGCAGGAATACCTGTATCATCAACTTGGCGGATCAAACATGAGTAATCTTTATGCAGACTGGGCCATTCATGCAACTGCGGGATTCGACTACCTCAGTCCCGGAACAGCGGAAAGAAGCGAAAAAGACCTTGTCCGGTACGGTGATTCCACTGACGTTCACAGGATTGTACATACTTTTGATAACATGGGAACAGGAGGGAACTGGTACCGGCCCGATAGTATTCATGTTACACGGAACTGGGGATACAATGTATATAAGATTATAAATCGCGGGACTGCCACATATACCTTTCACCTGAATGGCGACAGGAAAGGAAGACAAGGTACAACAGCTGTTTTTAGAGCCAGGATAGTAAGCATTGGCAGAGACGGCAGAACTTATTACAGCCTTGATATGTCAGGCCCCCAGGATGGTAAAATAACAATCAATGCCGACTCATCAGAATCGGAGATCTATTTTGTGGTGGCAGCCACTCCGGAAAAATTTTCCGGCAACGAAAAATTCTCGTACCGGATTAAAATTGATCAGGACGGGTAACAAAAACCTTAAGGTATGTACAAAGCAACAATCCTCTTATGGTCATTATTCCTTGGCAGCGCAATGCATATTTTTGGCCAGGGACAAGGCATTTCTGCCAGGATAGACAAAAAAGACTTTAATCCAGCCACCCTTATGTGGTATGAAGCCCCGGCAGAGGAATGGGAAGAAGCACTTCCGGTCGGGAACGGAAGGCTGGGAGGGATGGTATTTGGAAAGGTGGCTGAGGAACGCATCCAACTTAATGAGGAAACTTACTGGTCGGGCGGACCTTATTCTACCGTGGTCAGTGGAGGTGCCGAAGTGTTGCCCGAGATCCAAAAATATCTTTTTGAAGGTGAGCCATTGAAAGCGCATAAACTGTTCGGCCGATATTTGATGGGGTACCCGGTGGAGCAGGCCAAGTACCAATCACTAGCAAACTTGCACCTGTTTTTCGAAAACCAGGAAGAGGTCTCTGACTATAAAAGATGGCTGGACCTTGAGACAGGTGTCTCCTGTGTGGAATATACAATGAAAGGAATAAGATACCGCAGAGAAATACTTTCCTCGGCACCTGACCAGGTAATCCTGGTAAGGTTAACTGCCAGCAGACCAGGGAGCATATCACTCAGAGCCCAGCTAAGGGGCTGCCGAAACCAGGCACATTCAAACTATGCAACAGATTATTTCAGGATGGATGGGGTGGGACAAGACGGTTTAATGGTCAATGGAAAATCAGCCGATTACATGGGTGTGGAAGGAAAGTTAAGGTATAGGGCGCAACTAAAAGCCATAGCCGATGGCGGAAGCATGAAAGTGGATGGGGTAGACCTGAACATTGATAAGGCTGATGCCGTTACCTTTTACATAGTCGCGGCTACCAACTTTGTAAATTATAAGGATGTAAGTGGAAACCAGGAGGCTCGCATACAGAAGTATCTTGACCAGCTTGGGGGTAAAACCTATGCTTCGATGGTTGATGCAGCCATTAAGGATTACCAGCAATTTTTTAACAGGGTCTCACTTGAATTGCCCAGAACCGGCAACTCCTATCTTCCAACCGATCAGCGGATGGCTGGTATAGAATATAATCCGGATCCGAACCTGGCTTCGCTGTGCTACAACTTTGCCCGCTATGTTTTGATATCTGCCTCAAGGCCCGGAACAGAAGCCGCCAATCTTCAGGGTATCTGGAATGAAAACATGAATCCCTCCTGGGATTCAAAATATACGACCAATATTAACCTGGAAATGAATTACTGGCCGGTTGAAACTGGAAATCTTTCCGAATGTGCCGAGCCACTGATTACCCTGGTCAAAGAATTAACGGATCAGGGTTCACAGGTAGCCAGGGAGCATTATGGTGCCGGTGGCTGGGTATTTCACCAGAACACCGATCTCTGGAGGGTGGCCGCCCCCATGGATGGACCTACCTGGGGGACCTTTACAACAGGAGGTGCCTGGCTCACCACCCAACTATATGAGCATTATCTCTATAACCGGGATAATGCATACCTGGCAGATGTTTATCCGGTCATCAGGGGAGCTGTACAATTCTTTATGGATTTCCTGGTTGAACATCCGAATGGCAAATGGCTGGTAACAAATCCCTCAACATCACCTGAGAACCCGCCCAAAGGGCCCGGCTACCGGTATTTCTTCGATGAGGTGACGGGTTCATACTATTTCACAACCATCTGTTATGGATCCTCAATCGATATGCAGATCCTGAGCGATCTGTTTGCGTATTACATAGAATCGGCAGATGTACTGGGACTTGACCCGGGGTTTGCTGAAGAGGTGGCTGAAGCCAGGAGGAGATTGGTCCCCCCCCAGATCGGAAAAGACGGAACACTACAGGAATGGACAGAAGACCTGGAACAACTGGAGGACAAACACCGGCATTTTTCCCATATGTATGGTCTGTATCCGGGAAATGTTATCTCTGCAAAAAGGACCCCCCAGTTCATCGATGGATGCAAGGCTGTTCTTGAACAAAGGGGGGATGGAGGCACGGGCTTTTCCCGGGGATGGAAAATGGCCCTATGGGCAAGGTTATATGATGGAAACAGGGCCGAAAAGGTTTTTACAGGCTATATCAAGGAACAATGCTATCCCCAGCTTTTCGCTAAATGTTTTACACCTCTTCAAATAGATGGTACCCAGGGTGTTGCGGCAGGCATCACAGAGATGCTTATTCAGTCACATGAAGGTATCATCGACTTGCTGCCGGCATTGCCGGATCTCTGGAATGAGGGCAGGTTTGCAGGGGTATGCGCCCGCGGCGGTTTTGAGTTGGATATGATATGGAAGGATCAGGCCATTACAGCATTGGAAATTTTGTCCAGGGCCGGGGAAACCTGCCGC
>DAOWJB010000288.1 GCA_030640625.1 Bacteroides sp.
AACCATCACAAAAATGTGGGATCTCATTACCGGGATCAAAGCTGAATCCCCAAATCTGGTCTTGTTCCCGGAGGCATTCCTGCCCGGGTATCCCAGGGGATTGACCTTCGGAGCAGTAGTTGGAAGCCGTTCACAGGAAGGCAGGGATTTATACGCCAGGTATTATCAAAACGCAATTGCTATTGGAGATGCCAGGTTTAAGGAATTGCAGAAGATGGCCAGGGAATTACAGGCAGATTTTGCTATTGGAGTAGCTGAAAAGGAAGATAAAAGTGGAACACTGTATTGCAGCATTTTTTATTTTGGTTCAGATGGAAAATTCCTTGGCAAACATCGTAAACTCAAACCTACAGGTTCGGAGCGCCTGATCTGGGGTGAGGGGGACGGATCAACCCTTCCGGTTATTGATAATGGGTTTGGGATTTACGGTGGACTCATTTGCTGGGAGAATTATATGCCCCTGGCCCGGATGGCCATGTACTTGCAGGGTGTGCAGATCTACCTGGCGCCTACGGCAGATTGCCGTGACAGCTGGCAAAATACCCTGCAGCATATAGCAACAGAAGGCAGATGCTATGTGCTCGGATGCAATCAGCTGATCACCATGGATGCTTATCCTGATGATATACGGACGATGATTTCCGATCCTTCAACCATTTCCTGTTGTGGGGGCAGCGTGATCGTGGAGCCTGGGGGAAAAGTGCTTGCAGGTCCGATTTTAAATGAGGAAGGAATTCTCTATGCCGATCTCGACCTGGAGGAGGTGATCAGGGGAAAATATGAATTCGATGTGGCCGGGCATTACAACCGTCCCGATGTGTTTTCTTTCCGGGTTAATTCGGGATCAGGAATTCCATAATTCAAGCAGCTGGTATGATAACGATATCCACAGGTTCAACGGTAAATATGGGGCCCTCATTACCCCCGAACTGAACGCGGGCTTCTCCCTTGTAAACACCCAGTACTTCATGCGCTGTGCTGTGATAGTGATGAAAGGGATATATCCCATTGCGCCAGGAGCCGCTCCATTTCTTTGTTATTTACGTTGAAGAATAATGACTGCCTGGTAATAAAGTAGCAGCTTGAAAATGCTGTTTTCTGCTAAATCTTATTGTAATGTTTATTACTCATTTAATGATAGTTAGGTAATAAATATACCGCCTATAAATGCTGGTTAATGCCAGCATTTTCAGTGGTGTTTTATTACCTGACTGTTATTATGGCATTATTGACTTTATATTGATCTTGCTGATAGTATGTCTGATGCTGCTTTATTACCTGCTGCATCCACGGTTACTATTTTGTAAGCATGAGCAGACCGGTTGCCTGGCTTGTCTTCAAAATGGAAGGGAGCCGTACCTGTCTGTGGCTGGTGGGGTAATTCCCCTGCTTTTTCCCCATCACGCCATATCTCATAGCTCTTGAGGGGTTCATCACCCGCCAGGGCTGTGTTCCAGGCCAGGGTCACCACCCTGTCATCCCCCATCATTTCCTGTTTAATTTCCGGCTTTGTGGGGGCAGTCAATCCACCCTCTTTTACCTGGAAATAATTGGTTTTGCCTTCTTTGGCAGCCAGTGCCATCTGCTCGATGTTTTTACGGTCCCCTTCACCCAGTCCATCCGGTTCAATCTGGGCAGAGAGGAAGTTCTGGTGAAGCTGGCATCTGGCCGGATCATCATCCACATGTCCGATCCCGATGATTGCGGTATGGATCCCGGGAGTGGTCAGGGCATATTGCACCAGTGGCTGGCTGGGAAGCTGCTCACTTCCTACTGTTCTGACTACATGCTCGGAGGTATTGGACCAGTTGGCGGGTTTGGTATACATGGCGCCATCGGCGAAAACTTTCATGGCAATGATCCCCATATTTTTTGCGGCAGCCACAGGAATAACATTATGCTGCATATTCAGGTTGAGCTTGTCATTGGCGTTGATTGCCACCAGCATGCCATCAAGGAGATCATAGGTGTCCCCTTGAATCATTTTCATCATGTTCGGTGAGGACCAGTGGCCCGAAAATCCAATGTGTCTGATCAGTTTTTCGTTCTTAGGATTCATCCCTGTCAAGTTGGTCCCATCCCTGACATCCCTCAAGGCTGCCAGGGCTCCGATATGCTCCATGTCTGGATTCGTGTCCTCAATGCCCATGAAACATACCTCCACCTCATTTTCATACTGGAAGTTGTGAACCAGTACCATATCAAGATATGCTCCTTCCGGATAAGCCCCTGTCCCATCCCCGAAGATCTGGCTCAGGGTACGTTTGACATCGTAAAGTGTATGGGAAGGGTAGACTCCGTTTGTACCGCTGTATACTCCCTCTACATCATAACCCCCTTTCCCCCATCTGAGACCGGTTTTTGATGTGAGAAAAATAGACTTCCTCAGTTTCTCATCATAGTTGGACTGTCCGGGTATCAGATTCAACCTTCTGAAAGCTCTCCCGAAATTCGTCTGGCTCGGACCGTACCAATTTGAGGTATCAAAATAATTCACGCCCAGTTTGAAAGTTTTCATAATAATTTCAACCGGGTCTTCGGAAGCAGATGTCCACTGAAGAGAGGCCTGTCCACCCAGTCCCAGTGAGGTTACTTCAAAATTCAATTTCCCAAAGCTCCTTGTCATCGGAGTGGGCAAAGTGCTGCCGGAACATGAAATATAGGGGACAGTTGATATCCCTGCTGCTGCGATGGCAGAAGTTCTGAGAAAATCCCTGCGAGTAAAATGCGATGCATTATTATTCATGATGTTCAGGATTGGTTTTTAATTATTCTGTCTGCCTAAATTTAAGGAATCCCAATCAATATGCAATTCATACTATTTATTAACTTTGTGTGCTTTCTGACAGGCTAAATCATGAGTGAGCAACAGAAAAAATCCTTTGCTGACCGGCTCCGGGATAAATTCAGGCTGATCATCTTCAATGACAGGACCCTTGAGGAGGTTTGGTATCTCCGTCTATCGAGGTTAAATATTATGGTTCTGACTACGAGTCTTTTCATCCTGATTGTGGTTGGTGTTTTTGCTTTGGTAGCTTATACCGGCATCCGTCAGCTCATTCCTGGTTATCCGGATGGAAATCTGAGGAGAACCATTCATATGAACGCCGTCCGACTCGACTCATTGGAGAACGAGATCAGGATGAGGGACCAGTATTTTCACAATATCAAATCACTTGTGGCGGGTGAGGAACCGCCCAACCTGGTTAATATAAGCGATAGTTCCATGGAGCCCGCTTCGATTACTTTTTCCAAATCCATTGAGGATTCCATACTCAGGATGCAGATCGAGCAAGAGGAACAATACAATTTACTTGTCCTGTCCCAACAGCGCAGTCCCACAGACCTGGCCGGCATTCATTTTTTCGCCCCACTCCGGGGATTGGTAACCCTGCCATTCAATGCCACAGAGAACCATTTCGGAACAGATATCGTTGCGGCACCAAATGAAGTGGTCAAGGCCACCCTGGATGGAACCGTCATCATGGATGCATGGACCGTGGAGACCGGTTACGTAATCCATATTCAGCATGAGAACAACTTGATTTCCGTATACAAACATAATTCTGAACTCCTGAAAAAATCGGGAAATGTAGTTAAGGCAGGAGATGCAATCGCCATCATAGGAAACTCAGGAGAACTTACCACCGGTCCACATCTGCATTTCGAGTTATGGCATAACGGAGCCCCAATCGATCCGCAATCCTATATTGTATTTTAAATGCAGAAACACTTAGCAATTCTCGGATCAACCGGCTCGATTGGCACCCAGACCCTGGAGGTTATCGAAAAGAATCCGGATCATTTTACGCTTGAAATTCTGACAGCTCGTAATAATGCGGATGAGTTGATAAGACAATCTAGAAAATTCCTTCCCAACCATGTAGTAATCACCAACGAGGAAAAATACAAATATGTATTTGAGAACCTTGCAGACCTGCCAATAAAAGTATATGCCGGAACCGACGCCCTGGAACAGATTGTTGAAATGGACTCGGTTGATATGATTATGTCAGCATTGGTGGGATTTTCAGGATTACAGCCTACTATGAGGGCCATCAATGCTGGAAAGAATATTGCCCTGGCCAATAAGGAAACACTGGTGGTGGGGGGGGGACCTGGTAACAAAATCAGCCCTGGAAAAAGGAGTTAATATTTACCCGGTGGATTCTGAACATTCAGCCATTTTCCAATGTATTGTCGGGGAGGAAATGAATCCTATCGAAAAGATCATCCTGACTGCTTCAGGTGGGCCTTTTCTCGGAAAAGACCGGGAATACCTGCAAAAGGTTACCCGTGAAGAAGCATTGAAGCATCCCAACTGGTGTATGGGGGACAAAGTGACCATCGATTCGGCATCCCTGATGAATAAAGGTCTTGAAGTAATAGAGGCAAAATGGTTATTCGGACTGAAACCGGAACAGATCGAGGTAATTATCCATCCGCAATCCATTATTCATTCCCTGGTACAGTTCGAAGATGGTTCCCTGAAGGCTCAGCTTGGGATACCCGATATGAAATTACCCATTCAGTATGCACTGGGGTTCCCGAAACGAATCAAATCTGATTTCGACAGGTTTTCCTTCACCGATTATCCAAATCTTACATTTCAGTCCCCCGACCTGAAAATTTTTTCCAACCTCGCCCTGGCATATGAGGCACTGCATAAAGGGGGGAATATACCCTGTGTGTTGAATGCTGCCAATGAAGTGGTAGTCAATGCCTTCCTGGAAGGGAAACTGGGATTTTTAAACATGCCTGAAGTGATTGAAAAAACAATGAATTCCGTCGCATTTATTGCCAATCCGGATCTAAATAATTACGTGGAAACAGATTCTGAGGCAAGAAAAATTGCCGGAAGTTATCTTTTTAGATAATTTTGCCTGGATTTTACAATTGAAAGAATGAATGTTATAATTCAGATTGCGCAGTTCCTGCTAAGTTTATCCATCCTGGTTTTTCTACATGAAATTGGTCACTTTGCATTGGCCAAGTTGTTCAGGACCCGGGTGGAAAAATTCTATATATTTTTCAATCCCTGGTTTTCCCTGTTTAAAAAGAAAATTGGGGAAACCGAATATGGTATCGGCTGGTTGCCGTTGGGAGGGTATGTGAAAATTTCCGGCATGATCGATGAATCGATGGACAAGGAACAGATGAAAAAACCTCCACAGCCATGGGAATTTCGTTCAAAACCGGCATATCAGCGTCTGCTGATCATGGTTGGCGGGGTACTTGTCAATTTCCTGCTGGCTTTGTGTATTTATTCCACTACGCTATATATCTGGGGAGAACAATACCTGCCTACTAAAAATGTGACATACGGAATCATGTGCGATTCTGTTGCGTTTGAAATGGGACTTCAGAACGGTGACAAAATACTTACGGTTGATCATGTGGAAATAGATAATTTCAACAAGATCTTCCATGATATAGTAGTTAACAGAGCCAGCTCAATCCAGGTTGACAGGAATGGACGGGTGGTCGACATCCCCATCCTTGAGGAGCATCTTGCACCCCTGCTGAAAAGTGAAATTTTCATTACCACCCGTATTCCTTTTATTGTGGACGATTTCAGTAAGGAATCACCGGCCAGGGAAGCCGGTATTCAGCAGGATGACCAGGTTGTGGCCCTGAATGATACCGAGATACAGTTTTTTGATGAATTCCGGACCATGATGTATGATTTGAAGGGACAGGAGGTGGCAGTGACGGTTTTAAGGGAAAATGAAAATATTACCTACTCTTTCCGGGCAACTCAGGATGGAAAGATAGGTGTTTGGCCTGTTGGGGATTTGGGTCGCTTCTTTGAACTGGTAAATATCGAATATTCATTTCTGCAAGCGATACCTGCCGGCATCAGCAAAGGCTTCGGAAACGCCATAAGCTACCTGAAGCAGCTAAAACTGATCTTCACACCTAAAACCAAGGCATATGAATCCCTTGGGGGATTTATCAAGATCGGAAGTTTCTTCCCGACAGTCTGGAATTGGGAAGCGTTCTGGGAAATGACCGCCCTTTTATCCATTATTCTGGCCATCATGAATCTTCTGCCAATTCCCGCACTGGATGGGGGGCATGTGATGTTCCTGCTTTATGAAATCGTCAGTGGCAGGAAACCAGGGGATAAATTCATGGAATACGCCCAGATCACCGGCATGCTGATTCTTCTGGCCTTGCTGCTTTATGCCAACGGCAATGATGTGGTGCAATTGTTCCGGAAATAGATATTATTACTACATTTGTATGGTCGAAGTTAAAAATGAAGATGATGGAACTTTTAATTATTCTTGGAATACCGGGTCCCTGGCAGATCGTGCTGATCGTCCTGGTGGTTCTGCTAATGTTTGGAGGGAGAAAAATTCCTGAACTAATGAGGGGTCTGGGTCAGGGCTTGAAGGAATTTAAAAAAGCCACCAAAGACGACACGGCAGAAGAAGATACAGAAAAAGAGATCGAAAAGGAATAGATTCGATTTATATCAGTCACTGATACCTGTCATTCATTCCTTAAGAATTGGACATGACAGGTTTTTTTATGTCCAAAATGCTACCCTACAGATCATTAAATGAAATCCGGGAGGTAATCAACCAGCAGGAACTGGATCTTCCATCCCTTATAATATCATACCTGGAAAGAATCGATCAGCGAAAAAACCTGAATATTTTTGTTGAAGTATTCGATGAAGAAGCACTGGACAGGGCAGCGGAAATCCAGGATAAGATCAGCCGGGACAAAGCCGGCAAATTGGCGGGGATGGTAATCGGACTCAAAGACAATATCTGCTATAAGGGGCAAACGGTCTCTGCAGCATCGCGATCACTGCAAAACTACCAGTCAGTCTACAATGCCACCGTAGTAGAACGTCTTCTCAGGGAAGATGCGATCATTATCGGCCGTACCAATTGTGATGAATTTGCCATGGGTGGTACCAATGAAACTTCTGTTTATGGACCTGTACTGAATCCCCTTGATACGGGAAAGGTTCCAGGTGGATCATCCGGTGGATCTGCAGCGGCCGTTGCCGCTGACCTCTGCCTTGCATCCATTGGATCCGATACCGGGGGGTCTGTCAGGCAACCGGCATCTTTTTGTGGACTGGTAGGTTTGAAACCCACCTATGGCAGAGTAAGCAGGTATGGATTAATTGCCTATGGATCTTCTTTCGATCAAATTGGTCCCATTACCTGGAACATAAATGATGCTGCATTGATCCTGGAAGTAATCGCCGGTCCGGATGCATATGACAGTACCGCCTCGGATCAGCCTGTCCCTGCCTATTCAAAGTTGACTGCCCCTTCTCCAAAACGCATCGCCTTCCTGCAGGAACCCCTGGATCATCCCGGACTGGATGGGGAGATCAGGGAGCGAATGGTTGAGATCATTGACGCGCTCAGGGATGAAGGTTACCAGGTCGACCCTGTCTCATTTCCCTACCTCGAAACGCTGGTGCCGGCTTACTATGTAATGGCCACCGCTGAAGCCTCTTCCAACCTGGCCAGGTATGACGGTATCCACTATGGTCACCGGACAGATGAAGCTTCCGATGCAAAAAATATCTATATCAAATCAAGGAGTGAAGGTTTTGGAACAGAGGTAAAAAGAAGGATCATGACCGGTACTTTCGTACTGAGTACAGGGTATTATGATGCTTACTACGGTAAGGCCCAGAAAGTCAGAAGACTGATCAGGGACAAGACCCTTGAGATCCTTTCTTCCTATCCCATAATCCTGCTGCCTACCACTCCCAGGACAGCCTTTGAGTTAAAAACCATGGGGGATGACCCGGTTGCCCTTTACCTGGAGGATATTTTTACCACACATGCGAATCTGGCTGGGATTCCGGCCATATCCCTTCCCCTTGGAAACCATACAAACGGAATGCCTTTTGGTGTGCAGGTCATGACCGGGTCATTCCAGGAACCTGCCCTGTTGACATTTTCAAAATATATGGCTGACAAATTCATAACTTTGGCTTGAATTTTGTGTGCTTTCAGCTGATTATCATATACATCTAAACTTCCAGTCATGCGCAGAATCATCATTGTCCTATCCTTTATCTCTCTTATTTTGATCACAGGCTGTACCAAGAAGGAAAGAAAAGGATTACTTCCAATGGTCACCGGGAAGCCAGGTGAAATTATCCTGGTAATCGATCCCTATTTGTGGGAATCAAATCTGGGACAGTTCTTTGCAGCTTTCTGTAATGAGCCCGTAGAGGCCCTGCCTTCCGATGAGCCAAGCTATACATTGATCCATATTCCTACCGATGGTTTTAACAGGATATTCAAAAACCACAGGAACATTATCCTGACGGATATTTCCAACCAACATACTGAACCCAGGATTATTGTCCAGCGCAATGTCTGGGCACATCCACAATTATTGATCAAGGTGGTCGGTCCCAAGGATTCCACAACGATCGTCTATCTGAATGAAAACAGTAATAAACTGCGAAACCTGCTCGAGGTGGATGAACGAAACCGGATCATTGAAAATTATAAAAAAAACCGGGCCAAAGGAATCGATGAAATGCTGAAGCAACAGCATAAGGTATCCATTTCTGTTCCGGCCGGTTATGATGTAGGCGTTGATTCCACAAATTTCATCTGGCTTACTCACGAGGTGGCAGACATGACCCAGGGAGTATTGATCTACTATTATCCTTATACTGATGAAAACACTTTTACACCTGCCTACCTGCTTAACAGGCGCAATGAATTCACACGGAAATTTGTACCCGGACCAGTAAATGGGTCGTATATGAAAACAGAGACCGAGTATCCTGTTATTTTCAACGAAAACGTAAAAACCGGCGAATACATGGTTGAGATGCGAGGGCTCTGGAGGCTAGAAAAAGCATTTATGGGCGGGCCGTTCATCAGCCATACCATACTCGATGAACCAAGGAACCGGATTGTAACTGTCGAAGGTTTTGTCTATGCCCCCAGCCTGGATAAACGTCTCTACATCAGGGAGCTTGAAGCCATCCTCTACACCTTTGATATTGTGAATTAGAATCGTACAAAAAAGTTATCTTTGCACCATGAAGATAACTGTTACAGCGAGAACCGGACCCAAAGACAGCATTGTCCTGATAGGAAAATCCACTGCCAAAATTAAACCCTGGTTGAAATCAGACCAGGAAAAAGAGTACCTGAAATTTTGTCTTAATAATAAAAAAAAACAATTCGTATTCAATCAATATCCCCGGTGGATCCTTGTCCACCTGATCGATGACCAGAAAAAGTCTTTCGCATCTCTTGAAGATACCAGGAAGGCATCAAGAATTATGTCAGACCTGGTGAATGACCGGAAACTTACCTCAGTAACCCTCATCGGTCTGGAGAAAAAAAATGATCATTTACTGGCATTTGCAGAGGGATTAGCGCTAAGTAACTACCAGTTCAATAAATACCTGAATAAAAAAGAAGATAAGGCCAATTCCCTAAAGACAATAAAAGTTCTTCTCAGAGACAGCAGTAAGGCTGTGAAAGAACTGGATCAGATTTGCAGGGCCGTTTACCGGACCCGCGACCTGGTGAATGAGCCGCTGTCCACCCTCACAGCCGTTAAATTATCCAAGGAAATTGAAAATATGGGTAAGGAAGCCGGTTTTGATGTTGAAACATTTCATAAGAAAAAAATAAAATCTCTCAGAATGGGCGGATTACTGGCTGTTAATAAGGGGAGCATAGATCCACCTACATTTTCCATTCTGACCTGGAAACCTGAAAAGCCAAGAAATGACAAACCCATTGTCCTGGTGGGTAAAGGGGTGGTTTATGATACCGGGGGACTCAGCCTGAAGCCGACAAACGACGCCATGGATTACATGAAATGCGATATGGCCGGAGCAGCTTCTGTGGTCGGAACCATTCATGCCCTGGCCAGCAATAACATTCCTGTTCATGTTGTCGGACTTATTCCGGCTACCGATAACCGCCCCGATGGAAATGCCTATGTGCCTGGAGATGTAATAAAAATGTTTGATAACTCAACCGTCGAAGTGCTGAATACAGATGCTGAAGGCAGAATGATCCTTGCCGATGCCCTGACCTGGGCAGACAAGCTGAATCCCCAGCTTGTTTTCAGTGTGGCAACTCTTACAGGAGCCGCACATGCTGCCATCGGGAAATACGGCATTGTCTCTATGGGCAATGCAGGAAAAAAAAAGATGGATTCATTGAAAAAAAGTGGTGAGCACGTATTTGAGCGGATTGCCGAATTTCCTTTCTGGGATGAATACGACGAATTGCTGAAATCAGATATTGCTGATCTGAAAAACATTGGTGGCAGATATGCCGGAGCAATTACAGCAGGAAAATTCCTTGAACATTTTACCAACTATCCATATATTCACCTTGACATCGCAGGTCCGGCTTATATCAAAACCAGAGATAATTATCGTGGTAAAGGTGGAACTGGTATTGGCGTCAGGCTACTATATGATTTTATCAAAAACTATTAAAAAATGATCAAGGTAGGCATAACACATGGCGACATTAATGGAATTGGTTATGAGGTACTTATTAAAACCTTGCTTGACAGCCGCATTTACAGTATCTGCACACCCATAATATACGGCTCACCAAAAGTTGCTGCATACCATCGGAAAGCCCTTGATATCGACAATTTCAACCTGAGCAGCATCAAATCCCCCGAAGAAGCCAATACGAAAAGGGCAAGTATTATTAATTGCGTCGATGATGATGTCAGGGTTGAGCTGGGTAAATCCACACCTGTAGCAGGGGAAGCCTCCCGACAGGCGTTGATGCGGGCAGTTGCAGACCTGAAGAATAATAAGATCCAGGCCATTGTTACAGGCCCCATCAACAAGCTTAATATTCAATCAGATGATTTTAATTATACTGGTCATACCGAATTTCTTCAAGATTACTTCGATGCCGAGGAAGTATTGATGCTTATGGCAGGTGACCTGATGAAAGTAGGTATTGTAAGCAGTCATATTCCGCTGGCCGAGGTACCGGCAAGGATAAGTACTGAAGATATCCTGGTAAAGCTTAAAATCCTGAATGATTCTCTCGTAAAAGACTTCGGGATCAGAAAACCCCGCATTGCTGTACTGGGTCTAAATCCGCATGCCGGTGAAGAAGGAATGCTTGGAATTGAGGAAAACGAAATGATCATTCCAGCCATAGAAAAAGCAAAGGAAGATCGCTTTACGGTTTTCGGGCCATTCCCGGCAGATGGCTTTTTCGGTTCCGGTGATTTTACCAGGTTTGATGGCATTCTGGCAATGTATCATGACCAGGGACTGATCCCTTTCAAAACCCTGATACCAGATGAAGGGGTCAATTATACAGCAGGCCTTCCCATTATCCGCACTTCCCCTGCCCATGGAACAGCTTTTGAAATTGCAGGGACTAATCGGGCCCGTTTTGGTTCTTTCCGCAAGGCACTTTATATGGCATGTGACATATATCAGAACAGGCTGAAGTACGAAGAGTTTACCAGCAATCCTCTGCCCGATAGAGATATCTCAGACCTTGACTAATCCATTCTCTGCTGTTTAATAACATCCTGTTTTAGCCCTTTGGCTGCCAACTCAACAATCCTTCATACAAGGATATTCATTAGCTTTGCTTGAAATCCCTAAATGCTATCAGAATATGATCAGATTTACCAAAGAAGATGCCCTGAATTATCATTCAGAGGGCAGACCTGGAAAGATTGAAGTAGTTCCAACCAAACCACACAGTACCCAGTGGGACCTTTCAGTGGCATACTCTCCCGGAGTAGCCGAACCCTGCCTTGAGATCGAGAAAAACCCGGATGATGTATATAAATATACTGCAAAAGGTAACCTTGTTGCGGTAATTTCCAACGGTACAGCTGTTCTGGGCCTTGGAAATATTGGTGCCCTGGCAGGCAAACCTGTCATGGAAGGGAAAGGCCTGCTCTTTAAGATTTTTGCTGATGTGGATGTATTTGATATCGAAATTGATACCACTGATGTGGAAAAGTTCATTGAACATGTGAAGGCCATCTCACCTACCTTCGGCGGGATCAATCTGGAAGATATTAAGGCACCTGAATGTTTCGAGATCG
This sequence comes from Bacteroides sp., assembly GCA_030640625.1. Lineage (GTDB taxonomy): Bacteria > Bacteroidota > Bacteroidia > Bacteroidales > SM23-62 > SM23-62. The sequence goes on from DAOWJB010000288.1 coordinate 12,073, forward strand.
AGCAACGATTGATTAAGGAACTGGATATTCCGGTCTTTCATGATGATCAGCATGGAACGGCCATCATCTCCGGAGCCGGCTTATTGAATGCACTGGAAATCATTGAAAAGAAGATCGAAAATCTCAAAGTGGTGGTTAACGGTGCCGGCGCTTCCGCCATATCCTGCTCCAGGCTATATGTAGCCATGGGAGTGAAAAAGGAAAATGTGATGATGGTTGACAGCAAAGGCGTCCTTAGTAAGAAACGGACCGACCTGAATAAATATAAAATGGAATTCGCTATTGAGACGGACAAAGTTACCCTGGAAGAAGCGGTTGAAGGGCGTGATGTATTTCTGGGCTTATCTGTGGCTGATGTGCTAAGCCCGAAAATGTTAAAGACCATGGCTCCTGATCCAATCGTATTTGCCATGGCCAATCCGAATCCTGAGATCTCTTACGAGAAAGCCATGTCGGCCCGCGATGATCTCATTTTTGCTACTGGTAGATCAGATTATCCCAACCAGATAAACAATGTTCTCGGATTCCCATTCATCTTCCGGGGAGCACTCGACGTAAGGGCCAGGGAGATCAACGATGAGATGAAACTGGCTGCAGTAAAGGCGCTTGCCCAACTTGCCAAGGAGGATGTGCCGGAAATTGTCAGCACGGCATACAAGGTAAAGAACATTGTCTTTGGCCGGCAATATATCATCCCGAAACCACTCGATCCCAGGCTTATAACTTCTGTCGCTCCTGCCGTGGCAAAAGCGGCGATGGACACTGGTATGGCACGCAAGACGATTACAGATTGGGATGCCTACAGGGAAGAACTCATCCAGCGGCTTGGATTGGACAGTCGTCTGATCAGGGTGATCCTCAATAAGGCACAACAGGATCCAAAGCGGGTGGTATTTGCCGAGGCAGAGAATTTTAAGGTCCTGAAGGCAGCCCAGACCGTGATCCATCAGGGAATCGCAAAACCAATCCTGCTGGGCAGCAAACAAAAGGTCACAAGCCTCATCAAGGAAAACAGCCTGGACCTGGAGGATGCAGTGATCATTGATCCGATAAGTGATGATGAACAGGATACACGGAAGGAATTTGCCCGTTTGTTCTTTGAGCAGCGGCAGCGAAAGGGACTAACCTATGATGAAGCTCTGGAATTGATGTTTCAGCGAAATTATTTTGGTTCCATGCTGGTTGAAACAGGTCAGGCTGATGCCTTTCTCAGTGGCTTTACCAGCAAGTATGCTGATACAATCAGGCCGGCGTTGCAGGTTGTCGGGACCAATAATCCACAGGACCGTATTGCTGGCATGTATATACTGATCACAAAAAAAGGGCCCCTGTTTTTTGCAGATACAACTGTTAATATATCACCTTCTGCAAGGACACTGGTGGATGTAACCTTATTGGCACATCGCGAAGTACAGAAATTCAACATTAAGCCACGGATAGCATTGTTATCCTATTCCAATTTTGGTGCCATTCGCACCGGAAGTCCGACCCGCGTACATGAGGCTGTCAATATCCTTCACAAAGATCATCCCGACCTTGTCGTTGATGGGGAAATACAGGCAAATTTCGCAACCAACAAGGAATTACGCATGAAAAAATTTCCTTTTTCGAAGTTACAGGATATGGATGTAAACACGTTTATTTTCCCAAACCTCAGTTCAGGCAATATTGCCTATAAATTAATGCATGAACTGGCCGGCATGGAAGTGATCGGACCAATTCTGCTGGGGATCAGGAAACCTATTCATATCCTGCATCTGGAAAGTTCCGTTCGTGAGATCGTGAACATGACAGCCATTTCTGTCATTGATGCACAATACCAGGAAGAGGAAGATTCCCACTAAGCAACCGGTATTAACAGTAAATTGTTATTTTTAGGCTTTTATACTTTAGCCACTAAACATGTACGAGTTTATTACCGGGGATATCGTTGAGAAAACGCCCACTTTTATTATCCTGGAAACTGGTAATGTCGGATATTTTATCAATATATCCCTCTTTACCTACAGCCTTCTCCCGGACCAGAAGCCCTGTCAGCTTTTCATCCATCAGATCGTAAGGGAAGATGCACATGTCCTTTTCGGATTTATCAACAAGGAAGAACGGGAAGTGTTCCGCCAACTGATCTCTGTCTCAGGGGTTGGTGCAAATACAGCCCGGCTGATCCTGTCTTCTTTGAGTCCACTGGAGATCCAACAGGCGATCAATGAAGCTAATGTGCTGGAGCTGCAACAGATCAAAGGAATCGGGGCCAAGTCCGCACAACGCATCATCGTTGATCTGAAAGGAAAGATCAGTAAGGCTGCAGAAATGGACCAATTATTCCCTCCGAAAAGCAATACTATCAAAGAAGAATCGTTATCTGCTTTAGTTAATCTTGGTTTTACTAAGAAAACTGTGGAGAAAGTCCTTGATCAGGTCCTCAAAGGTAATGATCAGCTTATTGTTGAAGAGTTGATTAAAGAAGCCCTTAAAAAACTTTGAATTAGCTAACCACCATCAGCCTAACTTTTGAAGAGGGGTATAAAATACATGGCTGTTCCTGTCATTATTTTTACCCTGTCAGCTGTCTTTTCGTCCGCTGTCAGGGCACAAGCAACACAGGACAGTATAGACCTGAGGTATCCCTTCAGGGAGGATCCTGATGGCAACATTTCTGATCCAGGCGATATTTCACCTCTATTCCTCAGCAATCCTTCCAATATCGAGTCAGATATTGTTTATGACCCCAGGACCAATTCCTATGTTTTTTCTGAGAAAGTTGGAAGATTCAATTATCGTCCATCGCGTGTAATGTCCTTTGATGAATACAGAACCTTTGAGATGAACCAGGCCACAAGGCAGTACTGGAAGCAACGCAGGGGAAATGACAACTTGGAGACCCAGGCCTCATTAATTCCGACCATCAATGTTGGCGGGGAAGCATTTGACCGGGTATTTGGTAATAATACAATCAACATCATTCCCCAGGGTTACGCTGAATTGATATTTGGTTTCAACCTTTCGAAAATTGACAATCCTACCATTTCCGAAAGATTACGGAGCACCCCATCCTTTACCTTCGAAGAGAAAATACAGATGAATGTTACCGGGACCATTGGAGACAAGATGAAACTGGGTGTAAATTACAATACGGAGGCAACTTTTGAATTCGAAAATAAAACCAAGCTGGAATACACAGGAAAAGAAGATGAAATCATCAAAAAGATCGAAGCGGGAGATGTAACCCTTCCCTTGTCCGGATCACTGATCCAGGGAAGCCAGAGTCTTTTTGGATTAAAAACAGAATTACAATTTGGAAAACTAACTGTAACCTCTGTATTCTCACAGCAAAAGGGTGAAACATCGGTTATCGATATACAAGGAGGGGCACAGCTTAGTGAATATGAGTTGAATGTGGATGAATATGATGCCAACAGGCATTTCTTCCTTGCACATTATTACAAGGATAACTATGACCGTTCACTGGCCAGTCTGCCGGTGATCAACTCTGGCATAAATATTACCAAGATCGAGGTCTGGATAACCAACAAAACAAGCAATTTCGAAAATTCAAGGAATATTATTGGACTGATGGACCTGGCTGAGGACCAGAGAAACATTTATGGTACCGATTTCTGGTCGCAGACACCCGGACAGGTAGGGAATAATCCCAGGAACGAACTGAACACCCAGTACCAGGAGATGACAACTACCTATTCAGGGATCCGGAATATAAATTTAATCACTTCGGCACTTGCTCCATTACGGCCTGGATTCAAGGCCGGACAGGATTATGAGAAAATTGAAAATGCCCGGAAATTATCTCCGAGGGAATTTACCCTCAATTCAAAACTTGGTTACATATCTCTGAATGCCGCCCTGAATTCCGATGAAGTGCTGGCAGTAGCCTATGAATACACCCTTAACGGAAAAACCTTTAAAGTCGGGGAATTATCGTCTGATGGAGTAACAGCCCCAACTACATTGATTGTTAAACTGCTGAAGGGGACCAACCTTACACCACAGCTGCCCACCTGGGAACTGATGATGAAAAACATCTATGCCATCGGAGCTTTCCAGGTAAATCCTGATGAATTTATACTGGAAATACTGTATAATGACGATCAGACGGGGACCACTGTTAATTATCTACCTGAAGGCGAGATTAAAGACCAGATCCTGCTCAGGGTATTAAACCTCGATAACCTGAATGATCAGCTTGATCCATTGCCGGACGGGCGATTCGATTTCATCAATGGAATTACCATAAATCCAGGCAATGGCAGGATCATTTTTCCTGTATTGGAACCCTTCGGGGATCACCTAAGAAAGGAGATCAATGATGATGCTATCGCCGAGAAATATGTGTTTGATGAATTATATGATTCAACCCGGACGGTTGCCTCGCAAATCGCTGAGAAAAACAAGTTTATCCTTGCCGGGACCTATAAATCCTCGAGCAGTTCTGAGATCATGCTGAATGCCATGAATATCCCTCAGGGTTCTGTGGTTGTAACAGCCGGCGGCAGACAGCTGACCGAAAATGTGGATTATACGGTGGATTATATGGTTGGAAGCGTAACCATTATTAACCAGGGTCTCCTGGAATCGGGTACTCCTATAAGGGTATCCATGGAAAGTACTTCCCTTTTCGCCATTCAGACCAAAACCCTGCTGGGGACCCACCTGGATTACCGTATTTCTGATGATTTCCGCCTTGGCGGTACCATCATGAACCTGACCGAAAGGCCCCTGACCCAGAAAGTTAGCATCGGCGATGAACCAATCTCGAATACGATCTGGGGGTTTGATGGATCTTATCGGACAGAATCGCAATTCCTGACCACCCTGGTGGATGCCATCCCGCTAATCTCCACAAAGGAACCCTCCAATATCACCTTTACGGGTGAGTTCGCACACCTGATCCCAGGTCATTCAAAGGCCATCCAGAAAGAGGGGACGGCTTATATCGATGACTTTGAAGGCAGCCAGACATCCATTGACATGAAGAATTTTGCGGCATGGGTTTATGCCAGTACACCGGTCGGAAGGTTTTCTGAAGGAATCGATGTAAATGACTGGCGATACAATTTTAACCGTGCAAAATTTTCCTATTATGTGATCGATCCTTTATTCCTGCGTAACAATTCATTGACTCCTCCACATATCAAGGCTGATCCCAATACGCAATCAAGTCACTTTGTTGAAGAGGTTTTTGAAACAGATATTTTCCCTAACAAAGAAAATCCCAGCGGCGTACCAACCAACATTTCTATATTGAACTTATCCTTCTATCCACAGGAGAAGGGTCTGTATAATTACACGACCGAGGTAGATGCCAACGGGAGCCTGTTGAATCCTCAACAGCGCTGGGGAGGGATCATGAGGGAGATCATGACCAATGACTTTGAAACTGCAAATGTGGAGTTCATTGAGTTCTGGTTGATGGATCCATTTGTAGAGGATCCTGAACATGCCGGAGGTGAATTGTACTTTAACCTGGGTGAAATTTCAGAGGATATATTGAGAGACTCGCGAAAGGCTTTTGAAAACGGCTTGCCTCCCAGTGAGGAGGTTACCCTGGTCGACACCACGGTATGGGGCCGCGTCCCCCTGGTTCAGTCCCTCGTCAACGCCTTCAACAATGATCCTAATTCCAGGGAATTCCAGGATATCGGCCTCGACGGATTGAATGATAACGAAGAAAGGGACTTCTTCAGTGATTATCTGGACAGCTTGGGTTTGATACACGGGGTAAATTCACCCGCTTATCAACTGGCCCAGGATGATCCATCACAGGATAACTACCATTACTTCAGGGGTACTGATTATGACCAGGCGGAAGTTGGGATCCTTGACCGTTACCGGGATTATAACGGCCACCAGGGAAACTCCCCTACCTCGGAACAATCAGTGGAAGCTTATCCTACCTCGGGATCCACACTGCCGGATGTAGAGGACATTAACAGGGACAATACCCTTAATGAGAAGGAAAGCTACTATGAATACCTCGTTAACCTAAGGCCTGGTAGCATGAAAGTGGGACAGAATTTCATCACCGATAAGGTGACCAAGAGTTCTGATTTCCCCAATGGTACAAAATCAACTGTCGACTGGTACCAGTTCCGTATACCCATCCATTCATACGAAGTCAGGGTCGGAGCCATCCGGGATTTCAAATCGATCCGCTTCATGCGTATGTATCTGAACGGATTTGATGATCCCGTTACACTTCGTTTCGCCAGGCTTGACCTGGTGAGGGGTGATTGGAGAAGATACCAGTTTGAGATCACCGAAGGTGGAGAAAATCTGTCTACACCGGAACCTTCAGACGGGATCCTGGATGTTTCTGCTGTAAATATTGAGGAAAATGCCGGAAAGACACCTGTTAACTATGTACTACCCCCGGGAATTGACCGGGTGATCGATCCGACCAACCCACAGCTCCGCCAGCTAAATGAGCAATCCCTGCTGTTGAAGGTACAGGGACTTGACGATGGAGATGCCAGGGCGGTTTATAAGAACACTTCCCTGGATATCCGGCAATATGGGAAACTCCAGATGGAGGTCCATGCAGAAGCACTTGAAGAAGAGATACTGAATGATGATGACCTGGTTGCCTTTATCAGGCTGGGTTCTGATTATAAAAACAATTATTACGAGTATGAGGTCTCCATGAAGGTCACACCCCCGGGATTCTATAATAATGATGACGGTAACGACCGCCTGATTGTGTGGCCAACAGAAAACCGCTTTGAGATCGTTCTGACGATTTTCCAGGATGTAAAACAGGCCAGGAATGACAATATGAGAGTGACCAGTTCCTCTATTGATTATAATTCTGTATTCAGCGTAATTGATGGAAAAGGAAACAAGGTAAGTGTCAAGGGGAATCCCAACCTCAGCAATATCCGTACCATCATGCTGGGAGTCCGGAATCCGAAAGCAGGAAATAATCCCAACGAGGATGATGGCATGCCCAAATCCGGTGAGATCTGGCTGAATGAATTAAGGCTGACGGACTTCAATGAGAATGGTGGATGGGCTGCAAATGCCCGGATGACAGTTAAACTTGCTGATCTTGGAACCGTTACGCTGGCAGGAAATACGAGTAAACATGGTTTTGGTAGTATTGAGAAAAAGGTTAATGAAAGGCAGTTGGAAGATATATACGCTTATAATATCTCCTCAAACCTGGAACTTGGGAAGTTCTTTCCCGAGAAGGCAGGTGTTACGATACCTATGTTCATAGGATTTTCAGAATCAAGGATCAATCCACAATACAATCCGCTGGATCCTGATATCCCTCTGAAATCTGCTTTGAAAAATGCTGAAACTAAGGTAGAAAGGGATTCCATAAAAAGAATCGCCCAGGATTATACCAAGCGAAGCAGTATAAACCTGACCAATGTAAGGAAACAAAAAATGCAGGGGCAGCCCCGTTTTTATGACCTGGCAAACTGGAATGTCAGTTATGCCTACAGCGCAAGTGAACATCGTGATATAAATACCGAATATGATATTCGCAATCGCCACAGGGGAGCACTGAATTACAATTTTAATACTCGCCCTAAAAATGTTCAGCCATTTGCCAAGGCTAATATATTCACATCTCCCCATCTCAGGTTATTGAAGGATATTAACTTTTATTTTTACCCGTCACGCTTTTCCTTCCGTACCGACTTGAACCGGAATTATGCAGAAAGGAAAATCAGGAATCTTTCCAATCCCGGACTCAGAATTGACACCATTGTATCAAAAAATTTCATCTGGAACCGTTATTATGATGTGCAATTCGACCTGACCCGTGCATTAAAATTTGATTTCAGCGCTACCAATACTTCAAGGATTGATGAACCCGAAGGAGTGCTGCGCAAAGGCGAGGGGGATTATGAAGAAAAAATGGATTCACTGTGGCGGGAGATCCTGACTGGGGGAAGGAATACACGTTATATCCATAATTTTAATGCATCCTATACGATCCCGATCAATAAGATACCATTGCTGAACTGGATCACCTCATCGGTCCGATACGGGGCAAACTATGGCTGGGATGTTGGTCCCATTACTGCTGACACAATTAACCTGGGCAATACCGTTAAAAATTCAAACAATTTCCAGCTCAACGGCCAATTGACGATGACCAACCTCTATAACAAGGTCCCCTACTTAAAAGATGTCAATAATAAATTCAGGAGTGGATTCAGGCAACCCTCAACCGAAGGGAGGACCAAGGAAGTCAGTTATACCCAGGAAGGGATTACACTGCGTTCCGGACGTACACGCTCGATAAATCATAAGTTAAAAACGGAAACTGTCACCGTTGTTTTCTACAGTGAGGAGGGACAGGAGATCGAGGGGGAACTGGTGGTTGCCAGTGAAAACCGGATTACCTTTACCACAGATACTTCCGCTGAGGATTACCGAAGGGCCAGGGTAGAGATTACAGGCACCATTGAAAAAGGGGATAATCCATTAATTATCATTGCGGATTACACTACCAGGATCCTGATGGGGATACGTAATATTTCTGTCACCTTTAACCAGAGTAATGGCTCTTTACTCCCCGGATACCAGCCTTCAACGAGTATCCTGGGGATGCAGAATTATAACGGTACACTTGCACCGGGCTGGCCTTTTATACTGGGCTGGCAGGATCCCGCTTTCCCTGAAACAGCCATCAGGAATGATTGGTTATCAAAGGACCCCATGATCAATACTCCCTATATCATGAATCATTCCAATACATTTAATATCCGTAGCACTATTGAGCCATTGCCGGGCCTGCGTATTGATCTTACTGCCAACCGGAATTACACGGAAAATATAAATGAATATTATATTGCTGACGAGTTTGGAAATTTCCCTGACAGTACCAGGAGCCACCAGATGACCGGCAATTTTTCCATGTCGACCATTACACTTGGAACGTCCTTTGAAAAGGTATTCAGTTCGGAAAATTTCGCTTCAGCAACCTTTGATCTATTCAAGGATGAATACAGGCCAATAATCTCTGAAAGACTGGCCACTGAACTGGCGATGGGTGGAGATTATGACATGAAACCCGATACATCCAATCCAAACTACTGGGATGGCTATGGAGCAAACTCACAATCTGTTTTGATCCCTGCCTTCCTGGCAGCCTATGCAAAGCAGAATCCCAACAGTGTGAACCTGGAACCCATCCAGGGTATCAGGGATATTTTACCGAACTGGCGTTTGACTTTTGACGGCCTATCCAAAATTGGATTCATTCAAAAATATTTCCGTTCCATCAATATAAATCATTCGTATCGTTCGTCGTACACAGTGGGGAGTTTTATCTCCAATCCCTTTTACATGACCACTGATGCTGGCCTTGTCGATACAATGGCGCGTGATATGAATGGGAATTTCCTGAATTATGCCGATATCGCATCCGTTTCGATCAATGAACAATTCAGTCCCCTGATCAGTCTTGACATGAACTGGGTGAACAGTATGACTACCCGGTTGGAATTCAAAAAATCCAGGTCACTTAACCTTAGCCTGGCAAACATCCAGTTGACAGAGATCTCAAGCAATGAATGGATCATTGGCGCCGGATACCGGTTCACAGGATTGCCCCTGATCTTCAACCTGCCTGGAGGGGGACAAACAGCCATGACAAGTGATCTGAATGTACGGGCTGATTTCTCAATAAGGGACAATCGCACCATCATCCGCAAGGTGGTTGAGAATGTTGACCAGATCACAGCCGGACAGCGGATAGTAAAGATAAATCTCAATTTTGATTATGTACTCAGTGACCGTTTTAATATTCGCCTTTTCTTCGACAGGGTGATAAACAAACCTTTCGTATCCCTGTCCTATCCTACCGCAAATACAAATGTCGGATTTAGCATCAGGTTTACGCTTGCCCAGTAAATTTTTGTTTATAAATTTATCACATTAAACCAATCACGTTAAAAACATCAACATCATGAACGTACCCGACCATTGTAAATTCACCGACAAACACGAGTGGATCCGCATAGAAGGAGATGAAGCATACATAGGAATAACTGATTACGCCCAGGGAGAACTTGGGGATATCGTATATATCGAAATTGAAACAGAAGGAGAAAAACTCACCAAGGGCGAAGCTTTCGGTACCATTGAAGCGGTTAAAACTGTATCAGACCTGTTCATGCCTCTATCAGGGGAAGTTCTCGAATTTAATGTCAAGCTTGAAGATGAGGCAGAACTTGTAAACAAGGATCCTTATGGGGATGGCTGGATGATCAGGATCAGCATCGACAATCCGGCAGAACTGGATGCACTTATGAGTCCCGAACAATACAAGGAATTAATTTCAGCATAAGAAGAAACCCGGTTTCAAGCCGGTTCTTTTTATTTCCATCCGCCCTGAACTTGAAGAGGGTATTAATAAACGCCGCCTATAAATTCTGGTTACTGGCAGAATTTTCAGCCACATTCAAACTAGGAGAGGACCTCGAACTATAGTTTTTTCAGTACTTCGACTTCCTCGAAAGCCTCAACCATATCTCCTAACTTGATATCATTGAAATTTGCGATATTCAGACCACATTCATAACCTGAGGCAACTTCTTTGACATCCTCCTTGAATCGCTTTAATGATCCAAGCTCACCGGTATAGACCACAATACCTTCACGAATTATACGGATCCTGGAATTGCGGTGGATCTTTCCTTCCTTCACTATACATCCGGCGACTGTACCTACCTTGGTGATCTTGAATATCTCATGGATCTCTACGGTTGCTATTATCTCTTCCTTTATTTCAGGCGATAACATCCCTTCCATAGCAGCTTTTACCTCTTCAATTGCATCATAGATCACTGAATATAACCGGATATCTATCTCCTCCTTTTCTGCCAGTTTTCTTGCAGCCAGTGATGGGCGGACCTGGAATCCCAGGATAATGGCATTGGATGCAGCGGCCAGCATAATATCTGCTTCCTTGATCTGTCCGACTGCCTTGTGAATAATATTTACCTGGATCTCTTCGGTTGAAAGTTTGATCAGGGAGTCACTCAGTGCTTCGATGGAACCATCCACATCCCCTTTGACGATGATATTCAGTTCCTGGAAGTTCCCAATGGCAATCCGGCGGCCAATTTCATCTAGGGTGATATGTTTCTGGGTGCGTTGATCCTGTTCCCGCTGGAGTTGTTCCCGTTTATTGGCTATTTCTTTGGCTTCCTTGTCGCTCTCCATTACATTGAACCTATCTCCTGCCTGTGGCGCACCATTCAATCCTAGTATCAGTACCGGCATGGAGGGCCCGGCTTCTACGATCTTCTTCCCACGTTCATTATACATGGCCTTGATATGTCCGAAGTAAGATCCCGCCAGTACCACATCTCCCATATCCAGCGTTCCGTTTTCGACCAGAACGGTAGACACAAATCCCCTGCCCTTGTCCAGTTCTGATTCTATGACAGAACCACTGGCTCCCTTATTAGGATTGGCTTTCAACTCTAATAATTCAGCTTCAAGCAATACCTTTTCAAGCAATTCGTCGATGTTGATCCCGTTCTTGGCTGATATTTCCTGGGATTGATATTTACCTCCCCAATCTTCAACCAGGAAATTCATGTTGGCAAGTGCTTCCTTGATCTTCTCGGGATTGGCTGTGGGTTTATCTATTTTATTGATGGCAAACACAATGGGTACTCCTGCGGCCTGTGCATGGTTAATGGCCTCAACTGTCTGGGGCATCACACCATCATCAGCGGCAACCACAATAATTACGATATCAGTGGCCTGTGCACCACGGGCCCGCATGGCGGTAAAAGCTTCATGCCCCGGGGTATCCAGGAAAGTAATCTGGCGTCCATCATCAAGTCTGACACTGTAAGCACCAATGTGTTGTGTGATTCCTCCCGCCTCACCTGCCACAACGTTGGCACTTCGGACATAGTCAAGCAATTTTGTCTTTCCATGGTCAACATGGCCCATGACCGTAACGATCGGGGGTCTTGATTCCAGTTCTTCAGGATCATCAGCATCTTCTGCTATGGCTTCCTGTACCTCAACACTGATAAATTCGATCTTGTATCTGAATTCATCTGACACAACGGCTAGTGTTTCAGCATCCAACCGCTGGTTAATGGATACAAACAGACCCAGTTCCATACATTTGGCAATGACCTCTGTGGCGGGGACATCCATCAGTGAAGCCAACTCCTGTACGGTAACAAACTCTGTGACTTTAATGATGTTACCTTCTTCCTCCAGTTTAATTGCTTCTTCCTGCAATTTCTGGCTGACTGCATCCCGCTTTTCCCTTCTGTATTTGGCTCCTTTGGATTTACTCCTGTCTGTCAGCCTGGCCAGGGTTTCCTTGACCTGCTTCTGAACATCTTCCTCACTCACTTCTGGTTTCAGCGGCTTTCTGCGCTTCTTGAGCGGAGGCTTTTTCTGGGTTTTGGATTTATCAGCAGTTCCCTGGGTCTTTTTCTCACCCAAGTCCACTCTTTCTCTATCCTTTGGGATTCTTTTCCGCTTTTTCTTAAGTGCGGCTTTATCAGCGATTTTCTTTTCCCGGTCTTCCGCAGGAGGCAGGTCTATCTTCCCCACTACGGACGGACCGGTGATCTTTTTAATTTCAGTTTTTATGAAATTTTCATCCTCAACTTCCTTTTTCTCAACCTGCTTCGTGATCTCTTCCCCGGCAGCGTCAGCTATTTCAGTGGGTGTTTCAGTTTCCGCTACCTTTTCTTCCGGTTCAGCCTTCCTGGTTTTTTTCGCAGTACTGGTGGTTTTTTTCTTTGGTGTATCGAGGTCGATCTTTCCAACCACTTTTACATCAACATCAGATTCTTTATCTTCCTTTCCCTTGGCTGGTTTGTCATCTATTATTGCCGCTTTACCGGTATCGGGAGCTTCTTCTTTTGTGGGTTTTTCGGTGGGTTCTCCTGGGACTTCCTTTTTCTTGCGGCCCTTGCCACTAACTGAATCCAGATCAACTTTCCCGACTACTTTAATCTCAGGCTCTTCCGCCCGGGGCAGATCTACCTTTGTTGAAACGGATGGGTCCTTGATAAACACTTCCTCTTCTATATCAACCTGTGAGGGTTTCTGCTGGTCAATATCATTGATGGAGATGGTCTCTTTCTTATCCCTTAAGTTTTTAAGACTAAGAAGATCAGACTCTTTCTTTACGCTGATGTCTGCACTGTATTCGTCTATCAGGATATCATAGATCTCCTCGGTAATTTTGGTGTTGGGATTTGGATCAACCTCATACCCCTTCTTGTTCAGGAACTCCACAATGGTGGAGATCCCGACGTTAAATTCACGCGCAATCTTACTTAATCTTATCCCTTTACCTGCCATATGCTGTTTAATAATCTGCTAATATAAAACTATTCACATAAATTATTCAAATTCTGCCTTTAGAACTTTAATGACTTCCTGGATGGTTTCTTCCTCAAGATCAGTCCTTTTAACAAGATCCTCTATACTCAGATCCAGCACACTCTTGGCTGTATCGCATCCAATGGCTTTGAGTTCATCGATGATCCAGCTTTCAATTTCATCGGCAAATTCTTCCAGGTTGACGTCCTCCTCGTCTTCTGCAATGCCTTCCCTGTAAACATCTATTTCATAGCCTGTTAACTGGCTGGCTAACCGAATATTCAGTCCCCCTTTCCCAATGGCCAGTGAAACCTCGGTCGGCTGCAGGTAAACTTCTGCTTCCTTATTATCTTCCTTGATCTTGATGCTGCTGATCTTGGCCGGACTCAGGGAACGCTGGATAAATAATTGACTATTTGTAGTAAAATTTATAACATCAATATTTTCGTTCTTCAGTTCCCTGACAATGCCATGAATCCGGGATCCCTTCATGCCCACACAGGCACCCACCGGGTCAATTCTTTCATCATATGATTCAACTGCAACCTTGGCCCGCTCGCCCGGCACCCTTACAATCTTCTTAATGGTGATCAAACCATCAAAAATCTCAGGTACTTCAAGTTCGAACAGTCGTTCCAGAAATATCGGCGAAGTCCGGGACAGAATGATCAGGGGATTATTATTTTTCATCTCAACTTTTATCACAACAGCCCTGATGGTATCTCCCTTTCTGAAATAATCAGAAGGTATTTGTTCAGATTTGGGAAGGATCAGTTCATTGCCTTCATCATCCAGTACGAGGATTTCCCTCTTCCAGACCTGGTATACCTCACCTGTAACAATTTCTCCTATCCTTTCCTTGTATTTCCCGTAAAGATTGTTCTTTTCTAGATCCAGTATCCTTGAAGTCAGGTTCTGCCGCAGGGAAAGAATGGCCCTTCGCCCAAAATCTCCCAGCTTTACCTCATCTGTTACTTCTTCCCCAACCTCGTAATCCTCATCAATTTTCTTGGCTTCTGACAGGGTGATCTGAAGGTTGGGATCCTCCAGATTATCGTCCTCAACCACTTCCCTGTTCCTCCATATCTCAAAGTCGCCTTTATCAATATTGATGATGACGTCAAAATTCTCATCCGTTTCGAATCTTTTAACCAGTAATCCCCGGAAAACGTCTTCAAGAACCGTCATCATGGTAGCCCGGTCGATATTCTTCAATTCCTTGAATTCTGAGAATGTGTCAATCAAATTAACCGTTTCCATTTTTGCATTTGTATTTATTTGTTCTTCTTCCCTAAAATTGAATGCTAGCCCTGACGGATTTAATTTCCAAAAAAAGCAGTTCATATAGTAGCTGATCCTTCTGCTGGCCCTTCTTGGACTTTTTCATTTCAAGCACAATACCATTTTTATCTATCTCTTTCAGGATCCCCTCCAACTTATCACCATCCTTTTTAACCACGGAGATTTTTCGGCCAACATACTTGTGATACTGTTCAATTACCCTGAACGGAGCATCCAGTCCGGGTGATGAAACCTCCAGGGCAAAGTCCTCATTGTCACGATCCAGTTTCTCTTCAAGCTCCCTGCTTACAAGGACACAGTCGTCAATACTGATCCCTTCCTGTTTGTCAATAAGAACAACAATCTTATTGTTATTATCTACTTTCACCCCTACCAGGAAAATATCCTTTCCGGTCAAAATCCCTGCCAAATGATGCTCAATAATATGTTGATCCGTCATGCTATTTCAATAAAATAGGGGACTCCCGTCCCCTATTGCAAATGTCATATCCGGCGGCAAAAATATAAAAAATTGGCAACAATACAAAAAATTTGGCCAGAAGCAGGCTTGAGTCAGATTGTTGCCTCGGATTTATCATACGGATTAGAGGGTTACAATTTAATTGATTAACTTTTCGTTTTCTATAATTTACCTGTGTGTCCAGCTAATACCAATAAGAAAAAAATCATTAACGATCCGGTATACGGATTTATCAATATCTCCTTTGAGAGCCTATTTGATCTGATCGAGCATCCATATTTTCAGAGACTTAGAAGAATCAAACAGCTGGGCCTGACAAATTTTGTCTACCCCGGTGCCACACATACCCGTTTTCAGCATGCCCTGGGATCTTTGCACCTGATGAGCATGGCCATCCAGGTACTTCGTTCAAAAGAAGTGGAAATTACCATGGATGAAGAGGAGGCTGCCCTTTCTGCTATTCTGTTACACGATATCGGTCATGGACCATTTTCCCATGCCCTGGAAGAAAGCATTGTCCCGGGTATAAATCATGAAGAATTATCTCTCCTGTTCATGCATGCCCTGAACATGAAATTCAATGGCGGGCTTGACCTGGCCATTCAAATATTTACCGGGCGCTATCCCAAACAATTCCTGCATCAACTGATCACCGGCCAGCTGGATATGGACCGCCTGGATTATCTGAAACGTGACAGTTTCTTCACCGGAGTTACCGAAGGTGTGATTGGTTCAGACCGCATTGTCAGGATGCTGAATGTGGTGAATGATCAATTGGTCGTTGACCATAAGGGTATTTATTCTATTGAAAAGTTCCTGATCGCAAGGCGTTTGATGTACTGGCAGGTGTACCTGCACAAGGCCGTTCTTTCTTCTGAGTTATTGCTGGAAAACATACTGAAAAGAGCCAGAGAGCTGGCCGGACAGGGAGAAGAATTGTTTTGTACACCTTCCCTGCATTATTTCCTTTTCCAGCCCGTTTCAGGGACTGATTTTTTCGGTGGACAGAAGCTGGAAAGCAATACGAAAATTCCAGCAAATATCATTAATAATCTGGAAAAGTTTGCGGGATTGGACGATAGTGACATCATGGCATCGGCCAAAGTATGGACGGATCACCCGGACCAGGTGTTGTCCATTCTATGTACAAAACTCAAGAACAGGGAACTGTCACGAATCGAGATCCGGGATGAACCTTTCCCTGATGAATACATCACTGCTATCAAGCAAAGCGTCAAACAGCAGCACCGCCTGCGTAATGAGGATATCAAGTACCTCGTTCATGCCGGTACCATAAGCAATAATGCCTATAGTTCGGAAGACGAACAAATCCAGATTTTGTACCATGACGGGAACCT
Source organism: Bacteroides sp. (assembly GCA_030640625.1). Classification (GTDB taxonomy): domain Bacteria; phylum Bacteroidota; class Bacteroidia; order Bacteroidales; family SM23-62; genus SM23-62. Next base: position 28,540 of record DAOWJB010000288.1, read on the forward strand.
GAAGGATATTTCCACAGCCTCGGACATGCTTGATATTGCAGTGCTGTCTAAAACTGTAAGAAAATATTTTTTGTATTATCCAAAAGATGCATTAGGGAGTAGTATTTAATTATTTACTTTTGTGACCAAATTTAAATCTTAATGGAATTTACCGCTGAACAGATTGCCACTTTCCTTAACGGAAAGATTGAGGGAGACGCGGCTGCAAAGGTTAACGATGTATCCAAGATCGAAGAGGGAAGACCTGGGACACTGGCCTTCCTGGCCAATCTCAAATACGAGAAGTATATTTATGAGACAGAGGCAACCATCGTTCTTGTCAGCAATGATCTGGTCCTGGAGAAAGATGTGAAAGCTACCCTCATCAGGGTAAAAGATGCTTATGAAGCCTTTGCCAGCCTGCTCGATCTCTATGAACAATCCAAACCCAAAAAAACGGGGATCAGTCCAAAGGCCAGCATAGCAGCATCAGCAACCACAGGCAAAAACCTTTATGCCGGTGATTTTGTTTACATAGGGGAAGATGTGCACATTGGAGACAATGTGAGTCTTTATCCACAGGTCTTCATTGGCGACCATGTTACCATTGGTGATAATACAAAAATTTACCCGGGTGTTAAGGTATTGGAAGAATGCCAGATAGGTGCAAACTGTATCATCCATGCCGGTACTGTGATCGGCTCCGATGGATTTGGTTTTGCCCTTGAGCAGGATAGTTCCTCCAGGAGAAAAGTACCGCAGGTTGGAAATGTGGTCATCGGAAATGATGTGGAAATCGGTTCAAATGTCTCAATTGACAGGGCCACCATGGGATCAACCAAAATCGGGAACGGCGTCAAAATGGATAACCTGATCCAGATAGCCCATAATGTGGAGATTGGTGACAATAGCGTGGTTATTGCACAGGCAGGTGTTGCCGGATCCACCAAGGTTGGCAAGAATGTTATCCTGGCGGCACAGGCCGGACTGGTGGGACACATTACAATTGGAGACGGAGCGATCATTGCAGCACAATCAGGAGTGAACCATAGCCTCAAGGAGAAAGCCATTGTACTTGGTTCACCTGCTTTTGATATCAGGGAGTATCGCAAATCATTAGCCATTTTCAAGCAATTGCCAGATTTACGCTATACTTTGATGCAGCTGGAGAAGGATATTAAGGAAATAAAAGATTCAATATAATCCAGCCGGCACAGGCAGGTTGAAGAATTAGATTTGCTGAATTTTTGTATATTGCGGCGTTCAATTTCTATCTGTAAGTGAATGGAATATGACTGGAAATCAGAAAACTATTAAAAAACCTGTTAGTTTCAGTGGCCGGGGACTCCATACTGGTGTGGATGTGAAATTAACCCTGGCACCTGCTCCTGAAAATCATGGTTACCGGATAATCCGTACCGACCTGAATGATAGGCCTGTAATTAAGGCCCTGGCAGAAAACGTGGTTGAAACAAGCAGGGGTACTACCCTGGAAGAAAACGGCGTAAAGGTTTCCACCATTGAACATGTGATGGCTGCCTGTATCGGATCCGGCCTGGACAATGTGAAAATTGAGATGAACGGACCTGAGGCTCCCATCCTCGACGGGAGCGCCAGATCATATGTGGAAGGTATTGTTAAAGCGGGATACAAAGACCAGGAAAGTCTCAGAAACATTTATCAGATCACTGAGAAAATCGAATATCGCGATGATGAACGCGGGATAGAGATCATTGCCTACCCCGATCCCAAATTCAGCGTCGATGTAAAGATTGACTACAATTCAAAGGTACTTGGTTTCCAGTACGCTAATCTTGATAATATTAAAGATTTCGAAAAGGAGATCGCGGCTGCAAGAACATTCGTATTCCTCCATGAACTGGAATTTCTGCAGAAGAACAACCTAATCAAGGGGGGAGACCTGGACAACGCCATCGTGATCATTGATCGCAAGGTTTCACAGGAAGAACTGGACCGCCTGGCCGAACTTTTCAACAAGCCAAAGGTGAAAGTGCAGCCTGAAGGGATCCTGAACAACGTCAAGCTAAACTACAGCAATGAAGCGGCACGCCATAAACTCCTCGATATTATGGGAGATCTGGCCCTTGTCGGGCAGCCCATTCAGGGCAAGATCATCGCCACCCGTCCGGGACATTATGCAAACAACCAGTTCGCCCGGTTGATCAGGAGTAAAATCAAGAAAGATAAATTAAAAAAAAAGGCCCCCGTATACGACCTGAACAAGTCAGTAATGGATGTCAATGACATCATGAAGTTATTGCCCCACCGCTATCCTTTTCTTCTGGTTGACAAGATCCTTCACCGTGACAGTAAAACAGTCGTAGGGGTAAAGAATGTCTCCTATAATGAACCATACTTCCAGGGACATTTCCCGCAGGAACCGGTTATGCCCGGAGTCCTTCAGGTCGAAGCAATGGCACAGGTAGGCGGCATCCTTGTACTGCATACAGTCCCGGATCCTGAACATTATGCCACATATTTCCTGAAAATTGACAATGTGAAATTTAAAAGGAAAGTCGTCCCGGGAGACACCATGCTTATCAAGGCAGACCTCCTGGAGCCCATACGCAGGGGCATCGCGCATATGTTCGGACAGGTGTTTGTCGGGGACAACCTGGTCTCTGAGGGAGAACTCATGGCCCAGATCGTAAAAGAATATGAATAAAATGAACCAAGCCCTGGCCAATATTCATCCTGAAGCCAACATTGCTGATAATGTTACCATCGAACCCTTTGCTACCATTGGCAAAAATGTTGAGATAGGAGAAGGCTCCTGGATCGGTCCGAATACCGTGATCATGGACGGGGCCAGGATTGGGAAAAATTGTACTATTTTTCCCGGGACTGTCATCTCTGCCATTCCACAGGACATGAAATACCAGGGAGAAGACACCATGGTGGAGATCGGCGACAATACCACCATACGGGAATGTGTAACCATCAATAAAGGCACCAATGCCCGTGGTAAAACCATTATTGGCAAAAACTGCCTCCTGATGGCCTACGTTCATATAGCACATGATTGCAAGCTGGGTGATCATGTAATCCTGGTAAATAACGCTACCCTGGGAGGAGAGGTAGAAGTTGATGACTGGGCCATTGTCAGTGCAGCCTGCCTGGTACATCAGTATGTTCAAATAGGTAAGCATGTCATGATACAGGGTGGTTCGAAAGTTGGCAAAGATGTGCCTCCCTATATTACTGCAGGCAGGGATCCATTTTCATATGAAGGGCTGAATTCTATCGGGCTGAAACGAAGGAACTTTGCCAATGAAAAAATCCAGGAGATCCAGGAAGTCTACCGCATCATCTTCCATGGTGGTTACAATTACACACAGGCCAGGGATTACATTAAAAATAATTTTCAACCTTCAGAGGAACGTGATGAGATCCTGGGCTTCATGCAAAAATCAAAAAGGGGACTGATCAAAGGATTAAACAGTGAAGAGTGATTGTTAATCACCAAAGGAGTTCCATCCCTGGGCCTGCAACTCAATTTCACTTCCCTGATTCGTAACAAACTTCATTCCTGCTTCCGCTTCAGTAATATGGCCTATGAAAGATATGTCTTTGATTTGCATTGCCTTGTCATGAAGTTCGAGGGGGACCGTAAACAATAATTCATAATCCTCACCGCCATTCAGGGCGGCGATAAATGGTTCAATATTCATTTCATTGGCTGCTCGCTCCGTTTCCTCCGCCAGCGGTATCTTATCCTGGAATACTCTGCAACCGAGGCCAGATTGTTTGCATATATGCATAAGATCCGATGAAAGTCCATCTGAAAGATCTATCATGGCATTGGGAACGATTTGATTATCATGTAATGCCGCGATAATATCCTTGCGGGCTTCGGGTTTCAGCTGCCGGCCCAGAATATAATCATAACCAGACAATTCAGGCTGGATGCTTTTACTGGAATCATCAAATACCTTCCGCTCTCTTTCCAGTAACTGCAATCCCATATATGCTGCACCCAGGTCACCTGATACACAGATCAGGTCATTCACCCTGGCGGTATTGCGGTATGCAATTTTTCCCTTATCCACTTCACCCATGGCAACAACGCTGATGGTTAGACCGGTTAAAGAGGATGTGGTATCTCCCCCCACAAGATCCACCTTGTAGGTCTCGCATGCCATTTTAATTCCATCGTACAATTGATCAACAGCTTCCAGGCTGAATTTGCCGGAAAGCGCCAGGGATACCAGGACCTGTTTGGGATTCCCGTTCATGGCATACACATCGGAGAGATTGACAACGATGGCCTTGTATCCCAGGTGCTTTAAAGGTGTATAAACCAGGTTGAAATGAATTCCTTCCACCAGCAGGTCCGTTGTCACAACCATCTTTTTCCCCTTGTAATCCATTACGGCAGCATCATCTCCCACCCCCTTGACAGTGCTTTCATGATGCAGGCTGATATCCCCTGTAAGATGGCTTATCAGACCAAATTCGCCGAGTTTGGAAAGCGGGGTTATTTTCTTCTTTTCTGTCATGGGGGATACAGGTATTGAAAGCTTCTAAAATCGTCGCAAAATTCACCAAAAATTAATACTTTTTCTTATCTTTGTCGTTATTTGGAATAAATCTAAATAAAGAGAATTGCAGGATGAAGCATACTGATCTGGAGGGATGAATTATGGAAAACAATCACGATGAGGTAATCAGGGAGGTAACCCAGAACGAATACAAGTATGGTTTCTATACGGACATTGAGACCGACACACTTCCGAAGGGACTGAACGAAGACATTATCAGGCTGATTTCAACCAAAAAGAAAGAACCCCCGTGGCTGCTGGAATGGAGGCTGAAAGCTTTTCAGCAATGGAAAAAGATGAAGATGCCAGCCTGGGCACATTTGGTCATTCCGAAGATTGATTATCAGGACATCATTTATTATGCCGCTCCCAAACAGAAAGCCAGCCTTGGAAGCCTGGATGAAGTCGATCCGGAACTAAGGAAAACGTTTGACAAGCTGGGCATTCCCCTGGATGAGCAAAAACACCTGACCGGGGTAGCCGTAGATGCTGTGATGGACTCCGTTTCCGTCAAAACCACCTTCAGTGAAACCCTGGCAGAACTGGGGATCATTTTCTCCTCCTTCAGCGAAGCCGTCAAGAACCATCCCGATCTGGTAAAAAAATATCTTGGTTCGGTAGTACCCTCTACAGACAATTACTTCGCTGCTTTGAATTCAGCGGTATTTTCAGATGGTTCATTCTGTTATATCCCCAAAGGTGTCCGCTGTCCCATGGAACTGTCCACCTACTTCAGGATCAATGCTGCCAATACCGGCCAGTTTGAAAGGACCCTCCTGATAGCCGATGATGAAGCCTATGTGAGCTACCTGGAAGGCTGTACCGCTCCCATGCGGGATGAAAACCAACTGCATGCTGCAGTGGTCGAGATTGTGGCCCTTGAAAGAGCCGAAGTAAAATACTCGACGGTGCAGAACTGGTATCCGGGGGACAAAAACGGCAAGGGTGGGATTTTTAATTTCGTGACCAAACGAGGCATTTGTAAAGGCAATGATTCGAAGATCTCCTGGACACAGGTGGAAACCGGCTCGGCCATTACCTGGAAGTATCCCAGCTGTATTCTGAAGGGGCATAATTCCATCGGTGAATTCTATTCTGTTGCAGTAACCAATAACATGCAACAGGCAGATACAGGCACCAAAATGATGCATATCGGCAGAAATACGCGCAGTACCATTGTTTCCAAAGGAATATCAGCCGGTAAGAGCCAGAATTCTTACAGGGGACTCGTACGCATTATGAAAAACGCAGAGAACGCGCGGAATTTCTCCCAATGTGATTCTCTCCTGCTGGGTGACAAATGCGGTGCACATACATTCCCGTACATCGAGGTTGACAACAGTACCTCCATTATTGAACATGAAGCAACCACCTCCAAGGTTAATGAAGATCAAATATTCTATTGCAACCAGCGGGGCATCGGTACGGAGAAGGCGATCAGCCTGATCGTTAATGGATATGCCAAAGAGGTATTAAACAAATTGCCTATGGAGTTTGCTGTAGAGGCGCAGAAACTGTTGCAGATCAGCCTGGAAGGATCGGTGGGTTGATCAGTGTAACAGGGTGCTTCTGAAGCGTAACACCATGAGGCGATGAACTAAATGAATAGTATAAATGTTAAGTGTTTAATATAAAATGTTATCAATAAAGGACCTAAAAGTAATTGTTGCAGAGAAGGAAATTCTCTCGGGGATCAACCTTGATGTTAAGGCTGGCGAAGTGCATGCCATTATGGGACCCAATGGTTCCGGGAAAAGTACCCTGGCAACAGCTATCGCAGGAAGGGATGTAATGGATATCACCCATGGTTCCATTAAATACATGGGTGAAAACCTGCTGGAAATGGATCCGGAAGAAAGGGCAAAAAAAGGGATATTCCTGTGTTTCCAGTACCCTGTTGAAATCCCGGGTGTCAGCATGGTTAACTTTATGAAAACCGCAGTCAATGAACACAGGTTATTTAATGGACTGGAGCCTCTTTCAGCCGGTGATTTTCTCAAATATATGCGGGAAAAGAAGGAACTTGTTGAATTTGATTCCCAATTGACAAACCGTTCGGTCAATGAGGGGTTTTCCGGGGGAGAAAAGAAGAAAAATGAGATTTTCCAGATGGCCCTGCTTGAACCAAAACTGGCCATCCTGGATGAAACCGACAGCGGCCTGGATATCGATGCACTGAAGATCGTGGCCAATGGGGTCAATACCTTAAAGAACAAGGATAACGCAACCATCGTTATCACTCACTACCAGCGGCTGCTTGATTATATTATACCCGATTTCGTCCATGTCCTTTACGATGGCCGGATTGTAAAATCAAGTGGCAGGGAACTGGCCCTGGAACTGGAAGAGAAGGGATATGACTGGATCAAGGAGGAAGCGGGGAGACAAGAAAAATGAGTATGAGTCAGGAATATGTAGAATTGTTCAAAGCCAAGGAGCAATTGCTTGAAAAGGCCTCTCCTTCCTTTATGATGAACATCAGGGAAGAGGCCATTCACCAGTTCGGCAAAACAGGCCTGCCGGACCATAAAAGCGAATTGTATAAATATACCTCCCTGCAAAAACTTTTTGAACCCAAGTATAACATGCAGTTGCAGCCGAGCAATGTTGAATTCAGGGTGGAGGATATCTTTAATTGTGATGTGCCCAATCTGCAAACCCGGTTAGAGATTATCCTGAACGGGTTCTACAAAGTGAATGGAACGGCACTGACCCGCCTGGATAACGGGATCATTATCGGCAGTTTTGCCGAGGCCCTCAGAAAATATCCTGAACTGGTAAAGGAACATTACGCCAAACATGCCGGCTTTGAAAAGGATTCCCTCGTGGCCTTGAATACCGCCTTTGCGATAGATGGTCTTTTTATCTATGTGCCTAAAGGCCAGGTACTCGAAGAACCGGTACAGGTGGTACACCTCCCGATGACAGGGTACGATACCATGCTGCATTACCGGAACCTTTTCATCATGGAAGAAAATGCCAGCGCCGAGGTGATCGTATGTGACCATACCCTTTCTCCTTTCCGCTTTTTGACAAATTCCGTAACAGAGATATATATTGGCAGCGGGGCACAGTTTCATTATTCCCGGATACAGAATGAGCACCTGAATTCCAACCTGTTGACCAACCTGTTCATTCACCAGGAGGCTGATAGTACCGTCAGGTCAAATACGATCAGTTTGCATGGTGGATTGATACGGAACAACACGAATGTATTGCTGAATGCCCGGGGCTGTAATAATGAAACCTATGGATTGTTCCTTTCAGACAAAAACCAGCATATTGACAATTATGTTAACATAGACCACGCCAAACCCGAATGCACCAGCACCCAGCTATTCAAAGGGATCCTCAATGATCAATCCACAGGTGCATTCAATGGCCGCATCCTGGTCAGGCAGGATGCTCAGAAAACCCTGGCCTATCAGACCAATAACAATATCCTGATGTCAGATGAGGCCAAGATGAATTCAAAGCCCCAGCTGGAGATATATGCCGACGATGTGCGCTGTTCCCATGGAGCCACAACCGGCCAACTCGATGAAAATGCCCTTTTCTATATGCAGTCCCGGGGAATACCCAGGCAGGAGGCAAGGCTGCTGATGTTGTATGCTTTTGCCCATGAGGTAATTGAAAAGATCCAGGTGACCCCTCTCAAGGACAGGATCAATCACCTGGTGGACAAACGGCTGAGGAATGAACTTTCCCGCTGTAACAACTGTTCCATGGCATGTGGTGACCTTCCCATCCCTGATTAATGCTCACCCAGATGGACTTTGAAGTTGACAAGATAAGACAGGATTTTCCATTACTTTCCCAGAAAGTACACGGTCATACTATCGCCTATTTTGACAATGGAGCCACCACCCAGAAACCCAGTTCCGTTATAGAAACGGTCCGCAGGTATTACGAAGAGGAAAATGCCAGCATACACAGGGGGATCCATTTTCTCAGCGACCGCTCTACCGAAACCTATGAAAAGGCAAGAGAAAGGGTACGGAAACACATCAATGCCGCTTCTACCAACGAAATCATTTTTACCAGCGGGACCACTGGATCGATCAACGCACTGGCCTTTAGTTTTGGTGAAAAGTATCTTTCTCCTGGGACTGAAGTGATCATATCCGAAATGGAACACCACTCCAATATTGTCCCCTGGCAGATGGCCTGTGAACGCAAGGGCGCTAAACTCAGGGTGGTCCCATTTAATGAGAATGGAGAACTGGTAATGGAAGCATTCCGGAAGCTGCTTTCGGATAAAACCAGGATCGTTGCCATCACCCATATTTCCAATTCACTTGGAACCATCAATCCTTTGAAAGAGATCATCCGCTTAGCACATAAGCATGAGGTCCCGGTACTGGTCGATGGAGCCCAGGCCCTGCCCCATGAGAGTGTAGACGTAAGGGACCTGGATGCCGATTTCTATGCATTTTCAGGCCATAAGGCATACGGACCAAATGGGATCGGTGTACTGTATGGTAAAGAAAAACTGCTGTACGATCTGCCACCTTACCAGGGCGGGGGAGATATGGTTGATTGCGTGACCTTTGATAAAACCACCTACAACGAACTCCCGTATAAATTTGAGGCCGGTACCATGAATTACATCGGGGCAGCTGGACTGGCAGCAGCGCTTGACTATATTACCGATATAGGTCTCGAGCGGATCAGGGAATACGAGAAATATTTACTCGAGTACGCCACCATGAAGCTGATGTCTGTACCTGGACTCGAGATTTATGGCAATGCCGCAAATAAGATCAGTATCCTTTCTTTCCTCATCGATGGAATTCATCCTTACGATGCCGGAATGGTACTGGATAAACTGGGCATTGCCGTACGAACCGGGACCCATTGCACCCAACCGGTAATGGACCACTTCAAGATCACCGGGACCCTGCGTGCTTCCCTGGTATTTTACAACACAACCGCAGAGATTGACAGGCTTCATGCCGGACTCCACCAGGTTCGTGAAATGTTCGGTTAGTCTGATACCCATTGATTATCTTTGCAGAAAATTACAGAAACAATGAACATAAATGAACTACAGGATGAGATCATTGCAGAATTCGAAGTATTTGAAGACTGGCTGGATAAATACAATTACCTGATCGAACTCAGTAACGACCTGCCCATCATGGATCCGCAATATAAAACCAATGAGTACCTGATCAATGGATGCCAGTCAAAGGTCTGGCTCAGGGCTGATCTTGAGGATGGGAAAGTCAGGTTCACAGCTGATTCAGATGCCATTATCACCAAAGGAATCGTATCCCTGCTGATCCGTGTCCTTTCTGACAGGGATCCGGCTGAGATCATGGATACGGACCTGGTTTTTATTGACCGTATCGGGTTGCGAGAAAATCTTTCCCCGACCCGTTCCAATGGCCTGCTGTCCATGGTGAAACAGATGAAACTTTATGCCCTGGCCTACAAGACCAAGATGGCTCAAAAATGAACATTTAGCACCGCTGCTGGCAATATGCCTGGCATGTGCGGATAAAGATTCAGATTATGGAGAACGAAAATGAATTCCTGCAACTGGAAGACGAGATCATAAAGACACTTAAAAACATTTATGATCCTGAGATTCCCGTAAATATATATGACCTTGGACTGATCTATGAGATCGACGTGGATGATGATAATAATGTCAAGGTGAGGATGACACTCACCACCCCGAATTGTCCTCTTGCGGACAGCATCATTGCTGAGGTGCAGCAGAAGGTCGAAGCCATTGAGGGAGTGAACTCGATGAACCTGAAACTTACTTTCGATCCACCCTGGGATGAGAACATGCTGACCAATGAAGCGAAACTCGAATTGGGACTTCTTTAATCTTTGAATCCCTACCATTGGCAAATCCCGTTGAAAATAGCCGGAAAATCAAGGATAAAGCCCTTGAATTGGGTTTTCTTCAGGCCGGGATTGCAGGCGCAGATTATCTCTCAGAAGATGCTGGCAGACTCAGTAGCTGGCTTGATAATGGCTACCATGGTACGATGGGATACATGGAAAATCACTTTGAGAAAAGGTTAGATCCGCGGAAACTGGTTGAGGGTGCACGATCCGTCGTGGTGGTATCACAAAATTATTGTACCAGGGAAAAACAGCTCGATGAATCGGCTCCCAGGGTTTCCAGATATGCCTTCGGAAAAGACTATCACCAGATCATGCGTAAAAAACTGCGCAGCCTCTATGTTTACATGGAAAAGCAGATCGGACTTCATTCCGGACGGATATTTGTGGATTCAGCACCGGTTATGGAAAGAGCCTGGGGCCACAGGGCTGGACTGGGATGGATCGGGAAAAATTCACTGCTGCTGAACCGGAAACATGGTTCCTGGTTTTTTACCGGTGTGATCATCACTGACCTGGAACTGGAACCTGACCAGCCTGTCAAGGATTACTGCGGAGACTGCAGCCGCTGCATAGATGCCTGTCCCACAAATGCCATCCTGCCCGGCAAGGTTGTCGATGCATCCCGTTGCATTTCCTACCTTACCATCGAGAACCGGGAAGCCCGGCTCCCGGATGAATTCCGCGGCCGGATGCAAAACTGGGCCTTCGGATGCGACACATGCCAGGATGTTTGTCCCTGGAATAACAACGCGCATTCTCACTGCGAGACATGGTTAAACCCCAGGCCCGGACTCCTGGAATTATCCCTTGGTGAATGGAAGGCCCTGGATGAGGCAGAATTTGACCGGATCTTTAAAGGCACTGCTGTAAAACGGACCAGATACAAGGGTTTGCGAAGAAATATCGATTTTCTTTCTGATTAGGACAAAGGACTGAAAACCCTGTCCGGGAACCCGACAATTTTACCCCGAGTCCACCATCGTCAGGATAATGCTTCTTTTGCTGCGGGGACCGTCAAACTCACAAAGAAAGATGTTCTGCCAGGTCGACAGCCCGAGCTCCCCGTCCAGGATGGGTATAGTCTCCGAAGGACCAACGATCCCGGCTTTCAGGTGGGCATCCCCGTTGTTGTCCTGGGCATCATGCTGCCATACACCCTGAGGGATCAGTTTCTTCAGCAGGTTCACCACATCATTCTGTACCGACTCATCCCAGTTCTCCTGGATCATGATGGCAGCCGTGGCACCCTGTACATAAACCGAAACCATCCCGTTCCCGATCCTACTTTTGCGGACAGAAGCCTTTACCTGCGCTGTAATATCATACAGGCCATTATGGCGATGGGTGCTTATTTGTATAATATCCTGCATTTTGTAAATTTAAGAAACTTATGGAAAGGACGGAATGATACATACAGAATATGAATGGTTATCGGATGAAAAAAAACTGATCTTTGCACAATCATGGGTGCCGGAAGATAACCTGAGGGGAATGATTAGTCTCATACACGGACTGGGAGAACATTCCGGTCGATATGCCAGATGGGCAGAACTGTTTGTTCAGGCAGGCTATGGCATGCTGGCGGTAGATCTTCCCGGCCATGGATGTACAGAAGGCAGAATAGCCTACGTGAAAAATTACCAGATCCTGCTCAACCAGGTTGATCTCACGCTCCGGAAATCTGAGGACCTGTTCCCGGGTGTACCGAGGATCCTTTACGGGCATAGCATGGGAGGAAATATTGCCATCAATTACGCCATTTCAAGGGACGCTCCGATCAAGGCACTCATCGCCTCCTCACCCTGGCTCAGATTAACTTTCAGGGTATCTCCCGTGGAACTGGCCCTCGGAAAGATTATGAACATCCTGCTTCCCTGGGTCAGGTTTAAACGGAAAGGGACAAAAACAGAGCATCTGAGCCATGATCCGGATCACTGGGCCGATTTACGCAGTGATCCCCTTGTGCATGGCATGGTCACCGGAAGGTATTTTTACATCATCTACCAGCAGGGAGAATATGCCATGAGGCATGTTTACAAAATAAACAAGCCCTTCCTGCTGATGCATGGCAGCGATGATAAGATCACTTCTCCCAGGGCAAGCGCGGACTTTGTGGCCAATACCAGTGACCGGACCCAACTCAAGATCTGGGATGGATTATATCATGAATTGCACAATGAATTCGAATACAGGGATATAGCAAAATACGTCATTGACTGGCTTGAAAGTCTGTAAAACATGGAATTCAGAACAGAAATAAATATCCCCCCTTCGGAAAACAGGATCTCATATGATTCCAATATCCTGTTGATGGGATCCTGTTTTACGGAATATATTGGTTCCCTGATGCAGGAACTCCAGTTCCGCGCAGACCTAAATCCCTTCGGCATCAATTACAATCCATCGTCCCTTTCCCGGAATCTCTGGGCATTGCTGAATGGAAAGAAGTACAGCAGAAAAGACCTGCATGAGGCCAATGAAAAATGGTTCAGTTTTGACCATCACAGCCAGTTTTCAGATAGTGATCCTGATGCCTGTCTGCAAACTATAAACGAACGTATCCGGTTTTCCAGGGAACACCTGTCCAACACCAATTATCTCCTGCTTACCTGGGGTACGGCCTGGGTATATGTGTTTAAGGAATCTGCAACAGTAGTTTCCAACTGTCATAAACTCCCGGCTAATAATTTCAGCCGCCATCTGCTATCGGTTAGCCAGGTGGTGGATACTTATACCAAACTTTTTGCCGGAATGAGATCGAAAATCCCTGATCTAAAGATCATCCTTACCGTCAGTCCGGTCAGACACTGGAAAGATGGTCCGGTATTGAATACCATCAGTAAATCCACCCTCCTGCTGGCCGCCCACAAGCTTTCTGAAATGTTCTCCTATTGTGAATATTTCCCTGCCTATGAAATTGCCATGGACGATCTACGCGATTACCGCTTTTATGCCGATGACCTGGTACATCCAAACCAGCAGATGATCCAATATATCTGGGGGAAATTCTCAGCTGCCTATTTTGATGACCAGACCATGAAGCTCATGGGTGAGATAGGGAAACTTACAACGGCAAGAAATCACAGGCCTTTTGATCCAGGATCAGAACAATATTTAAAGTTCTGCAGAAAACAGCTTGAAAAAACCAAGCGCCTGATGAAAGAGAATCCCTGTCTGGATCTAAAGGATCTGGCAGATTTTTTCAATACCCCGTTAAAATAATCTTAAATTACCATCTCTCCTGAACATTCCCGGTAAGGATTTGTTAGTTGGCAAAAACTGGTTTGATATTCCCCTTTTTAGTAATTTTAGAGGAAAATCATTGCCATGCGCAAGGTTTGCATTACACTCATAATCCTTTTTTGTGTCAATCATCTGGGGGCCCAGGAACAATACAGGGTAATAAAGGTACATGGACAGATCCAGTATATTCGGACCGGGGCCAATATGGTCCGGGGAGACATATTCCCAGAAGATGAGGATCTGTCTTTTGTAACACCTGTTTCCAGGGCTGCCGTGATCAATCCTACAAAGGGAAGGTTCATCCTGAGTCCGGATACAGACAGCCAGTCGAGCGGTGCCAAATCCAATTTCCTGCCGGCCATGAACAATATTTCTACCCGGGGAGGCCTACTGAACTCCCTGAATGATCTGCAGGACCAATTTTCAGAAGCAATCGCTGTAATCCATAAGGCCAGCTGGCATATCAATCCATATGAGTTCCCCATGAATGATCACAATTTCTTTTATCTTACCTGCATGCATGAGGGAAAATCCATTAATAAAAAGCTTTCATTTGAGGAGAACAGTCTTCTCTTTATACGGCAGGAAATTTTACAGGTAGATGACCAAGCCATTGCCACTTACGATACCCCGAATGCCATCATGTATTATTACGGTCCAGATGGCCCCCTCTATATCAGTTCTTTCAACCTGAACTTTCCGGATATCAACTTGCTGACCGAAGAAACCAGGATCATCATTGATGAATTCACTGAGTCTGGCTATACACAAATGGTTAATGAACTTTCAGGATATGTATTTGAGTTTTATGGGAAACCCGACAAACAGGATATCATGTTTTTCATGAAGGAGCAATTTTATATGGAAAGACAATGAGGATATCAATCCTGGCCTTTCTTCTTCTCCCCTGGTTGGGTGTTTCGCATGTAGTGGGACAAAACCTGAAGCTGCCAATAAGCAATTATACCAACAAGACCTATGGCCGGAATTATGAAGCAACCAATAATTGTATCCAGGCTGATCAGCGGAACTTCATCTATGCCGGAAATGCCAACGGTGTCATGGAATATGATGCAAGCCATTGGCGATTCATACCCGTCCGGCAAGGTGCTTATGTAACTTCCATGGACATCGATCCAATCGGGCGGATTTTTGTCGGTTCCCAGAACGAATTCGGTTTCCTTGATTCCGACAAAAATGGATTAATCCATTACAGGTCTCTTTCAGATTCACTAAAAGCGGAGGACCGGTTTTTTACCAATATCTGGAAAACGCATGCAGATTCTACCATTGTTTATTTCCAGGCTGAGGAATCCCTGTTTATTTTCCAATCCGGCAAAATTAAAGTGACCTACCCGGAAACTACATTCCATACCTCTTTCCTGGTTGATGGCAGGCTATATGTACGGCAACGTTCGAGGGGATTATTCATGCTTGAAGATGATACGCTTGTCCCCGTAAAGGACGGCCATCAGTTTGCCGAATTGGGCATATTTTCAATGCTCAGTTTGGATGAGAATGGCTGGATACTCATTGCCACGCGTGAGAGAGGATTATATCACTTCCATCCAAAACAGGGATTGTTAAAGGTCCACACACAAAATGATCCCTTCCTGATCCGGTCCGGAATTGCCGGAGGGATCCCCCTGAGTGATGGTAAATTTGCACTTAATACCTTACACGAAGGCATTATCATCACCAACAGGAAGGGGGAAATAAATGCTATCATTAACCAACATTCTGGTTTACAGGGTAACGACGTAAGAGGCATCTTCCAGGATGACTGGCAGAATATCTGGTGTGCACTCGAAAACGGGATCAGTAAAATTGATTATTCCTCCCCCGTCTCTTTCTATCATGAAAACTCGGGACTGGAAGGAAGTGTACATACGATTGCCCGGTACCGGGACAGGTTATTTGTGGGTACAACCCGGGGATTATTCGTGGAGGATCAGGCCAAAGCACTGAATAAGTCTCTTGAATTCATATCCTTTCAGGACATCAGGGACCAGGTATGGGACATGGAAATCATTGGCGCTTCCCTGCTGGTTGGCACCACCAATGGACTTTACCGGCTAAACACCACCGGGGTAAATAAAATTGCCGAAATCAATGCCTTTGTCCTCCATTACCTGGAAAACGAGCAACTCTTGCTGGTCGGGGGTATGCAGGGACTGGCTGCTTTCAGGAAGGACCCGGACTGGACACTGGTAAAAAAATTCCCCGACATTACTGAAAACATCAAAGCAATCGCAGAGAATCATTCCGGATTTTATGAGGCATCGGAGATCTGGCTGGGAACGAGCTACCAGGGAGTTTTGAAATTGCTTCTGAACCGGGATCTCTCTCATGAGACTTATAAGTATTTCGGGGAGAATGATGGACTGCCGACTGATTGGGTGCTTCCGGTGTCACACCTTGATAGCATTTTATTTGCTACACGGTTAGGACTGATGCAATTCAACGATGAATTTTTAATCCGCCAGATGCTGCCAGATTCACTCCGGGATAAACCTGAGTATTACCGTGGTTATTTTGAGGGAAAGAACCTCCACGACACAGCGGTAATTACACCTCTCAGTTATCTTATTAACGAAGATGACAGGACCTGGGCGGTGATTGACAATGAAATTTTGATGATCCCGCATAAAGCACCGAAAAATGGTTTGCAAAAACCTTTTAAGGGTATTGATCTGGGAAAATTAAATATGATCTATCCTGTCGATGAGAACATTATATGGATCGCTGCTGCTGAAGGCCTGGCAAGATTCGATATGAGTCATATGGCGCAGCTGCAACGGTCATTTTTCGCAGCCATACGTTCGGTGCAGGTAGACGGGGATTCGATTATTTTTCATGGATCCTACCAGCTGCCGGACAAGCATTCCCGGAAAGGCCCGGATGATTTATTTAAGCAGCCGGATCTTAACATCCCCATACTCCAATTTGCCAATAATAATGTGACATTTAATTTCACTTCACCCTATTATGACTTCGAAGGCCAGAACCTATTTTCCTGGCAGCTGGAGGGAAGCAATTCCCTTTGGAGCATCTGGATGAACAGGAATGATGCCAACTATACAAATCTTCGGGAAGGAGAATATAATTTCCTGGTACGTGCCAAAAATATTTATGGTGATATTAGTGAGGTAAGCGGTTTCAGGTTCATCATTAAACCTCCCTGGCACCGTACCATGATAGCCTACATATGCTATATCATATTTTCAGGAATTTTCATCTTTTTTGCCATCCGCGTTGGACAAATAAGGCTGCGCAGACAGAACGAAAGACTGGAGGTGCTGGTTCGGGCGCGTACGGCCGAGATCAGGGCCCAGAATATCAAGCTGGCAGAACAAAAAAAGGAGATCACCGACAGCATCTTTTATGCTGAAAGGATTCAACAGGCTGTCCTTCCCCGGACAGACAAGCTTGCTGCAAAACTGAAAGAATATTTTATCCTGTTTAAGCCAAAAGATATTGTAAGCGGGGATTTCTACTGGCTGGCCGACAGCGGCACAAAGATCATTATCGCAGCAGTTGACTGTACCGGACATGGCGTACCCGGAGCATTTATGAGCATGCTGGGGGTAAGTTTCCTGAACAAAATCGTCCTCGAACAAAATATCTGCAGGGCGGACCTCATCCTGAATGACCTTCGGGATAACGTGATCCAGTCTCTGCAACAGACCGGCGCAGAAGGAGAGGCACAGGATGGGATGGATATGGCTCTGGTAATCATTGATCTGAAAGAGATGACAATGGAATTTGCAGGAGCCCATAACCCTCTTTATATGATCCGTGGTCATGAGCTCAATGAAACCAAGGCCGACCGGATGCCCATTTCCTTCCAATCCGGCTCACGCAATTTTTCCAATCATAATTCCAGCCTCCAGGAAGGAGACAGTCTTTATCTGTTCTCAGATGGATTTGCTGATCAGTTCGGTGGACCCGCGGGCAAGAAATTCAAATACAAACAATTCAAAAACCTCCTGATGGAAATAAAGGATAAATCTATGAAGGAGCAAAAGAAGTTGCTGGATGATGCCATTGAGGCCTGGAAAAATCACAGGAATCCGGAAGGAGATACCTATGAGCAGATCGATGATATTCTTGTAATTGGAATTGGCATATGAAAAGACTGTTCCACCTTATTTGCTTTTTAGTAATTACTATATCTCCTGGTCAATGGGTTGGTGGACAGGAAGCACCTCCTGCACGAAGGCCTAAAGTGGGATTGGTTCTCAGCGGGGGGGGTGCCAAAGGATTTGCCCATGTGGGTGTGCTAAAGGTGATAGAGGAGGCCGGATTACAAATAGATTTCATCGGTGGAACCAGCATGGGTGGCCTCGTCAGCGGCCTGTATGCCATTGGCTACAATGCCGATTCCCTCGCGGGACTGGTATTGGAGCAGGACTGGGACAGATTGCTTTCCGATGATATCCCGAGGAGAGAGCTGTCAATTGAAGAAAAACCTGATTTTGACCGCTTTATTGTTTCCTTTCCATTGCGAGAAAGAAAAGTTAAACTGCCTGTGGGAGTTGTTAGCGGCCAGAACATAGAAAACAAGTTTGCAGAACTTTGCTCACACATTTATAAAATACAGGATTTCAATGAGTTTCCTATTCCATTCCTCTGCGTTTCAGTGGATGTGGGAACCGGTAATGAAGTCATACACAGGTCCGGATACCTTCCATCTGCCATGAGAGCCACCATGGCCATTCCCTCAGTATTTGCACCGGTTAATCTCGATGGACAACTGCTGATTGACGGAGGTGTTTTGAATAATTTTCCGGTAGACCATGTACAGGAGATGGGAGCGGATATCCTGATCGGTGTGAATGTGGGATATCAACCGTTTACAGCAGAGGATGATGTCAGCTTTTTGAAGGTTATGGAACAGACCGTGTTTCTTACCTCACAGAAAAGAAGTGAAGAAAACATTGAATTATGCGACATTTACATCAAACCGGACATTTCCGGATACAGTTCTGCCAGTTTCAATGGAGGTGATTCACTCATCGCTCGCGGAGAGCGTGCTGCCAGGAAATACTTTGATACTTTCAAAACCCTGGCCGACTCATTGAACAGCCTGGAATATGTTCCATATAAAAAACCTTCATTCGAACCCTTAGACTCCTTCCTGCTCAGTGAAATATATATTGAAGGTATCGAAAAGGTATCAGGGAGATTACTCACCGGTAAATTAAATCTGAATGTCCTTGAAAAAGTTAGTCCACAACAAGTTACCGAGGCTATTGATAATGTATTTTCCAGCCTGTTCTTTGAGAAAGTCACCTATGAGCTTGAGCCCATGTACGATGAATTTTTAGGGACAAGCGTAAAATTGAAAATAAAGGTGGTGGAAAGAAAAGGTGGACAGTTAAAAGTGGGTCTGAATTATAATACTTCTTACAAAGCTTCCATTACACTCAATACCACTTTCCGGAATGTATTGCTGAACGGCTCTAAACTTTCCCTTAACCTGGCACTGGGCGAAAATCAATATTTCCTTGCCCGTTATGAAAAAAACAACGGGTGGAGGCCGGGATTTGTCATTGATCTGATGGGCCAAAACTTTGACCTGAATATTTATTCTCAGGGTATCAATAAAGGCGTAGTTGATTATTCTGATATTGGCGCTCGCATTTATACCCAATCCATCATCGGGAAATCATATTCATTTGGCTTCGGCGGAGAAGTTGAGAGGATCACGCTGAGACCCGATGTAGGGGATGTCATCCCTGGCCGGCAGGCAGGGAATTATTATAACCTGTTTGGTTATATAAACCTGGACACCTATGATAACCGGTTTTTCCCTACAGGTGGTACAAACTTTAATCTCCTTTATAAGTTCATTAACGACCAGTATCTGGATTACAATCATTTCCTGCGTATAAGCTTTGAACAAGCTGCCAGGCTTGGCAGAAGGTTCACACTTATTCCCAGGATTTATGGAGGTGCAACAACGGCTGATTCCTCCCTGCTGGTTTATCAATTCTACCTGGGTGGTCTGAACAAAACCCCTAGAAAAGGAATAATGCCATTTGTGGGACTGGATTTTATGGAACAATCAGGGCGGAATGCCATTGTGCTGGGATTGGATCTGCAATATAATTTCTGGAAGTCAAATTACCTTGTACTGAAAACCAATGTCGGGAATACTTCCTGGCATTTAGAAGATATGTTGTTTTTCCAATCTGCCTTTGCAGGTTTTGGTCTGACACTTGGCAATATGAGCCTGATCGGTCCGATTGAATTAACCATCATGCGTTCCAATCTCCGCAATGATTTCCTGCTTTACATCAACATCGGGTATTATTTCTAATGCTGGCCCGGGCCCGCATTTCACCAAGATTCCTTAACTTGTACCATACGATGAGGACCGCCCAATATTACCAGAATCTTAAGGATGGCAGGGTACAATGTCTCCTGTGTCCACACCTGTGTACACTATCAGAGGGAAAAGCCGGGAAGTGCGGGGTCCGGAGAAATGTGAATGCCGAGCTTATCAGCGAGACATACCAGAAGGTTTCCGCTGTTCACTATGACCCGATCGAGAAAAAGCCCCTCTATCATTTTCATCCTGGCAGCATTATCCTTTCCATAGGCAGTATAGGATGTAACCTGAGTTGCAGTTTCTGCCAGAATTCGGATATATCCCAGGCCGATGTATCGGGATTTCCCTGGTTAAAAGATTATCCTCCTGATGACATCGTTAACATGGCTGCCAATCATGCGACAAACATTGGCATAGCCTTTACCTACAATGAACCAACGGTCTCCTTTGAGTATGTCCTGGAAATTGCCCGTCTATCAACCGACATGGGGATGAAAACGGCCATGATCACAAATGGTTATATCAATCCTGATCCGCTGATCCAGCTGCTTCCGTACATGGATGCTTTCAACATTGATCTTAAATCCTTCCGGGATGAGTTCTACAAACAGCATACCGGGGCGCATCTTGCACCTGTGCTCGAAACCCTGAAGATCCTCAAAAAGGCCGGGAAACACTTTGAGATAACCAACCTGGTTATCCCTGATCTGAATGACGATGCGGTAATCTTCTCTGAAATGATTGATTGGATAAACAAAGAACTCGGCATGTATACCGTGCTTCACCTGTCAAGGTATTTTCCGCATCACGAGTTTACCAGGGACCCGACACCTGTAGATACACTCAAAAGATTATATGCAATCGCGAGCCTGAAACTCCGGTATGTCTACCTTGGAAATGTAGCTTCCTACAAAGGACAACAGACCAGGTGTCCCGAATGCGAAGAATTGCTCATTGACCGTACTGGATATCATACTGAAATAAGAAACATCACCCCTGACTCTCATTGTAGCAAATGTGGTTTCCCCATTCAAAACCTTATATTATGAATGTCAGAACACCAAAGGTTGCCGGGGCTTTCTACCCGGGAACCGAAAAAGAGATCACCGGACTTATCGAGCAAATCCGCGATACAGAAAAAGACAGGATTGACTATTCGTTTGCCCAAAAGGATATCATTGGCTGTGTAGTGCCCCATGCCGGATATGTATACTCCGGCTACGAGGCAATACATTTTTTCGAAATAATCAAACGCTCATCCAAACAGTATGATACTTTCATCATCATCAATCCGAATCATACGGGATATGGTGAACATATTGAGGTTGACTCGAATGATTCCTGGGACACACCCCTTGGAGCTGTAGATGTCGATACGGAATTTGCCAGACAACTTGACCTGCCACGATCTGACCGTGCCCAGATGCAGGAGCATTCGGCAGAGGTTATGCTGCCTTTTCTCCAGCTATTCGTCTCCGATCCTTTCAAGATTGTTCCCATTAGCATACTTCGCCAAAATCCCATAACCGCCATAGAGGTGGCAGAGAAGATAAGGGATGCAAACAAAGGGTTAAACAGGAAGTTAATGATCATTGCCTCATCGGATTTCACTCATTTTGAAAGTCCGGTTGACGGTCAAATGAAAGATGACCTTGTGCTGGAACAGATCGAAAAACAGGATTCTGAAATGTTGTATGACACCGTGGTACAAAACCGGATATCAGTTTGTGGATATGGCCCCATCATGTCCCTGATCGAATATTCTAAGCTTGTGGCAGAAAAGCCATCATCCACCATTCTTGCCAGGGGACATTCCGGGAAAATCAGACCATCCTCATCTGTGGTAGATTATATAAGCATTTTGTTTTATCATGATTAATTCCAGATGACAAAAAAAGAATACTACTTATATGCTTTGGTCGAGGAGGAGGACTGGACCGCCTACCTGCTGAATAATTCCGGGCTCCCGGGTCCGAGAGCCAACCTGGAACTGATGCATGCCTACGTTGAACTGGGTTCTGAAAAAGAATTTATTCCCCTGCTTGATTACACGCCTGACCTGGCGCCGGAAAACACCCCGGATGCATTTCTTGCCTTCTGTGGTACTGTCGGTCTTGGTGAAGTGATCGCCAACGGGATGAGGGAATATCTGCCGGATCTCAGACGGCAGGCTTCTGATCCACGCTGGAGGATCCGTGAAGCGGTGGCCATGGCCCTCCAGATCATTGGGAAACATGATTTTTACCTGCTTTCATTTATATGCAGTGAATGGGTCAGGGGCAGTTTCCTGGAACAACGGGCACTGGCCGCAGGTATTTGTGAACCTGAACTTTTATCAGATCCCAGGCATGCTGAACTGGCATTGCAATTGCTGGATCAGATCACCCAGCTGCTCTCCGGGGTTAAAAACAGGAAAAGTGATGATTTCAAGGTTCTCAGAAAAGGCCTGGGTTATTGCTGGAGTGTTGCTGTTTCATCTAATCCGGGATTTGGAAAACCTTTATTCGAAAAACTGCTTGAACTTAATGACAAGGATGTCAATTGGATTATCAGGGAGAACCTGAAAAAAAAGCGCCTGTTAAAGATGGACAAAGAATGGGTTAACGCATTATCGGTCCGAATAGAATAACCCTCATAAAACCTGTCAATGAAACTTTTCAAAAAAAGCAATCTGCTATTCCTGCTCAGCCTGGCGCTTTTGATCCTGGCATTGCTGCTTGTACCGGACCTTCTCTCCGGCAACAATAAATCTTTGCCAGGAGCTTATCCATCACCACATACAGGCTGTTTGGCCGGTGGATGTCATACGAAAATTGAGCCCATCAGGGAGCATCATTCACAGATGGCTCAGGAAATTTATGCATCCGGTAAAAAAAAAGGTGATCCCAATGGTTGTGTAGTCTGCCATTTCGGAGATCCTGCAGCATCGACTGCCAGTGCTGCCCATAAAGGTATTGTTCGCTTTCCCGCCTCCATGTGGGTTAATGATAAAACCTGTGGAAAGTGCCATGAAGAATATATTTACACGATGAACCGTAACCTCATGCAAACCGAGGCAGGGAAAATCCAGGGC
Organism: Bacteroides sp.; assembly: GCA_030640625.1. GTDB lineage: Bacteria > Bacteroidota > Bacteroidia > Bacteroidales > SM23-62 > SM23-62. The sequence goes on from DAOWJB010000288.1 coordinate 51,599, forward strand.
GCTGTTTGGGGCTGGGGGGCCCAGACAGGATATAAAAGCATCTATGGTAATTATCAGCTTGACGACCCTGACGGAAAGTCTCCCCTTTTTGGCAATGAGCAATACAAATCCTATATGGAAAAGCTGATGACAACCCATCCATATGCATTCCCGGATTCATTGAAAAAATTACCGGAAGTTGATCTGGCTACCCTGCATGAGCATCCTGAACAGGCTGTCTTTACATACATCCGCTCCGATTGCCAGCGTTGCCACCTTGGCGTCCGGGGTGCGCAGCGCAGGGGGGATTATCATGGGATGGGATGCGCTGCCTGCCATATCCCATATTCAGATGAAGGTTATTACGAGGGACTCGACCCATCTGTACCCCCCGATGCAAAAGGTAAAATGCTGGTCCACTCCATCCAGTCCTCCCGTAAAACAAAAATCACAGTTAACGGGATCACCTGGTCAGGCATCCCGGGAGAGATGTGTTCCACCTGCCATAACCGGGGAAAGAGGATTGGCGTTTCTTTCCTGGGGATGATAGAATCGGCCTATGATACTCCCTGGCAAAAGAATGGTAATGGACAACCCAAACTGCATGGAAAGAATTATCATTACATAAAAGAAGATTTTCACCACAGCAGGAAGAGCAGGGAAGGAAATCCTGAGGGTGGACTCCTATGCCAGGATTGCCATCAGACAACCGATGTACATGGAAACGGCAACATAGGCGGTACAACTTTCGGGGAAGTAGAGATCGAGTGCGCTGACTGCCACGGTACCCCGTTTGCCTATCCCTGGGAATTGCCGCCTGGTTTTGGGGATGAATTCGGAATAGAGCCCGGCAGGCAAAGTCGTGGGGTGACCACAGAATTACTTGATCTACAGGAAAGATTTTCAACCGTTTATGAACCGGAGGATGGTTACCTGCTTACCGCCCGGGGCAATCCTTTGGGCAATGTCGTGCGCCGCAAGGATGCCGTGGTGGTGCATTCGGCAGGGGGACTTGATTTCATTGTGCCTGTCCTGAAAGAGCTGGCCAAAAAGAAGAGGTGGAAGCATCCTGAAAAAGCAACTACTGCCATGATCGGTGTAATACGCCACATGGAAAAACTGGAATGCTACAGCTGCCATTCAGGATGGGCAGCACAGTGTTATGGCTGCCATGTAAAAGTGGATTATTCAAGGCAATTCCGTTCGGTGGACTGAGTAAAATCAGGGAATATCCATGATGCCACCGGAGAGACGGCAGAAACCCGGAGAGACAGATCCGCCGCATATCAGTATGGTAAAATTACAGAAGGCCGTACCTATATACGCTGGGAAGACCCGGTCCTCGGAATCAATGGCGAAGGCCGCGTAGGTCCCATAATCCCAGGCTGCCAGCAAATTACTACAGTGATTGACCAGGATGGAAATCCCTTAATTACCAATAAAATATGGAGAACACCAGGGGGCATGGAGAACAGCGGTCCCGGTGGACAAAAAGGCATAGATATGGCACCTGCCCAGCCCCATACGGTCACCTCCAAAGCACGCGATTGTGTCTCCTGTCATGCCAATCCAAAATCCCTGGGATACGGTCTGGGTGACAACCAGTTCATGCAAGATTATAACCATGACCGGTATATGGACATGCAAACTCCCAACAAACAACTTATCAGCCGGAAGTCCATACCTCAATTCCCATCCATCCCTGAATTGGATATGGATCTCTCACAGGTAGTCAACCGTGATGGCAGGCAGATGCAAACAGTAGGCCATCACTGGGAACTTTCGGGTCCCCTGACCCTTGAACAACGGGAAAAGATGGAACGTATCGGTGTATGTATATCATGCCATCAGGATATACCGGACGGATCGATGCCCATAAAGGCCATGGTCACAGCAGGAAATATATTTGGCTTGACTCCGGTTTCAGACACAGATCATTCCTCCTTGCTCAATAATGATATCCGATTTGCGGCCCTGTCCCACCTGGCCGGTCCCATTGCCCTGGCAGCATTGCTTTTGCTATTATTCATTATCTTTAAACAGCAAAGAAGGATACGTAGCCTGAATAGCCGCTGATGAAGTACCTGGTAACCATAAGCCTGATCTTACTGCTGTCGGGATGTATTACATGTAATAAAGATGATTGCATTCAGCCTCCGGATCCATTCAATTTTAAGATCATTGACAAGGACAGCAGGGAGGATCTTGTATTTTCTATAAATGCAATCTATCATCCGGATAGTATCAGGCTGTTTTATTTCCAGGGTGAGAAAAAAATCGATCTTCCGCTTCAGAAGATAACCACGAAGTATGAATATCATGCACTAAGCAACCAGATCCTGCCTTACGTGAGTTCCATAGAGATAATCAAGGACTTTTACCTGCAACTCAACTATCTGGATACAGATACATTACTGATTGATGTAAAACAAATAAACTTTGAATGCTGCATGGTCTTCGAATATGCTCAGTCCTATATCAACGGCAGTGTACTGAAGAGAAGTCCGACCGACTACACGGTTTTCCTGGTAGAAAAATAATCCCGGGACCAGTGAAATTTTACCCTGGTTTTAACAAATCCTGACAATCAAAATTGACCCTGTCAGATCTTCGTGATTATAACAGGTTTTTTTATCTTTAGAGAAACTATTTAGCAACATGATAAAAAGAAAAATCAGAATGGGAATGGTGGGCGGAGGCCCGGGTTCCTTTATCGGCAAATTCCATGTAAAAGCTGCCCAGCTCGACGGTCAGATAGAGCTGGTTTGCGGAGCATTCGACATTGATCCTGCCAACTCTAAATTGCAGGGGGCAGAATATTATCTGGATCCTTCACGCGCCTATGATAATTTTCAGGAAATGATATCCAGGGAAAAGGACCTGCCGGAAGACCAGCGCATGGATTTTCTTTCCATTACAACCCCCAATTATGTCCATTATGAACCAGCCAGGCTAGCCCTGGAAAATGGCTTTCATGTTGTAAGTGACAAGCCGCTAACAAATGACACAGAAGATGCCAGAAAGCTGGTTAATCTTGTGGAACAGACCGGACTGGTCTTTGCGGTGACCCATGCCTACACCGGTTATCCAATGGTGAAGGAAGCCAGGGAAATCATCAGGTCAGGCAAGCTCGGAAAAATCAGGAAAGTAGTATCGGAATACCCTCAGGGGTGGCTGTCAGAATCCTTGGAGGATACCGACAATATGCAGGCTGCCTGGAGATTGGATCCTGCCAGGTCTGGAAAATCAAATTGCATGGGGGACATCGGCACCCATGCCTTAAACCTTGCCGAATATATCACGGGATTGAAAGTTACCCAGTTATGTGCGGATGTCAGTACGCTGGTTGAAGGAAGGAGACTGGATGATGACGGCAATGTACTGGTCCGTTTTGATAATGGTGCCAGGGGCATCATCTATGCCAGCCAGATCTCGGCAGGTGAAGAAAACGGACTGAAAATCAGGGTGTATGGTGAGAAAGGAGGATTGGAATGGATACAGGTTGAACCCAATACCCTGATCATGAAATGGCTGGATAAACCCATGGAATATATCCATCCGGGCAATCCCTGGTGTTCAGACATCGCAAATTATAACACCCGTTTCCCGGCCGGGCATCCTGAGGGACTCATCGAGGCTTTTGGTAATGTTTACCGCAATGTTGCTACCTGCATTCAGCATCGTCTTGAAGGCCAGGAACCCCCTGCCGAAGCACTGGATTTCCCTACAGTTCAGGATGGATTGAGAGGCATGCTGTTCATCGACTCTGTGCTTGAATCAAGTGGTAGCGAATACAAGTGGTTGGATTTCCTGAATTAAATCAACTCAAATAATTATGTCAAGACCCGTAACATTATTTACCGGACAATGGGCTGACCTCCCATTGGAAACCATGTGTGAAAAAGCCAGATCATTCAGTTATGACGGCCTTGAACTGGCCTGCTGGGGAGATCATTTTGAGGTGGATAAAGCCGATGAGGCCTATTGTGAAAACAAACGTTCACTGCTGAAAAAATATGATCTGGACCTGTATTCCATCTCTACCCACCTGGTCGGCCAGGCCGTCTGCGACAATATTGATGAGCGACATCAATCCATCCTGCCGGATTATATCTGGGGAGATGGCGAACCCGAAAGAGTACGACAGAGAGCTGCAGAGGAGATGAAAAAAACAGCAGCTGCGGCCAGCCGGCTGGGCGTACAGGTCGTAAATGGTTTCACAGGCAGTTCTATCTGGCATTTGTTATATGCCTTCCCTCCAGTTTCCGCAGAGATGATCGACAGGGGATACGAGGATTTTGCTGCCCGGTGGATCCCCATCCTGGATGAATTTGAAAAACAGGGCGTTCGTTTTGGACTGGAAGTGCATCCAACTGAAATCGCCTTTGATATTGCTTCAGCCGAAAGGGCCCTTGAGGCAGTGGATCATCATCCTGCTTTCGGATTCAATTACGATCCCAGCCATTTTGGCTACCAGGGGGTTGACTATGTTGAGTTCATTTACCGTTTCAGCGAAAAGATCTTCCATGTCCATATCAAGGATGCCAAATGGTCAGACATTCCAAAGGAAGCCGGGGTATTCGGCGGACATACCAGCTTTGGTGACAGGAGAAGATACTGGGATTTTACCAGTCCGGGTCGTGGTGACACCAACTTTGAGGAGATCATCAGGGCATTGAATCGCATCAATTATAACGGTCCGCTTTCCGTGGAATGGGAAGATCCGGGGATGGACCGGGAACATGGTGCCATGGAGGCCTGCGAGTTTGTCAGGGACATGGATTTCAAACCTGCTGCCCAGGCATTTGATGATGCCTTCCAGAAGGACTAAATGTATTTCATTCGTACCTTAAACTATCCACAGGATTCTTCCGGGTGATCTTCAGGATATGATAGCTGATGGTTATCAGCGCAATGGCAAGGACCAGAAAAATAGACAGGACGATCAATATCCAGGCATTCTGTATATGGTAATAAAAACGCTGAAGCCAGTCATTAACGGCAAACCAGGCTATTGGAGTGCTTATTAGTGCGGAGATAAGGATCCACTTTGTGATACCTCCTCCAAGGAAGAAAAATATATTCGCCGGACTGCCACCCATGGCTTTTCGTATACCTATTTCCTTGGTCTTCCTTATCGTCGTATAAGTAGTCAGGGCAAATAAGCCAAAAATCCCTATAAGAATGGCAAGCAAGGCTCCACCTGAAAAAAGCATGGCATTCATGTCTTCATCGAGGTACATCATATCATACAATTTGCCCATGGGAAACATGATGAAGTCATGCCCCGGAATATGTACACCCAGGAGGGAATCGACTTTTTGGATCAATCCTTTCACGGTATCTGATTCCGCACGAAGGGTGATATACCTGTATGGCTGGAAGTATCTGCTGATTACAAGTGGCTCTATCTTATCACGCCATGACCTGAAATGAAAATCCTCTACTACCCCAATAACTGTATCCCTGTGGTTCCAGACATGTATCACCGATCCGACAGGATCTGTAAGTCCCAGGGCTTCACAAGCACTCTCATTAAGGATAAAGTTCCCTGTATCGTTCACCCCCTTACCGGTGAAAAACTCACCGTCTGCCAATTGAAACCGGTAAGTTTCAGGATAGTTTTGCCTGACCCTGTTTTCGGTAATCAAAATGGCATTGTCCATTACATCCCCTTCGACCCAGACGTTTTGCACAACCTGGATTTCCCCCGGGATACCAACCGAAGCAGAAACTGATACTACTCCAGTCAAAGATGAAATGTCATCGGACAACTGGGTAAAATCCTGCCTGATATCCCCGAACGGTTCGTAAAACACATATAGATTGTCTCTCTCAAAACCAGAATCTCCCTGTTTCATAAACCTGGTCTGGAAGATCAGTACGCTCAGTACGGAAAAAAGGAATATCATGATGCCAAACTGCAGGATAACCAGGATAATTTTCAAACTGTCCTTACGCAAGGGAACATGGAGGCCGGAGATCATCTGTACCGGAGCGAACCGTGTAATAGACAGATAATGTATCCATCCTGTCAATAAACCCGATATGACGGCCATAAGAATAAATAATATAAACAATCCAGCCATTTTATAAAATGACAGTGTAATGGGTGTATCCACAATACGGGAAAACGGCCTCAGATTTATCTCTAGTAACACGATGGCGATAAAAGCAGCAAATAAACCAACTAAAACCGATTCACTGATTAACTGGCTCATTAGCTGGCGTTTTTGAGCTCCCAGGACGATTCGCATGCCGATATCCCTGATCCGGATATTATTATTGGCAGTAAGCAGGTTTATAAAGTTTGACAGGGTAATCAGTAAAATAAATACGGCCAGAGAAAACAGAATGACCAGGTCATTTATAGATCCCGGTCTGCTTAAGGTAAGGGTAAAATCGGTTGATCTGAGATGGATATCCGAGAGTTTTTGCAGGCCCGATTCCAGGGATATCCCTGATTCTTTGTATTGTTCTCTATGGATTTCCTGAATTTTATTAATCAGTTTCGACAGGTATTCTTCATTCACTCCGGGATCCACTTTTAGATATACCGGAAAATCCAGGCTCCTTTCTCTGACATCATATTTTGCCTCGAAGGTTGCGAAGGAAATCAACATATCAAATTGAAGATGGGAATTAACGGGGACATCCTCCATCACTCCCATCACCTTATGGAAATCATTTTGTATTTCAATTTTCTTGTTAAGCGGATCTGCATCCATAAAATAATCCTTTGCCATGCTCTCTGAGAGTACCACGGCATAAGGCTCATTCAGTATGGCTTCCGGATTACCTGACAATAATTTGAACCCGAAAACTTTAAAAAAGGAAGAATCTGCATAATAAAAATTGATTTCGTCCTGCCAGCGGTTCCTGAATTTTTTGCCCAGTTGATCGTTAAATACCCTGCAGGTAATGAGATCTGAAAATTCTGATTTGTTGATTTCATCCGGTATCCATCCCAGGCATGTCGGAACATTGAGGATCTGTCCATCACGACTCTCCACCCTCGTGGTGATCCTGAATACCTGGTCCATGTCCGGGTGAAACCGGTCATAACTCATTTCAAATTTCACCAGCAGGAACAGTAAGACAGAAGTGCTCATCCCGACCGCAAGTCCAATAATATTGAGAAGTGAAAAAAACTTGAAATGCAGGAGGCTTCTGTAAGCAATCTTGATATGACTACTCAGCATGAAATAACCCTAAATACTCTTGTCCCAAAGATATGACGGGAATACGGTCTTTCCAAGATATCGTATATTTACATCTAACCAGCAAAGAAACCTTCTGATATGGTGAAAGCCTTTTATACAATAACACTGATATTAATCCCCATGATTCTCCAATCACAATCAACCATGATCATTGCACACAGGGGTGCATCCTACGATGCTCCGGAAAATACCCTTGCTTCTGTAAACCTGGCCTGGGAAAGAGGGGCAGATGCTGCAGAAATTGATGTTCATCTTTCAAAAGACAATCGCATCATGGTTATCCATGACAAGGATACCAAAAGAACAACCGGGATCAAGATGATTATCAGAGAGCAAAAGGCATCAGAATTACGTACCCTTGATGCAGGTTTCTCTAGTGATCAATACAAGGGAGAAAAAATCCCCTTTCTTGAAGAGGTGATGGCCACTATTCCACAAGGCAAAATCCTGTTTATCGAGGTGAAAACAGACACGGTCATTATACCATACCTGACGAAAGAATTGAGGGCCTCCGCTAGAAAATCACAGATAGCAGTAATCAGTTTTGATTTCGATGTATGTTTGAGAATGAAAAAGGAGATCCCTGCCATTCCTGTTTACTGGTTGCATTACAGCCTGGCAGGAGCATACCAGACCAATTGGATCTCCAGGGCAAAAGAGGCGGGACTGGATGGCCTGAACTTTCGCTACAAGGGAATTAGCAAAGAATATATAGATGCGGTCCACCAGGCTGGTTTGAAGATGTTTGCCTGGACCGTTGACGAGCCTGAAGATGCGGGGAGACTGATCAAATATGGCATTGATGGCATCACGACCAACCGGCCGGCCTGGCTGATGGATCAACTTAGGATCCGGGAGTTATAATCCCTGATGGTCTTACCGTAAGGGCCTATTTGGGTTTCAGGTATCCAAAGATGGCCTTTACATAGGCAGCAAATCTTTCCTGCCCCAATGTCGTAATGTTACAAGTCGTTTGGGGGTAATTACCCTTGAATTTCTTTTTCACCTCAATATAACCGGCTTCTTTCAGTTTGGTGATCTGGACGCTCAGGTTGCCCGAAGTCGCTCCCGTCTCTTTCTTCAGGTAGGCAAAGTCAGCTTTTTCCACACTTACCAGTATAGAGACCACAGCCAGCCTCAGCTGGGAATGCAGTACCGGATCCAGGTCCTTATACATCGTTTCCGCTATTAGAAGTCCTGAGGATATATCCGGGAATAAGATAACCTAGTACCATGGCAACTGCAAAAGCCAGTAATTGTTCTGTTCCGCTAAGGTAACTGGATACAACCGCAGCTGTAAGGAAAACAATCGCGCCTATCACAAGCGGACGAAAACGAACCATCAGTCCGGATACAGCCGTCGCCATAGCCGTTACCCCCAGGATAAAAGGTGTTGGGAAAGCATTGACCTTCAGGGAAAGGAATGCCATCAATCCCATGAGTAAACCAGCAGCAATCCAGACGATCTTGATATACCTGTCCAGGTGGGTGATCACCCTTTCCTTTTTGCCTGAACGTGCCTGATATATGAATTGTATGATCATGGCAGCAACTATAAATACCCCCCAGGCAAGCAGGCTCATCAGCATGATATCCTCGTATTGCTCTTTCCCGATTAAATACCGGATCAGGAAATAATTGGCCAGGCTGGCCAGGATCAGGGCCCAGCCCCAGAGCAAAAAGTAGAAGCTTCCTTCACGCATGTTCCTTCGTGAATTTGATATTGATTTCTGTATGATCTGAAGACTTTCTTCAGGTGTTAATGTCTTTTCCATTGGTTTTATATTTAATAAACATGGTACAAATATAAAGTAGTTTATTTTATAAACCTAATATTTTGGTAAAAACCCATGAAAAAATCAACCTGCCTTCTTGTCTGAGAACCTAAGAATTTGATTACCTGGAGATTTGGTGATCAGAATAGATCAGGGACAATCTGTAATTGGGCTTACTAATTATTTTTGAAATACTGCATTTGTATCCTGATCCTGGATTGTCCTTCAAGTACCTGAAAACTACATTTATCATATGGAGGATGTTTCAACCCGGGTTTTACATTGTTTGAAAATCCATATCCCTCTTTGGGAATTTTGATCAGCTTAAAATCCATTTGATCATTCCCGTTTATATCATCAAGCATGCTGATTACATATGTCCCGGGTGGAATATCAATCAAAACAACCTCCATTGTCCCATCCCTGAGCAAGGTCTTTTCGAAATCATAGGTCCTTGAAGGATTTTTCGGAAATTGATCCGGATGGTCATACATGCCCAGCCTTATTATTCCTTCCTCATAATGGATGTCGGTTATCTCAACTATCAGGGCCGTTGAT
>DAOWJB010000218.1 GCA_030640625.1 Bacteroides sp.
AATGATAAGTAGTTGCGAGTTCCCCGCCGGGTATAGGCAATTGTACCCGGAACCCGAATTCTGGTTTGTTTTTGACTGATGGGATTACCTCCCATCCTTTGCGCTGTTCATTCCCGATCAATCCCCATACCCAGATATTGGCATTGTTCAGGAAATAGTACCTTCCCAGGATCCCCCATACCCCATCGGTAAGCTGGAGTGGGTCACGCGGATCGATCTGGTCGAACCACATCAGGGGACGCAGCATATTGGCAGATCCGAAATTGATCTTCTGTAATCCGCCCCGCACCTCGAACTGGTCCCCCGAAAACTTCATCCATGCCCGGTAGGGTCTTACATCGCCTTCCCATACCGTACTGTCGGCGGACCAGTAAAGGCCTGATCCCCAAATATTGGCCGAAATTTCAGCATCAAAAGAATAGTCTTCTTTGATGGGCGCATGAAGCTGGATCTCCGGCAGATACCGTATGCCCGCCTGTCCCCTCCAAACCTTTTCAGTATTCCCTGATCCGGGAGCTCCGACCGGATCCTCCATTTGGCTCAGTAAAGTCCATCCGATCGCCTGTCCCTTAAAAACAAATGGCTGGGAACGCCCTTTGAACGGGATACCTGCGAGCATTATCAGCAAGCAGGTAAGGGCCCTGGTTTGGCCAGATACATTGCAAACCATTGCAAGGATCGGGATGCTATGTCTGTTTCCGAATTTCATTTTAAGATTTGCGTGGCATAATGCCGTAAAAGAAAAAATTGACCATCTCCATGATTAGTTCCTGGGGATTCCCATACATTTTCTCAAGCTCTTCATCCCCTATCAGGTCGAGCATTTTATTCAAATACCAGAGTATGAATTCTATTTTGATGTCCTGCCGGATCTCCCCCCTTTTCTGTGCTTCAGCGTAATCACCGACCACTATGCCATATATTTCCTGACCGCGCTGATGAATGAATTCCTGCATTCCCGGTTCGGCATGCGTGAGATAATCGGATAAAAATTCCTGGCTCATCTGGTCCGTGCCTTCAAACTTCATATGAATGGTTTCCCTAACCTTATCTTCGAAGGGAATATCCTTATCCATAAGGGAACGGTATTTAATCATCGCCTCGTTGGTCATCCCTATTACCATCGTCTTAACAAGCTCATTCTTGTTCTTAAAATGCTTGTAGAAGGTCATTTTGCTTACATTGGCCTCCCTGCAGATCTCTTCTACCGTTACCCGTTTGATGCCGTACCTGAAGAACAGGTCCTTTGCAGTCTGTATGAGTTGTTTCCGTTTCATACGAAATAATTAAAAACTTACGAATACAGTACAAATATACAATAAACGTAAATTATTGTCAAATTATTCTTCAAAAATCGTATGCTTCGGAAATGTTAAAATTCTCCAGCGCAGGAAGGGTAGGTGATCCGGGATGCCAGGAATTCAGAAAATAATTTGGTCCATCTCAATAACAGGACCGGATTCCAGGTCCATCATGCAATTGATCATCCTGGCCCCTGTCAGGAGCGGGAGATCATCCAGGCGTAATACAGCCTCGGCAATCTGGCCAGTATCAAGCAAATACATCCTCATGGTGCCTTTGAGCAGAGGAGTATCAGGCGTAACCCACCAGCCATCGGGCAGGCTGAAAACAACATTACTGATGGAGGTATCTGTAATAAAACCATTTTTGATGATCAGGACCTCATCGCAAATCCCCCTCATTTCATAGAGATCCTCTAACTTCCGCCTGTCCGCAAACTTGTATTCGTATTCGATATCATTGCAATGGATAATTTTCAGGCTGTTAACCGGGCGGGATTGATGGGGATGGAACTGGATTTCTTCGATTTTCCGGCCATACAGCACCCGGCAACGGTAGGCTCCATCATCAAGGTCTGCTGGCACCTTGATTACAGTTGCGAGATCAAGGGGTTCATTGATGCCAAACAGGTCATTCCGGCTGGTATTCAGACGGGAATTATGCCAATCCAGGTTACATATCTGCCGGTTTTCAATTTTTATGGTCTCAAGCAAAAGGGACATAAATCTTGTCTATTAATTCCTGGTATTCTTTTTCGGGATCGCTCATGAAAGTAATGCCACCTCCGCTGCGGTATATCATCCGGCCGTTTTGTTGCTCGATGAAACGGATCATGACGGCACTGTCAAAATCCTCCCCATCGAAATATCCCATTATACCGGTATAATAACCTCGCGGGGCACCTTCTGATTCTCTGATAATCCGGAGGGTTTCCTGCTTTGGAGCGCCACTTATAGATCCTGCCGGCAGCATGGAAAATATGATCTCGCCGAGTTTTGAGTGATAACCTTCCGGTAGTTTGCCCGAAATTACGGAGCTTACCTGCAACAGTTTTTTCCGGTTGGTAACAAGGGTATCAATATACCTGAATTTTTCGACTGTAACATTTACAGCATGAATGCTAAGATCATTCCGGACCAGATCAACAATGGTTACATGTTCGGCCATCTCTTTTTCATCATTCAGCAATAGATCCCGGGCCCCGGGTATGGCTGCATCGATGGTCCCTTTCATGGGAAAGGAATAGATGTTTCCCTGCCTGATCCGGACAAAGGTTTCAGGCGAGAAAATCACGAAATCATTTTTATAAAGCAGCTTGTACTTGGCCTGGCTGAGGTGGTAAATGTCCCGCAATGTGAGATTTGTTGTGATGGTGGAAGGAAAAGTCAGGTTCGTCAGGTAGGTTTTTCCGGCCAGTGCATTGTCAGTGACGATCTGGAATGCTTTTGCATACTCGTTGAAGTCCACCGGTTCTGCATTAAATTCAACCGGCTTGGAAAATGAAGTATATTGATCTTCGGGGGACTGGTACGAGGGGGTTTTCACAAGGATGTCCCGGGGCAGCCTGGCGATTGGGAAAATCCTCGGATTTTTCATCTCAAAATCAACGATAAGCAGGAATGGGGTGTGGTTCTCAGCCAGGCTGTTTATCTGTTGGATCATGGAGCGAAATTACAAAAATTGAAGATTATCACCTGATATACTTTACATTGGCTTCTTAATTTCATATATTTAGTATCATGCACGGAAAATATATGTTATGGAAAATAAAATCAATGTTCTCTGTAACACTTCCAGCTATAATTATAGCGAGTATCCTGAGGCAATCAACCTGATCAAGAATCCGCAAAGGAGAAGACTAACCGGTGAGGAGCTGGATCAGCTGATTGCAGCATTCGATCCTGTTGGGATCATCGCAGGTGTTGAGCCCATAAGCAAAGACTCATTGCAAGCCGCCAAAAGCCTTAAAGTCATCTCCCGTTGCGGAATTGATCTTGAAACAATCGATTACAGGGCAGCCAGAAAACAAGGGATCATTGTATTTGGCACCCACCTGGCACCGGATGTCCCTGCTGCAGAACTGACGCTGGCCATGATCCTCAGCCTGACCCGGAAGTTGAACCAGCTGGACAGCATGGTAAGAAACAATAAATGGGACAGAAAGGTAACCGGATTACTAAAGGGTAAAATGGTGGGTATTATTGGTTGCGGAATTCTGGGAACAAGGGTCAGCAGCCTGCTGGCCGCGCTTGACTGCAACCTGATGGGTTATGATCCGGATGTAAAAATGCATGCATATTGTGAAATGGTAAACTTTGATTTCCTGATCGGGAATGCCGATATCATCACCCTGCACATGCCGATGAGAGAAGATAATTATCATCTTATCAATGCCGATGCAATTGGTAAAATGAAAGATGGAGTGATCATTGTAAATACTTCACGTTCGGGACTCATAGATGAGAAAGCGCTGGTTGTTGCACTGGAAGATAAAAAACTGGGTGGTGTGGGACTGGATGTTTTTGAAGAAGAACCCTACAAGGGTCCCCTGATCAATTACCCCGAAAACACCATTCTGACACCTCATGTCGGATCTTTTGCCGGAACTTACCGGTTTGACATCGAAAAAGAAGCCATGATCAACCTCCTGAAAGGACTGAAAAAACAAGGGATCAACATTTAACGCACCCATCCCCAAATATACTCAACCCGAGGTTTTTTCCAGCCAATTCAGGATGGTAAGGGCTTCCTGCCTGTTTTTGCCACAGACCATTTCCTCTGCCTGGAAATCAATACATACTTTCGGCCTTTGATCATAAATCTCACAGCTGAAATCCTCCTGCAGGTGAATACACTTCACCCCGGCCGGTTTACCCTCCGGCATACCTGGAATAGGGGAGGAAATGGATGGGGCAATGCAGCATGCCCCGCAGTTTGGGCGGCAATCCATTTTAGCAGATTGATTAGCTCACGAAATTAGTATTTTGAATGTAAATCTCTGTAATTGGACGTAATTGATTATATTGGTTCGATCAATTAATTTTGTTATTGGCCAAGTATTCATCTTATGGATGATTTTTTCAAATACCTGACGCCGGGTCAGGAGGATATTAGATGGGGATTGTACCTGTTTTGTGCCGGGAAGGCCCATATACCATCCAATACTGTCTATCCACCATCGGAACATCCGTCCGGCTATTATTTTACATGGGAGCATGGCAGGGTCCTGAATGAGTACCAGATAAATTACATCACCGAAGGGGATGGCACATATGAAAATGACTCAGGAAAGTATAAGATCAAGCCAGGTTCTTTACTGATTACCAAGCCGGGGGACTGGCACAGGTATCGTCCGAAGAAAAAAACCGGATGGGTGGAGCATTATGTTGGTTTCCGAGGCAATATCGCCAACCAGATCTTCAGGCAGCCCTGGTTTGCATCGGGAAAGGCTGTCATTGACATCGGGAACAGGGAGGAATTTATAGATACCTACTATAAGATATTTGATTATGTCCTGGAGGAAAAACCGGGCTTCCAGCAGGTCGCTGCCGGGATGATCATGAAGCTTTTCGGATACATGATCTCCCTCGACAAACAAAAAGGTTTCTCCGGCAAGAGGGTTGAACAGATCATCCAGAATGCCTGTTTTATCATCCGGGAGAATGTCGAACAGGAAATCGATTTCAAGTGTTTTGCTGAGAAGAACCATATTGGTTATTCGTATTTCAGGAAAATGTTTAAAAAGTATACCGGGGTGCCTCCGGTACAATACCACCTGGACCTGAAAATATTACGGGCCAAAGAAATGCTGCTGTCTACCGATAAGATCATCAAGGAGATCAGCTATGACCTCGGTTTTCAGTCCATTTACTATTTCAGCCGTGTTTTCAAGAAAAAACTTGGCGTATCCCCGTCCATGATCCGGAAAACAGTCAACGAATCTCCCAACAGCAAATAACCTGGAAACAGTAAAACATGTATTACTTACATCTAAAGCCAAAAAGTGCAAATTCTTGCCCGTTTTGTGTATTGCTTCGAGAGTGTTTTGATGATATTTTTACAAAACTAAAACCACTAGTTAACCAAGGACAGCCTATGAAGCATTTTACGCTGCTAAGCATGTTATTCTTATTGCTTACAACAGGTCTCCACGCGCAGGGGAACCGGCAACGTGTTACCGGCCGTATAACGGACGGCACTACCGGGGAAACCTTACCCGGTGCGAGTATTCTGATTGAAGGTACCACCACAGGAACAGTTACCGGATTAGACGGTGATTACAGTATTTTGGTGAGTGGCGGGGAAACGGTTCTGGTATTCGCTTTTTTAGGCCATGTTGACCAGAAAGTTACAGTTGGCGATCAGCGAACCATCAATATAAGACTGGAAGAAGATATTACGTCCATTGATGAGGTTGTTGTGACCACCCAGGCCAAGGGCCAGATCGGAGCCCGTCAGCAGCAGATCAATTCGAACACGATAAAGAATGTTGTTGCCCCGGACCGCCTGCAGGAAAATCCGGATGCAAATGCAGTGGAAGCCATCGGGCGGCTGCCAGGAGTTTCCGTCATCAGGTCAGGGGGGGAAGGATCCCAGATTGTGATCAGGGGACTGGAACCCAGGTATACGAATATTACCCTTGAAGGGATAGAAATGCCAGCCTCAAGTAACACTAGCCGTGGGACTAATATCGGCGGGATTTCACAATATATCCTGCAGGGTGTGGAGGTTTATAAAGCACTTACCCCGGATATGGAGGCGAATGCAGTTGGGGGTACCGTGAACCTGAAGTTGCAGGAAACACCTTCAGGCTTGCATTACAACGTTATGGCCCAGGGCGGATATAACAACCTGAACGATTATTTTGGGAACTATAAATTACTTGGAGATATCAGCAACCGATTCTTTAATGACAAGCTTGGGGTGTTCTTTTCTGTCAGTGCAGAGCGGGTCATGCGGAGCACCCATACCATGAGCGCCGCCTACGGGCTTGAATCTGCAGAGGTGGATATCCTTTTGAACACGTCCCATCTTAATATTATCGACCGGCTTAATTACCGGCAGTCGGCGACTTTGTCATTTGATTACCAAGTGCATCCCTCTACCAAGTTAAAGCTCTATGGTTTGTACTCACACTCGAACATAGATCAGAAAAGGCAATCCAAGAAATATGGACACACAGGCAGTGGGTCTGTAGGTTACAGCATGGCCGATTCCCTGAAAGAAACCACCATGTTGCATACTGCCCTGACTGGAGAGACCAACCTGAATTTCCTGAATATGGTAGTGGATTATGGCCTGGTTTATTCGCTAAGTAAAGGGAATAATCCGGATCAAAGGTCATGGGACTTTTCTTTTGATTTAGCGTCCACGGATGATATTACCACCCTTGACCACCGGAGGCAAGATCCAATAGATCTCATACCCTTATTTACCGATCACACTGATTCCTTGCATAATACGAGGAAGCAAGGCTTTAACAGTACCAACATTCAGCAGGAAGATAAGAACCTGACCGCTTACCTGGACCTCCAGATACCATTTAAAATAGGTGATCTGGTCACAGGATATGCCAAGTTCGGGGGGAAATACAGGCAAAAGGAACGGTATATGGATATCCTGAAGGGAACTCAAATTCAGCATCCCTTTGTCGCTGCATACTGGTATGAGGCCATGCCCTGGCTTGTGGAGGGTAGAGGATCTGATGATTTTGCGGTACATAGCCTGGTAGGTTTTGAAGATCACATTGTAACGGATTTTTTAGGAGGAGCCTATGATTACGGATGGAATTTCGACTTTGACAAGCTGAATGAGACGAGTATCTGGTGGGAGAACTGGTCGGATTCATTGTTTCAGCTCGGACAGGGTGTCTGGCTCCCCATTGTTGGTGACGTCACCCATATAGGATACCGGCAAAGCCTTCAGGCGAGCATGATCAATGATCAGAAGATCACTGAGCATTATTATTCCGGTTACCTCATGGGGGAATTTAACTTTGGCAGGTGGGTAATGTTGATGCCTGGTTTCAGGTATGAGCAGACCGATGCATCCATGGGAGGCTTTGAGGCAACGGAACCTCTTTATACACCTTCCACCATGTCTCCTCTGGTAGGCAAGGATACCTCTGCCACCCGGGCGGATGACTTTTTCCTGCCCATGGTTCATATGAGGATCAAGCCGACCAATTTCATGTATTTCCACCTGGCCTATACACAGTCAATAAGCCGGCCTGATTTCAATGCCATCTCGCCCAATACATACATTAACCCTGGGAAAGTACCTTTCACGCACACAGCCCAGAATCCGGAATTAAGAGCAGAACTATGGACCAATTACGATGCACAGGTAACCTTTCACAGCAACAAGGTAGGTTTGCTTTCGGTGAGCGGGTTCTACAAAACGGTCGAGGATAAGATATGGAGACGTAACTACAAGCGGATCAGGGGAGATGAGGTGATTTATCCTTTCGGACCCAATGATGTAGTTAATGTCACTATCTGGGAAAACCACCCTTACGACATTGCCCTGCAAGGTGTGGAATTTGAGTGGCAAACCTCTTTCTGGTACCTGCCACGACCGCTGAGTTATTTCACCCTGAATGTAAACTATACTTATACGCATTCTGAGACGAAATATCCGAATACGAGGCTGGAATCGGTTGTTCCTCCAGAAGGCGGACGACCAGTTATTGTAAGGGT
>DAOWJB010000111.1 GCA_030640625.1 Bacteroides sp.
AGAAAAGAGGTGGAAGATAACCATATGGTCCCTTATGAAATAGCAAAGAAACATGCCGAAGGTAAGGACCTTATCCTAATCCTTGGAGGAGAGATATCCGCCAGCCGGGATCATTTCAATGCTCTTTTTCTGAAAAACACAGATGAACCTGACCTCAGGGATACATTACCAGCCAACAGGATTGCCGCCGCCAATGAACAGGAAGCTTTTGTATTCTGGAACCATCCGGGGTGGACTGCTAAAACTAAAGATGGAAACTGTCCCAGGAATGAGGATTTCATTGAGCTCATGAAAGCTGGACAAATAAAAGGAATCGAGATTTGTAACGGAGATGGATACTGGGAAGGAGCATATGATTTGGTAGAGGAATTTGACCTCACCCTGATCGGAAATTCGGATATTCATGGTGTAAGTACTTATCAATACCAACCGGATAAACACAGGACCATCACACTGGTATTTGCCCATAAAAAATGGGTGGAAGGGGTAAGAGAAGCCTTATTGAATCACAGAACAGCAATATACCAGGGGGATCACCTCATCGGACCGGAGGACCTCCTGAAACCTTTGTTCTTTGAATCACTGGATATTAATACAGAATACAGAGAAGGAACTTCGCTGGCCAGAATGACCATTACCAACAATTCCGATTTTGACTTCATCTGTGAAAATAAAAGCCCATGCCAAAACGACCATCATTGTGAAGACCCTGGAACAACTATCCGAGTTCTCACTCGACTTATTGGTTCATAATGCATTGGTGGCACCGGGAAAAAGCATGGAGCTGGCAATACCGGTCGAGGATCTTTAATCCAGGTAGAATTATGGTTCTCTTTCTTTACTTTTAAATTAATTTCTGTGCTGATCATGTATCAACATAACTTTTGCATGCCTTAGATTGTCTTGTATGATGGTTGTATCGAAATTATTTCCCTGTCATTATGAAATTTACCAGGGATTAACCTGTCATTAACCTGCAAAAACAGTTACTGCAAGATCTGGCTGTAAACAATATTCATTATCTTGGCCTAAACCTAAACTTAACGTCATGAAAATTCTTCAAGTACTTTCAATCATTATTGGAATTATTCTTTGCTTACCGCTGAGCGCACAGGAAAAATCCTTCAGCGGTCTGGATGTTAATCTCCAAAATCTTTACCGCCTCTCGGATGCAAAAACCCGTTCAATCAGTCCCGAGAATTTCACGGGGGAGAAGGGTAAAGGTGGAATGGCTACCCTGGAGGAAGGCAGTGCCGCTAAGGCTGCCCGGGACCTGGGACAGGGATGGAAGGTAAATCCATATGTGAGAATACCAGCAGGTGAAACATTTATCATTGCAGAGATCGATGGGCCGGGGGCCATTCAGCAGATATGGATGACACCTGCCGGAAAATGGAGATATTCCATCCTTCGCTTTTACTGGGACGATGAACAGGAACCCTCCGTGGAAGTCCCCGTAGGAGATTTCTTTGCCGCCGCTGAAGTATATAACCAGATTTCTTCTCTTCCCGTCTGTGTAAATCCCGGATCTGCCTTTAATTGCTACTGGATCATGCCTTTTAAGAAGAAATGCAGGATCACCATGGAAAACCTGGACGATGAAAGGATGACCCTCTACTACCAGGTAAACTATACGCTGACAGATGTGCCTGAGGATGCCGCCTATTTCCATGCACAGTTCCGCCGAACCAATCCTGTACCCTACAAAGAAGTCTATACCATTATCGATGGGATCAGTGGCAAGGGACATTATGTTGGAACATACATGTACTGGCAGACCAATAATAATGGATGGTGGGGAGAAGGGGAAATTAAATTCTACATGGACGGGGACAAAGATTTTCCAACCATCTGCGGGACCGGTACAGAGGATTATTTCTGTGGCTCTTATGGCTTTGCAGGAACACGACCCGACGGCACAAGGGGGTACATTGATTACACCACTCTCTATGCCGGATTTCATGTGGTTCGTCCATCAGATAACCTGCTGAACAGGTCCCAGACCCGGTTGGGTATGTATCGCTGGCACATTACCGATCCCGTTCGCTTTGAAAAAGACCTCAGTGTTACCATGCAGGCGCTCGGTTGGAGGAGCGGTGGCAGGTATCTGCCCCTGATGGATGATATTTCATCAGTAGCATACTGGTACCAGGCAGAACCTCACAATCTCTTCCCGGCATTGCCTGCAAGAGATGATCTGGAGATCAAATAAAATATATTTCACCATTTAAGACCAGTTATTTGCAATGAAGATCCGGCATTGTTTCTTCATTCTCGTTCTTCTCATGCCATCCTGTCAATCCCAGGATGAAATCAGGGAATCCGTTTACCTGAATAACCGTCCACCGCTGATCTCAAAACAGTACCTGGAGTTGCCCCTGGGCAGCATCCGGCCGGAAGGCTGGCTCGAAGAACAGCTCCTGAGAATGAAAGAGGGATTGACAGGCCACCTGGATGAATTATTCCCTTCTGTTCTGGGTTCGCGTAATGGATGGCTTGGTGGAGATGGTGATGGATGGGAGAGGGGGCCTTACTGGCTCGATGGATTGGTCCCACTGGCCTGGATCCTGGATGACAAGCAGTTGAAGGCCAAAGCCATGCCATGGATAGAATGGACCCTGAACAGCCAGACGGAGGATGGTTATTTCGGTCCGGTTCCATTTGAGGAAGAACCCGAACGGGAACCAGGAATACAGAAGAGTCCCCGGCGGGACTGGTGGCCAAAGATGGTCATGCTGAAGGTCCTCCACCAATATTATGATGCCACCGGGGATGAACGGGTGATAGATCTTATGACAAAATATTTCAGGTACCAGCTGAAAGAATTACCTGATACACCGTTGGACAACTGGTCATTCTGGGCCAACCGGCGGGGAGGGGATAACCTGATGCTGGTGTATTGGCTGTATAACAAAACAGGAGATGAATTCCTGCTGGAACTGGCCGAATTGATTCATGAACAAACCTATCGGTGGACAGAAATATTCCTGAATGAAACTTGCTATGCAGGTATCGACAGGAAACACCTCTATCCATTTAATCCTGCCAATTCTTATCCATATGACCAGGAACTGGTAGATAAATTATGCCTGAAACAGTTGCAAAGCTTTCATTGCGTAAACCTGGCCCAGGGGATCAAGGAACCTGTCATTTATTACCAGCAGGATCCAGATCCTAAATACATTCAAGCAGTTAACAAAGCCTTTAAGGATATAGTAGAATTCCATGGACAACCACAGGGAATGTATGGTGGTGATGAGGCCCTTCATGGAAGGGTTCCAACACAGGGAATAGAGTTTTGCTCCATTGTCGAACTGATGTTCTCCCTCGAAAAGATGATCGCCATAACAGGTGATATCAATTATATGGACCACCTGGAAAAAATCGCCTTCAATGCATTGCCCACCCAGGCATCTGATGATTTTTCCACACGCCAGTATTTTCAGCAGGCCAACCAGGTCATGCTGACCCGGCACCAGCGAAATTTTTATGTAGAGGATGCTCACGGCCAGACAGATCTGTGTTTTGGCCTGGTTACAGGGTATCCTTGCTGTACCTGTAACATGCACCAGGGTTGGCCGAAACTGGTACAGCACCTGTGGTATGCGACGCCTGACGGGGGACTGGCAGCCTTGATGTTTGCTCCGAATACCCTGGAGGCAAAGGTTGCTGACAATATAGAGGTCAGCATACATGAGGAAACCAGCTACCCCTTTGAGGACCGGGTCAGATTCCGGATTTCCACAAGCCAGACTGTCACTTTCCCCTTCCATATCAGGATTCCGGGATGGTGCAGGGAAGCAAGCATCTCTATTAACGGTGAGCAGGACCAAATTGTTGAAGCAGGCTCAATGGTAGTATTGAAACAAGATTGGTCGGATGGGGATATGATCGAGGTAAAGTTACCCATGCATGTTGCATTTAGCTCGTGGGATGAATCTGCCATAGCTGTGGAACGTGGCCCACTGGTATACGCCCTGAAAATCAGGGAGGATTGGAAATTTGTCGAAAATCCCGACAGATGGGGAGACTTTTATGAAGTTCGCCCCACTGATCCATGGAATTATGCCCTGTTGGAATCAGCAATACAGGATCCAGAAAATGGATTTGAATTTCTATCCACATCACCTGATGACTCCTACCCCTGGAGTATTGAGGCAACCCCCGTAGCGTTACGTACCAAAGGCATGAGGATCCCGGACTGGAAGCTCTACAACGAGATGGCCGGCCCCCTGCCCCACAGACTGCGGCACAAGGATCCGATCAATTCCACGGTAGAAGAGATCACTTTGATCCCTTATGGATGTACAACCCTTAGAATAACCGAATTCCCGGTAGTAAGATAGATCAAAATCGCAATATTCGTTAATCATCTGGTCGGACGATTGTTTATTTTTATGAGCGAGTCAAAATTCAATGGAAACCACTGAGATCATTAGACTGAATCCCGACAATATTGCTGACGAACATATTTGTTGCGCCATTGGCAATGACAAAACCAACCAGACCAGGGCCAAGCAGAAAAAAGAATGGCTTAAGCAGCAGTTCGCCCATGGTTTTGTTTTTAAAAAAGTGAATGTCAGGGGAAAGGTCTTTATCGAATATGTGTCTGCCGAATACGCCTGGAAACCTGTGGAAGCACCGGGGTACAAAATGATCAACTGCTTCTGGGTTTCAGGAAGGTATAAGGGACAGGGATATGGCCGGCTTCTGATGGAAGAATGTATTGAAGATTCAAAAGATACCTTTGGACTGGTAGTAGTCTCGGGCAAGAATTCAATGCCCTGGCTTACCGATAAAAAGTTTTACCAGAAATTTGGTTTTGAAGCCTGTGATGAAGCACCTCCCGCTTTTGAATTACTGGTAAAAAAATTCAAGAAAGATGCTCCTGATCCCCGGTTCAGGGATGTGGTCCGCTCCGGGACCATTGAGGATAAAGAAGGTGTGGTGATAATGTATTCCAACCAATGCCCATTCCATGAAGATTTTGTAGAGATCATGCTTGCAGCAGCCAGGAACCTCGGCCTCCCGGCTAAAAAGATCAAGGTTGACAGCCTGGCAGCCGCCCAGAATGTACCTTGCCCAACCGGGCTTGCCGGGGTATATCTCAACGGGCAATTCCTCTCCTACGAGATAATGACTGCCAAAAGATTTGAAAAAGTATTACATCAGCAAATGGATTAACGAATCCCATCCACTTACTTAATCATTATTATATTAATCAAGGTTTTATCTGTAAGATCAATCCTCAGCAGTAATAAATGATACTCCACTCAAATAATAAATATGCTTTTGTGTGCTGAAATCACCCTGCCCTTCGTTCACGAACCAGGATATCTTATTATCACTGTCTCCATCATCTTGAAAACAAGAAATAACATCAGTATATCCATCATTATTTAAGTCAACAGGTTGAATTGGTTCATGAGATTAGATTGTGATGTTTAAGGTTTTTGGGGATCTGGTGCTTCCTTTATCTTATATGGTTTAAGCTCTTCAAAAAAGATGTCATTGTTTGGTACATCGAATCCCATACCCTTTACCTCCAGGTTATTATCCGTTATGAATTTAACAGTTCCAAAATTGAACCAGGCATGAGTTATGTCCCATTGTATCTCCCATACATCATAGTGCCAATGACTCAACGATGCGGAGAGAGAAGAGGAATGCTCAAATTCCATTCTTAGCTGTTGGTTTTCAAGACTGACTTTAATTTCACCATAAATATCCGATTTATAAATACCGGTATATTTTTCAAGGGGAACTGAGGGTTTCGTATCTGGCACCCTCTTCTCCTTTATATTCATTATACGGGAGTCTTCTTTTTGTCTTTTGTTTACCCTTTCCAGATACTCCGTGGACCAATCCTTAGTCTCAATCCCCAAAAACTTATCAAGTGCATAATAAGTGGCAGCCATAATGGGACTTTTCATTCCGTTTGTAAGAACTACAACACCCAGGTTTTCATCCGGGATTAAGGAGATGGCTGTAATCATCCCATCATAAGCCCCGGTATGCCCAACAAATAATTTTCCATGATAATCGCTTAACCCCCAGCCTAATCCGTATGCACGGAAATGCCTGTTAAAATCATTTTGAATGGTATGATCCACCTTATGATTATTATGCGGGGTCCATACCATGTTCCTGGTCTCTTTAGACAGCAGGGTATCATTCCCAAGAATTCCATTGTTCAAATTGAAAATCATCCATTTCGAGATATCGCTGATACTTGATATGACACCTCCGAGAGCACCGATCTCTTCCCAGTCTTCCCAGGCAATCGGTATGTTATTATCATCTTCACGGGCATGAGGCGTGGCAAAATTTCCTTTGCCCTCCAGGTTTTTAGGGCTTGTTATCGTCCTGTCCATCCGCAGGGGTTCCAATATTCTTTCCTTCACATTTTCACTCCAGCTTTTGCCTGTTATTTTCCTTATCAGTTCCCCGGCAGTAATGTACATGACATTCGAATATCCATAGCCTGATCTGAAATCATAGGCATTGGGTAGATATTTCACTCTCTTTATTATCTCTTCAGCTGTCAGATCCGACTTGTACCAGATAACATCCCCGCTGAAAGTCCCCAGTCCAACCCGGTGACTCAGAAGATCCCTAACAGTTACCTCATTGCTTACCCACGGATCATACAGTTCAAAATATGGCAGGTAATCCTTGACCTTGTCATCCCAATTAAGCTTTCCCTCCTGAACAAGCATTCCAATGATGGCGGATGTAAATGCTTTTGAATTAGATGCAATGGCATACAGGGTATGTTCATCAGGGGTCTCATCTTTCCCCACCTCCAGGACGCCATAATTTCCACTAAAAATCAATTTCCCGTCTCTGACGATCCCGATGCTTGCACCTGGTAAGTCCCAATCTTGCACCATTTGGGCAAAATATTCATTGAGTTGTTTCAGATCAACCTCTGTCTCCACTTGTCCAGATGAACTGGCAGTCACCAACATGAATGCTGCAAATAGTCCTGATAATCTTCTCATATACTTGTATTTCCTGATGTTATGCTTCATAAATCTTTCAATCCATTAACTCCTCGAGTTTTGCAATCAAATCATCACCTCGCAGGTCTTTGGCTATGATCTTGCCAGTATTATCAAGCAGAAAGTTTTGAGAAACCTGTCTTAATGCATAAGTCTTGACTATTTCATTATCTCCCCATTTTTTTAATGCACATACATTCGTCCAGATCAGTCCGTCTTTTTCAACCGCTCTAATCCAGAACTCCTTTTTGGTATCTGTCGAAACACCTATAACATCAAATCCTCTGACTTGGAACTCATCATATGCCTGACGAATATTCACATTTTCCTTGCGACAGGGTCCACATGTCGAAGCCCAAAAATCAAGCAGTAAATAATTCGATCCTGAGTAAACGTCTGATAATCTCACAGGGGATCCATTTATATCATCCATCTGAAAATCACGCGCAACCTGCCCGATCTCAACCTTTTCCATACGTGCAATTATTTCTTTCAGATCTTTAACGCTTTTATATCCATTTAGTGAAAAATCAAGTAAATCAACGTATTCCTTGAACTCAGAAGCTGATTCAAAGCTCCAATCAATCTCCCATAATAACAGTACAGATAAAAATGATTTGGGATTGTCTTTTATGAATTGCCGTTGCAAGGCTACAAGCTCATTCTCATACTGAATATATTTATTATCGAGCTCTTCTTGTCTTTCTTCACTGGCTGAATCATATTCATCCATCATTGCAATCAGCTCATATTTCTCGTCAAGTATTGTTCTTGTTTTTTCTAACTGATGTTTGTCCGATTCAACCTTTGATCCTTCTATTAGCGCATATTCTATGGAATCAATATGACCCGTCACGGTAATTTTTGAATTTTCAAGATAAAACTCCCGGTTCCCGGGAAATCCCTGAACCTTTAATGTGGCACGGCAAGGTTCTGTTAATGTCCCCTTAAAAACAAATTTTCCATCTTCTACATTGCTTGTATCTGTTTTAAGTAAATAGCTCAAGTATGCTATTCCGGAATCCAGTCCCTGAAGATGTCCCCTGACCAGGAATGTAGGAGCCTGATCTTGTTGATTACATGCTGCTGTAATTACAGCCAACAGCATAATGAGTACCCTGTTCATTTTTATTGATCTTACGATAGCTTTTGGATCTGTATTATGGATTAATGGCTGTTCTTGCTGGTAGTGTCGTTCGTTATTCTATCAGTTTATTTTCAAGATAGATATGAAGTCCACCACGCCAGGGTTTTGTGCAAATATCAATGTCACCATCATTATCAACATCTGCCGCTACAGCCTCATGAATCCTCTTTCCCTCAATGATCATATGTTCCTTCCATGCTGAAGCATCTCCCGAAATATTTTCCCAGATAAAGAGTTTAAATGTTTCCAGTGATAATGGACCACCTCCTGATGCAATATCCATATCTCCATCCCCATCAAAATCAGCCAATGCGAGTGAATGGAAATCCTGGTTCGTTGTATTGGATGATATGGGATGATATATAAAAGATTGTGCATGATTCTGGTTTTCGAACCAAAAAACCCTTCCATTTTTGGTATCCGCTTCCGCAATGATAATGTCCAGATCATTATCTTTGTCCAGGTC
>DAOWJB010000181.1 GCA_030640625.1 Bacteroides sp.
AATGTGACATACTTTTGCTGACGATATCATTGACTCGGAGCGAAAAATCCATATCGGATTCTCCATCCTTCCTGACCAGTTGCTTTTTCGCATCTTCGAGTTTTATTGTAACATCATTCAACCTGCCTGTATTCTCCTCTGTATAGAGATCGTTGTGACGCATCGACTTCAGCAAACCGAAAACATTAATGAGCAATAGCAGGATGCCCAATCCAAACAGGACAATTTTTAAAGTCTTCATATTAGTTTGATTTGTAAGATTATGCTAGATAAAGATAAAGTTTTTTCTTACGTATCCTTATCTTAAACAATAAAACTTCCTTATATTTATATGTTTACCTAATTCACATAACGATGAAATTTAAAGATCCAATAAACAAGTCATTGTTGATCCTGACGGTCTTACTATGTATGTTTGGCAACCTCAGATCCCAGGAGGTCATAACTGTCAAACCCAATGAAATTGATGATGTGCTCACCAATCCCGGAATGGGATTTATGACCTTTCAACGCTTTAACGGGGATGAATTAAATGAAGGCATCAGATGGACAGAAGGTTTCCCTATTGAATACCAGGAATTTGACGGGAATCTTGAGATGGAAGAACACCCCCTGACCTCAATTGCCTATTTCCGCCTGTACTGGAGGTTCCTTGAACCCGAACAGGGCAAATATCACTGGGAACATATTGACAAAGCGCTGCAAACGGCCAGGGAAAGAAGCCAGCAGCTCTTGATAAGGGTGGCTCCATATGGTAACAATTTGCCGGAGACTGATGTGCCGGAATGGTTCAGGGAAATGGTTGGGGATGAATACAAGAATCAATCGGAAGTTAAACACTGGCAGGTTGATCATGAGAATCCACTGTATATCAAACATTTTGGCAATTTGATCCGTGAAATGGGCAAACGATATGATGGCCATCCTGACCTGGATGCAGTCGACCTGTCTATTATCGGGGCCTGGGGAGAAGGGGAATATACCTACCTGCTGTCTGAAACAACCATGAAGGCCCTGGTGGATGCCTACCTGGAGTCTTTTCCTCATACACCATTGATCATGCAGTTGTCTGATTACAATTCAAACCAGTACGGCCTTTCCAAAGCAAATGTCGGCTGGCGTGTAGATTGCCTGGGAGACCTTGGAATGTGGGCTGAAGAACAGGACGGTTTCAACCACATGTATGACAGGTATCCCATGGAAATTATACAGTTCGGAATGCAGGATGCCTGGAAGAAGGCCCCTGTTTCCCTGGAAGTTTGCAGCACCATTAAGGGCTGGAAGGAAAAACATGGCTATGACCTTGATGATGTAAGATTTATCATAGATGAATCCCTGAAATGGCATATTTCTTCCTTTAATAACAAATCATCCGGCATACCTGAAGAATGGGTACCTGAGATCAACAGGTGGTTAAAGAAAATGGGCTACCGGTTTGTGCTTCGCAAATTTACTTATCCTGAGATGGTTAAACCAAACGAAAGCTTGAATTTTACTTCATGGTGGGATAATAAAGGCGTGGCTCCCTGTTACAAGGAATATCCCCTTGCCATCCGGCTAAAGAATGAGGCAGATTCGCGTGTAATGATCACCAGGGCTGACATAAGAGAATGGCTCCCGGGCGATAATCTTTACGATGATGCTGTTTTTATTCCCTTGGACATGCCTGCCGGGGATTATGATCTGCAAATCGGCATGATCAACCCCCTTACGTCTGAACCTTCCATTAAACTGGCCATCGAGGGAAAGGATCAAGAAGGATGGTACACACTGGGCAAAATAAAAATTGAGAAATGAACATATAATCTCAGGGGGCGAGAACTGCCTCAAAAAAGGCTGATATATTTGCCACCGGGGTATCCGGCTGGATATTATGGGCGGGAGCCACAATATATCCACCATCTTTTCCAAGAATCTCAACCCGGCGCCTCACTGCATCATGAATCATTTCCGGCGTGCCATTGGGCAGTAGATCCTGGACATCGATACCACCGAAAAATACAAGGTCCTTCCCGAACTCCTTTTTCAGGAATACAGGGTCCATTCCTGCTGCCAGTGGTTGTATGGGATTTAATATATCAAGGCCGAGCTCGATAAAATCCGGGATTATGGGTATGATAGAACCACAACTGTGCCAGGCGATCTTGATATCAGGCTGCACCTTCCGGAATTCTTCAAACATGTACTTTATCCTGGGTTTGATAATCCTCCTCCATGTATCAGGACCAATCAGCATACCATTCTGCCCGCCGAAATCATCCCCGCACCAGAGTATATCAACCCCCATGCCCAGGAGCTTCTTGCCTGCCTCTATGATATAATGCATAACCTTGTCCATCAGATACGGTAAATATTCGGCTTCCGTGACCAGATCGACCAGGAACTTTTCAAGCCCTGTAAGATACCAGGATATCTCGAAAAACATGGTTTCCACATCCCCGATTATACCATGCGAACCACCATACATGGCTAACATTTCCTGAGCGATATCATACCTTCCTGCTGCCAGGGGATCCGGAAAAGGATAGGCCAGGATTTCCTCTTTGGTTGACGCCTCGGATAATGGAAATTCATCCAGCTCACTGTAGATCCCTATATCTTTGAATATCATTCCCCACTCATTCTTTACCCGTCCGTCAGGAAGGGTTATGCTCGGTGCTGATGGAGGCGAAGCTGGTGCAATGGCAATGATGTCCACACCGAGCTCAGTTAGCAGTTCCATGTGCGATATCCTGGATGACTCCATGGCATCGATCGGAGGCTCAAAAGGAAGGCCATGTACCTCACTCAGTTTCTCGGCGATCTGTGGAGTCAGTGACACATAAAGGGGAGGCCTGTCAGGTTGCCGGTGATTGATAGCTGTTATGGTCCTCTCCCGTGAGTTCATTGAATCAGTTATGTATGGTAACTTCAAAGGTTCCCGGCGCATTGATCGGAAAATAAAATTCCATCTCGTTGATTCGGTTTTCGAAAGCAATTGAAGATAGGACCAACTCCGGTTGGGTCGCTTTCAGAGAAACGTTCAGTACATGGGAAATCGTCTCAGAAATGATACCCTGCCAGGCGCTGTCAAAGCCATAGGCCTGGAGTGAGCTTTGAACCGGGCTGCTTAATGCTTGAGACGAACTGGATGTGTAATCCAGATGCTCAAATAGGTCATGAAAAAAATTTCCGGTGTGCGAACCTTTCGGAAACATAAAAATATCAGCGCGCTTACCTGGTTCCTGGGGTTGGATCCAATCTTCGGTGGTATCCGTTAGATGTTTGAACAGATTGGCAAAGGCATCTCGGTCTGGAAGATCAATGTCGGAAATCCGCTTTGAGACCAGCGACGAATAGCTTGAAATCTTCCAGGTGTGGTCAATTTTACCTGAAAATTTTCGACAGGCCAATGCCTCAGCGCTGTCCGGCGGTTCAAAAAAGTTGCGATCCGAAGGCTCTGGCAAGGAAACAACCTCAATGCATCCCTGTGATTTTTTTACCAGTCGTTTTAAATCGTCAACCCGATTTTCATCTGATTTTCCGCCAACCTGTTTCTTCAATCCGGCAACTATATCTTCAGTTCGGTAATCGGTTTGAACGCCCTCGGAAGAGTGC
>DAOWJB010000216.1 GCA_030640625.1 Bacteroides sp.
GTGTGCAATAGATATCAGAGACCACATCGAACCAGTCAAATCTTGCTTTAGCCCAGAGCCCATCTTCATCCTCCTCGGTCAGCAGGGGCATCCAGGTTCTGATATCCCTGTCTTTCATTTCATTATAACGGACCGGCAAAAATTCAGACCATGCCATCTTCCATCCAAAATCGCCCTCATTGTCGACAAACACACCCGGGATGGAACGGCCCATGTCTTTTGTAAACCTCTCCTCGTATGATTCGTGGGCAATCGGAATAAAAACATCCATCAATGTGGGATCAAGATAGTTGACCAGTCCCCCGTCAATCCCTGCATGATGGTAGGTTTCATACGACCATACAGCCCAATTACCTGCCGGGACTTCCCACTTAAAAGCCGCACCCTCGCCAATCACCTCCAAAGTCCCGGAAATGATCTGGTTCTTTTCATTCAGCCGGGCTGCCACAGAGAATTTTGATTCCGGGATTTCAATTACCGTCTCGCCTTCAACGGTTTTTTTAGAATATCTCAGGGAGGAGGCTTTTAATCCGGGCTTTGATTCCAGTACCCTTCCTGCGGCCTGGCCGCTGGGCCACCAGTATTCGTCGTTATAACCAAGGGTCATACCTGCCTTCTTTGCTTCCTTAAGGGCCTTACCAAAGGCATCAAACCATTCCTCCGAAAGCCATTGGTCTTTTGGCAATCCCTTGCGGGCATGTGTATAACCAGGATTCAATCTTTGTTGCGTCATATGTTTTGCCATTTCCGTAGTCTGGTTTGCGTCAAGGGGTGCATCCCAGAACCAGAATGTATGGGGGGCATACCACAACGGGGGATCTTTAAAGGTCTTTTTAAGCTCATTGAAATCATCTGTTTTACTTTTCCAGACCGGCTGATATGGTTCGCTTGTGCATGAGCCGGCGAGGATCAAAGAGACAATTGAAACCAGGATAATACGGACAGGTTCGGGGTGCTTTGCAGTCATTTTTTGTTATTTGTGTTTAGTTCGGTTTACAGGCTCAGATCCTTACACATTCAAATCCCATTGCTTCTGCAAAGGATTCAATCTCATCGGCCAGGTCACCAATCCCCAGCGATATATGGTGGCTCGGGCCTTGCTGGCACCAATCATCAATGAATTGATGGATGGGTTTCTGAACCCGTACACGGCAATTTGGATTCCCGATATTGAGAACATCTCCCTCCACAACTTCAGCAACTGAGTAGATTAATTTGAAGTTATCGGGTGAATTGAACTGTGTGAGGTTCAGCAGGGTAACCGGACCCAGCTGCATTTTAAAATCAATTCCCAGACCGTGGCCGGATTTCCCATGATGGACTTCAAGATGCTGCAATTTTGGTTTCCCTTCGGCCACATTTATGTTGCTCGGACCGTCGTGACCCATCAAAAGGAAATTCTCATCAAAATCCATCGCGAAAAATTCCAGGAACATGCCTCCGGCACCAAGAAGATCCATGATCTTCATGGCCATGGCTGTTTTAACGTCCCCTTCTGTAACCCCGGGCCTCCCCAGGGCAGCAAGGCGGGAGACAGCGAGGGCGGATTGGGATCGTAAAAATGTGATTTCCTCCTTTTGGCCCCACCAGTAGTAGCCAAATGCGGAGATATCGTATTTAGTAATAATTTCGTCGTAGGCAACCGCGATATGGGCCGAATCCCACATATGTTCATCGGTCACTGTTGGATCCACATCGTACATTTCCCTGAATTGTCCGACCATATTCTTGATCTGATCATTGGTAGCCTGTTTATAGGCCTCTTCGATCTCTTCAACCTCTGGATGCAACAGAAGTTTCCCTGTAGTTCGCATTAGGCGGTGTTCATCAATATGCATATCGGCCATGTTGGTATAGGTATCACCAATCAAACCGAAATTCAGTTGCCTGAATTCCCTGGCAGCAGCAGCCCCCATACAATCCGAATAGACCTCATCCCATAATCGCTTTTCTCCGAAATGACCGGTCCTGACTTTGAATTTCTTCCCGATATTTACCAGGGCTCCGGAATATTCCGGGATGCAGCAAACCCCTTCATGATGCAGATAAATGGTGGTATCCGCATTTGTGTAATCATAGGAGCTGTCTTCATGGGCATTCATGATCCGGATAGGAACAGTCAGGTCTTTTACCGCAGGGATCACACACATTCCGGGAGTATAGCCAAAGGGAAAAACAATAAGTAGATCAATGTCACTGGACTTAAAAAACTCACCTGCTACAACAGCCTTCTCCATAGTATCAACCAGTTCGGAGCTTACTACCTCACCAATTTTTTCAAGATGTTTGACAAGTGCCTGAAACATTCTTTGTCCCATTTCCTTGAGATCGGGGAACTGATCCCAGTAGTAAAAATGTCCTGTCGGCAGTAGTCCGATTTTAGGAAAAACCTTCCTGGCAGCAATGTTCTGGTTTCCCATCTGAGTTTGAATTAAAGTATTAGCGTGTTTATACCGCAAAATAAGAGAATACCGATTCGAAATGGTCCACCTATTTCTTCATCTCTTCCACTATTCTATCATTCCGAAATCATACGGAATATAATTTGATTTCAATTAACTTTGGCTTATATATTCTTCCCTGTATGATGCAATACAGATGGCTGAAAATACCATGCGTCAATAATTAAAATATTTAAAAATGATCAAAAAGTACCTGTTACCAAAACTGTATCACCAGCAGCTTCCAGGAGTCCTTCTAATAGCCCTCCTGGGCTTCTCCAGTTTAGGAACAGATGAAAATGAAAGTAGTTCAATGAAAGGATCAGTGAAACAAGTACAAAAGTCCATTAGAGTGGCCGGCGTAAAATCCGCAGTATCTGATGACATCGCCGTTAATGTTACAGCAATAAAAAAAGCCATTGATTATGCAGGCATGGAGAAAGCGGATATCCTCCTGACCCCTGAAGGTTCACTCAGCGGATATACCGCGGATTTTGACAGGAAGGAAGTTCGGAAGGCACTGGATAAAGTTGTGGAATATGCTGCCTCGGCCGGCGTGGGACTGGCACTGGGTACCTGCTTTTACGAAGAGGATGATAAATGTTATAACCAGATCAGGTTTTACGATAAGGCTGGAAACCTTCTTGGCTTTCACAGTAAAATACTTCGCTGCGGAAATCACGGGGATCCTAAAAAAGGGGAAATCAATCATTATGCTGCTATTCCTCTAAGGACCTTCGAATTCGAGGGTGTAATTATCGGGGGATTAATCTGCAATGATATGTGGGCAAACCCGGAATGTACAACCTTGCCGGACACACATTTGAGCCAGCAGCTTTCCCAAATGGGAGCGAAGATCATTTTTCAGGCTGTTAATGGTGGGCGGGACGATAGCGAATGGTCCCAGGTAAACTGGAATTATCATGAATCAAATCTCCGGATGAGGGCAAGAGCCGGTGGCGTCTGGATTGTCACTGCTGATAGTTCATCTCCCACAAACCTGAATAGTTCATGCCCTTCCGGAGTGGTCGATCCCAAAGGAAACTGGGTCTGTAGTACCGAGTCCAAAGGAGTGCAGTATTTTTCCTATACCATTGATATAAAATAGATTTATATCCATGAATAAAATAACCGCATTTTTCCTGTTTCTCCTCATCCCGTTAAGGCTGTTTTGCCAGTCCCAGGATGTTTACCAGGATTATCGTGAAGCATGGCTGAGGAAAGGCGAGCAATATAAGCCCGTACTTTGCTCGACAATCGTAAAGCCGAAACAGGTAGTAGAGATCATTGAGGATGGATCCTCCTATCAGATGAATAGTTATTGCCATCCATGGAGCTGCACTCCCGTCCACTTTATCAGGAAATATAATGCTGAATTATTTTAATTTGCCACAGAGATGAAAATAAAAACTTGCCTTGCAATTACCCTGACTGGTCTATTGCTTTATTCATGTACCACTAAAAAGAATTCGCCAAGGGTTAATAACAGCAGGTTATGGTTCGAATATCCGGCCAGGTACTGGAACAGCCAGGCCCTTCACCTGGGGAACAGCTACTTTGGCGCCTCGTACTTCGGTAGGGTCGGGGAAGAGGTTTTTACGCTGACGGACCAGAGTATGTGGACCGGTGGGCCCGCCATGGGGGAATGGGGAAAAGCCGGGGTAAACCCCAAAGCCATGAAGTCATTGCCAAAGATCCGGGATGCAGTAGTTAATGGGTTAAGCCAGTTGGCTGACAGCCTTATCTCACATGATTTTTTTGGTTCCGCGGAATTGCAGGGTAATTTCACATCAATCGGTGATCTCAAATTGAAATTCACCGATCAGGAGGAAGGGTGGGAGAATTACACACGGTCCCTTGATCTTGCAAATTCACTGGGACATGTACAATACGATTTGAACAATATTACATTCACAAGGGAATATTTCTGCTCCTATCCCGACAGGGTACTGGCAATGAAATTCTCAGCAGATTCTCCGGGGAAAATCTCGTTTGACATCTCCACGGATATCATCCAGGATTCTTCAACTGTTGAAATAGAGGGTAACACGTACGGGGTTAAAGGTTTCATCGACGGGAATGATCGTCCCTTCCAGGTACTGATCCATGTCAAAAATGACGGGGGATCGGTTGGCAGGAATGAAAAAATCCTGACGGTCAGAGATGCAAATTCAGTTGAACTCTACCTTACCATAGCCACGAATTATGAGATGAGGTACCCGGATTATACAGGGGATAACCCGGAAATCATCACAAATAATATTATAGAAAAGGTGCTGATACAGGATTATAAACAGTTAAAGCAAAGGCATGCATCTGATTATAAATCACTGTATGACAGGGTTCGCCTGGAAATTGACGGGAATAAGAAAGTCGAGAAACTACCGACCAATGAGCGGTTTCAAAAACTAAGCTCCGGAGAGATGGATCCCGGCTATAAGGTCCTCGCTTTTAACCTTGGCCGGTATATGATCATCAGCTCCTCCCGCCCGAATTCACTGCCTGCCAATTTGCAGGGAGTCTGGAATGCATTTCTCAGGCCACCGTGGACCGGGAACTACCAGAGTAATATTAACCTCCAGGAGATTTACTGGTCCTGCGGCCCCACCGATCTTGCCGAATGCCAGCAATCCTATATCGACTGGATCGAGAACCTGGCCATATCCGGAAGGGAGATCGCGAAGCGGGTATATGGGACCAATGGCTGGGTAAGCCATACAACGGGGAATATATGGGGACATGCAGCGCCAATCGGAAGTCATCCCTGGGGCATGTATCCCATGGGTGCGGCATGGCATTGCCAGCATGTTTGGGACCAGTATGCGTTCACCGGGGATATGGAATATCTTAGCAGCCAGGCA
This sequence comes from Bacteroides sp., assembly GCA_030640625.1. GTDB lineage: Bacteria > Bacteroidota > Bacteroidia > Bacteroidales > SM23-62 > SM23-62. The sequence goes on from DAOWJB010000216.1 coordinate 5,303, forward strand.
TACCCGCTTTTAAAAGATGCATCCGTTTTCTGGCTCGAAAACCTGATACCATATGAAGGATATCTCATAACGGCACCCACAGTTTCCGCTGAACATGGAGCCTTGATGACAGAAGTAGGCCTGAACCCTGCATTCCATGATTTCAGAAGCAAAGATTACCATTACAGTTTGCCCGGTGTATACCAGGATGCAGAGATGATATGGGACCTGTTCACCAATACATCAAAAGCTGCCAGGCTCCTGGGTGAGGATGAATTTGCAGATTCACTACTTGCGGTACGGGAAAGGTTGCTGCCCTTAAAAATCGGCAAACATGGCCAGCTTCAGGAATGGTATGAGGATATTGACCACCCGGATTGTAAACACCGGCATATTGCACATTTATATGCTGTTAGTCCGGGCAGCCAGATCAACCCGACAACAACACCAGAGTTTGCAGATGCAGCAAAAAAATCCCTGAATATGAGGGGAGATGGCCGCTATCTTGAGCAGGAGCTTGCATCCGGAGGCAACTGGTCCAGGGCTCATCGCATGTGGTGCTGGGTACGGTTAATGGATGGCAACCGCAGCAATAAGATCCTGACCGAGATCCTGACAGAACAGGGATTCGAAAATGTACTTACCCATCAGCATGCAAGTTATCACTGGGAAAAGAAAGATTTTTATATGGATGGGGACCTTTACTGCCATTTCCAGCTGGACGCTTCAGCTTCCATCCCAGGATGCATTGCTGAAATGCTCCTGCAATCACATATGAATGAGATACACCTGCTACCGGCCCTGCCCGACGAATTCAAAACAGGAAAAATAACAGGGCTCAGGGCCAGGGGAGGATATACCATTGACATGGAATGGAAAGATCACGAAATTGTATACGCGGATATCTATAATGTAAAGAATGGGATGTTGCCAGTCATACGGTTAAAGGATAAAATCATTGACATTAAGGAATATGAGGAGGTAATACGGCTGAAATAGGGCGACGGGTAAATGGGAGCATTGCCTTCAAGATTTTGATCAGGTAAGTGCCATAAGTACATTAATTAAAAATATTTATAAATATGATCAGGCCATTAATTTTGATTATGGTTTTAAGTTTCCTCACCAATGGATCTTCTCAAGGGGAAGGCCCGGCAATTTATGTTTTGGGTACATTTCATTTCAGGCAGCATGATTTTGATAAATATCCCCAGGACATCAATGAGGAAATAAGGAAAGCCGTCGAATATAGACCCGAAATCATTTGTGTCGAATGGATCAATAAATCGGAGAAGACTGACCTTTACCATGAGGGTTACTCGAAAAAGATTGAAGAACTTATTGGTTTAAACAAGATAGATACCTGTAATATTCAGCATAAAATTGATAGTGTCAGCCAGATCATTTCTGTCGCGCCTGATGATGTCAGGACAAGGGCTGATTTAGCAGCATTATATTTTGTTGACCGTGATTATATCAATGCCTGTTATCAATGGTATCTGATTGAAAGCAAACTTGTGGATAGCTTAGAATGGAATAAAATATTACCTGTCAATATTCAATCGTACCGTCGAAGCCTTTATGAGGACCCGCATAATCAAAAAAGAGAGATAGTTGAGATAGCTTTTCCGGTTGCAGAAAACCTGGGACTTGAAAAGATATACTCCATCGATTACAGAACCGATCAGTCTGAATATGGAGGACACTCAATGGCGTTTTGCCGGAGGTATGAAGAAGAGCATGGTTACAATCCATTAATGAAAAAAGCTGAGCCGGTTATCAATACTTACCAAAATTGGCTTGAGGAAGATAGGCAGAACCAAACTTCAACCTATTATGAAAGAATTAATTCTGATGAAGGGGTAAAACTGCTTTTTAACTATTATTATGAAATGTTTATGTCTTATTCCTATGATACGGATTACAGAAAATGGCATGAACTGCAACTGGAAAAACGTAACTGGAAGATATTCGAGCTGCTGGTTCAATCCATACAGGAGTCACAGTCCAGCAGGACATTTGTACTGATCGGCGCCACCCATAAGATCTATCTTGAGAGGTACTTGGAGGAATCCGGTAAATTTAAGATTACCAGGTATAGTGAACTGAAATAGTAATATAGTTCATTTATTCATCATACCTTTCCTGGCTTAGTAACTCAATGGCCTGCAGTACCAGTCCGTAATGGCTTCCCGGAGGATCCTCTTCAATTTTAATATTACGCCAGTCCTTGGCAAAATTTCCCGAATAGCATAACCACATGCTTTTTCCGTCTTTGCTGATGAACTTGGATGGAATATTAAGAAAGTAGCCCTGCTCTCCGAAATCTTTCATATAAACTGCCAGTTTCCAGGGACCGGTAATATTATCTGATTCCAGGATATACGAATTCATCTTCTCGACAGTTGGCCATCCGTCGGTCACACACATTAGATATTTTTTCAAAGGGGCATTGTATGTGATTGTAACACAGCCACAATTGTTGTTCCAGTCAATCAGGGGTTTGATGGAATCAAATTCAGCTATCCACACAGGATACCCGCTGGCATCATGGCCTCCAAAGAACTCATATTTCGAAGGATCATTGATATTCTCAATACTTGGTTTCACCCTGATCAGATAGATCTGGTCTCCGCTGATCCATGAAAGATTTGCAAACCTGGGTTCCTTGTCGGGATACTTGGCGCCATGTCCGACAAGGTATGCAAAACCATCGGGTGAATGTTCCATATTTTTACCAAAATCCACAAAATGAGGGGCGCCGATTTTAACAGGATATCCCCACATTCCTGTCTCATTAAAAAGAGGCTTTTCCGGGGTATGCGGACTCTCCTCCCAGGTCCTCCCAAAATCGGTCGAGGTCCTGAAACCTACCAGTGGACCTAGCCAGGGCCAATTGTATTTTTCCTTTCCGAAAATTGTAGATGCCGTTGGAGCCAGGCAATATGTACCATAATACCAAACCCCGTTATATACCAATGATCCACAGGGATAACGGCCTCCGTAGGGTTCGGGTGGACTTGGCATTAATCCCAGGCTGTAGATCTTCAGGTTTGTCGGATCATCACCTTCCGCAACCGCCTGTCCCGTTGTAAAGGGGTATTTATAGGATCCGGAAAAATCCCTGCTACCATCCAGCCTGGGAACCTCACCGTCAGTAAAAGGTGAATATAGTTTATCATCGGATGCCCAGGAAAAATACCAGGTATCAGCCACCCGGTAATCACTGCTTGTGCCTGTGAACAGAATTCCGGTGATGTCTTTTGATTTTTCAAAAGGACAATCTTCGGGAGCTTCTGACTTCCAGATAAATGGTTCAAAGATAATTGCACCATTTTCTTTCTGTGGATATGCATTGAATATCAATATGTTAAGAAAGATAAATGAAAGTAGGACTCTAACTGGTTTTTTCTTGTCTCTCATGTTTTACTGGTTTTTTTACTTCAGCATGGGACCGATCTCGATCTCACCCCAGGCGTAGGGTGGTTTGCCGCGGAGCGGGCTTGCTCCCCAGGGGTCAGTTTTCCCTATCCACCGCAATGCATTCGAAGCATGTACCGAACCACCGCTGGTGTTTACACCGGGAGGAAAATGTTCTCCCTCATCCCGGTCGTTAAAACCGGCTGCAAATCCCAGCCTTGTCTCCGCACCCGGTTCCTTCTCCAGTCCGGCACCGTATTCACTCCAGGGGATGAAGATTTCCTGGGCCTTGTAAAAATAATCAGTTTTGATATTTTCGACCTCGAGTCCGAGATACATTTTTGCTTCCTCGAAGGTATAATACCTGGCCGCCATATCCCATGGGTCGGGTCTGGATCGAACAAATCCGGTCGGCCTTTCTTTCTCGGTCCCACAGGCGATCTGGTATTGCTTTGTGGTGGCAGTTAAGCCAAACATCCGTTGAAAAAATAGATCAATATTATCCGGATCGCTGATTTCTTCTACGGAACGGCTGTCCATCAGTACATCAACCGCATCGAAATTCAGGTAAAACTGCTCATTCTCTGTACCTGCCAGTTCATTCGGCCAGGCAACGTCATTATCGTCGTTAACCTCGAACAGCAGGTAAATCCCATCTGCTCCATAAGCCGATTTTACAATCATGTTGCAGTCATGTGTAAGGACAAAATTAAAGGAGGATCCCACTTTGGCATTATTCCTTGCACTTAGCCGGATGTAATCCAATTCCTCATTTATAAGGTTCCAGAAACCGGAAACCTTATTGTCACCGGAAGAAAATTGCTTCTCAAGCTCCGGGGGCAGCCCATAGGAAACCAACACAGAGTCGAGGGGTTCAGGATGGGTGGCTGAATACGTTTTACCGGCATTCTTTGAACCGGCATTGGTTTTTTCTCCCTCAAACATGGGCTCATTTAACTTAACTGTCCATGCCCGGTCAGGATCCCGCACAAAGAAGTGCAAGGGGGTGCATGTTCGTTGTAGCCCGAATTTATCCGTTGCCAGTACGGTCAGGCAATAGACCAGGCTTGAAGGCTGCAGTCTGGTTTTGATCATTGCCGGGTCAGGTGAATTTACCTCACCAAGCTTTTGGGCTCCATTAAAGAATTCGAGCTTCTCCCAGCCGTCGAAGTCCTCTGTTTCGCAAATCATGGTGATCTCATCTCCCGGATTGGCGACTGGTCCCCCAAGACTGAACATGGTTCCCGGGTCGGTATGCGGATTAAAAGTACGGTCAAATTCCTTTACCTTAACGGATAGGGGATTGTGGTGTGTGGCAAGGCTACGGTAGACATATGCCATGTCTTTGTTCAAAACCCAGCCGGCCTGCTGCTTGTCACCCTTGTATTTGTCGTAACTATCCACATAGGTAAGGCCACTGTCCCAGCTGCCATAATCAACCAGCCAGCCCGATTCTTCCGCTAATTCATTCAGCTTAACCGCACCTTTTAACGGATTGCCGGACTCCGGATATCGGGCAGCAACGGCCTGTTCCACAAGCTTCATGTAAATATCAAATGAAGCACCATCCTCATGTCCTTTCAATTCAAGTGCCCAACTCCATAGGGCACCTTTCGGCCTGGCATAGTCCATCATTTCTGCAGTTCTCTTCATGCCACGTTCCCCGACCAGGGCATCGAATTTTCCAATGATGAAAACGCCTGGTACCGTTAAGGCGCCGTCAACCGGGATATGAGGTTCTCCTCCAGCTGACACGTTTGCAACAAAACAAATGGCACGCTTCGGGGCATAATTGACAAAACCATAAGTAGTAGCTCCTCCATTGGAACTGCCATAGATCACAAAAGGCAGGTTTGCAATTTCCGGATGCTGTCCGAGTTTGGCAAATTCCTTCAGCGCATGGAAAAATACCGCTGCACCTTCTGAGTAAACTTTCCTTCCTGGAAAGTTATGAAGTCCTGCAACGGCAAAGCCGAGTCTCATTGCCAGTGCCCGCACATTTTCATCACGGGCAGAGTTCCGGCTGTCACCGCTTCCTCCTCCATGGCCGGAGATGAAAACCCCTTTAATGGGATTGGTATTGGGAGGAACCCAGAGTTTGATCATTTTAACTCCTTCGGCATCCCTGAAATCATAGTATTGTCCGTCCCAGGCTACCTGGTCACCATTTTCAAGAATTGTAATCCCGGCTGACAGTGAATTAACCATTAAGACAGATACGATGAGCAGCAGAATTTTAAGTTTCATATCAATAAATTTATCAAATTTCAAGAAGATTTTGGAACAACACAGTCGTAATATTCTCAGATTGGTTCAATCAATTAATAATATGGCTTTACAGGGTACGTAAGAGTAAGTGACTCCTGCAAGGGTTCATCATTTTGAATTGTACCTGGATATTGATTTTTTATGCAGGAGTACTGAGCAGGAAATCCGAAGCAGGGTAGGACAGACACTTGATGAATGTATGCCAGGGGGGAGGGTATTGCCTTGGATCGGGTAACTCGATCGCCAATTATATCCCTGTTGACAATTACCTGGTTATGCTGGATGAAGGGCGGAGATATTGTCTCATCGGATGATCACTCAGTAGGGGAATTACCTGGATTTATCCATCCGGAGATAATATTAAATGCCTCCTTTCTGTGTGAAACCGGCTTCTCCTTGCCATCCTCAATAACAACTTCATAAAACCAGTGATTAGCACCGGGTATTACATGGTAGGTAAGGTTGGTTTTTCCGAGCCTGATAAATTCCAGCATGACGTAATCTGCCTGGAGGATGGGTGTACTGCGATCTGCCGATCCATTCACGAATAATATCGGGATATCGAGTTTCACCAGGTGCTCCAGCGGTATGTCTGTGCAGAAACTACCCCAGCGTTTATACGGATGCCCGTAATACCATTTATCAGTGTTCTTCGGATGGTTGTAAATTTCCTTGTATATGGCGAACAGGCTGTCTACGGCTTCCTGGGCTTCAGCATGTGTCATCGCACCGCTTGCAGCATCGATTCTCCTGTTTATGATACTCGAATAGAACTGGTTGAGACCGCCGCATATCACACTCACCAGATGTGTAATACGTTTGTTTGCTGCAGCCAGCCTGACAACAAGCCTTCCGCCTTCAGAGAATCCCATAGCAACAACCTTATCCCCGGTACTTGGCAGAATGCTGCAGAGGGTATCAATGACCAATGAACTTGCCTTGACCTCCCACTCCATGCCGCATTTTTGAATATACTCCACGGAAGGCTGGTAATCTTCAAGATTTTGTATGGGATTGATCTCATCGGTGAACAAGGTATCCGAGAATGGCGTTCCCGGTTTCCCAATAAAAGCGACATGGAATTGATCTGAAAACGAATTGATCTGATCTGGGGGTATGGTTCCCAGTTGAATGGATTTGTCCCCGCTCCTCACCACCAGCAAGGTTGGCAGTCCCTTGCTACCACTGATAATGAATAAAACAGGTTTATCCTGGTCGATTCCATTTTCCGTAATGTAAAAGTTGATCTGACCCAGTTCAGGGTCATGAATCTGAAAGGCTTTAAGTCCCCAGTCACCCGGAGTTACTCCCTGGGAATAAAAGTCCTCAGCCAGGATCAGGGAAATAAGTATTAACATGTATTTCATGGTATAATATTTTAATGTAGTTACTGAATTCTGTTACTTATCACCCAGGCCGTACCCGAGTGAATTTAAAAAGGTTTCCATCATTTCCATTGTTACTCTTCGGTCAGCCGGATCAATGGAGGTAAATGAATGTGGCCGGCCTTCAAATTCAACCAGTTCACAGATGTTTCCTTCTTCCTTCATTCTTTTACTGAATTTCCTGTGGGCCCATACCGGAACTGCTGTATCTTCGGTTCCCTGGAAAATTATGGTGGGTGGTAATCCCGGTTTAACATTATGCATAGGCGACATGGTGGTCGGATCAATACGGTGTTTACAAAGCATATTAAACCAGCTGTCGTAAACCGTATTGACGCAGGAATACCAGAGGCCGACCGCATCCGGTACCGAACTGACAGCAAGGTTTTCATTTTGCTCTTCAAAGCCTTCCAATATAGCAGTTCCCGAAGCAAGCTGTCCACCTGCGGAAAAGCCACAGGCAACGATTCTTTCCGGATCAATGCACAGTTCGCCGGCATTTTCCCTTAACCATCTTATCATTGATTTGGCATCGGCCAGGCTTTCCAGCGGGGTAACCTGCTGCATCGGAGCCAATCTGTATTGCGCTGATATACCAACCATGCCGAGTGAAGCAAAATGTTCACAATAATCGAAACAAAGTGGATGGTTTACCGATGTACCAGCCACCACCATGGAAACATACCAGGGCAGGCCGTTTATCCTTGGGCTGGTGATTTTCAGGATTGAAGATATGTGCATCCAGGGAAAGACCATTTATTATTTTATAGGTTTTTATTTCATGTTCCTCATCCAGTTTTTTCTCCTGTTCATACTGATTATTTATTTTCTCAATCAGGTATTTATTCGTACATGAATTCCTGAATTCCCCAACAAGATCTTCAATATTTTTTGCACCATATCAATGAGCTGAATGCGGATCATCTCATACATAAGATAATTCCTGACGTCAGTGTTTTTAATATGA
>DAOWJB010000234.1 GCA_030640625.1 Bacteroides sp.
AGGAGAAGCATGGGTTGTAGCCAACAATTACAGGATGGGTGATTTCACCCCGTATGCATACCGTACAAAAAATTATGGTGCAAGCTGGGAAAGGATTGTGGACGACAATGATGTAAACGGGTATGTCCTTTCTGTCATCCAGGATCCGGTCGAACCAAAACTTGTTTTCCTGGGAACAGAACATGGTTTGTGGGTAAGTATTGATAATGCGGTTACCTGGACGCAATGGAAACATGGATATCCATCTGTTTCAACCATGGACATGATCATCCAGGAAAGAGAAGCGGATCTCGTGATCGGAACCTTTGGCAGGGCAGTCTATATCCTTGATGATATTCGCCCCCTGAGGGAAATTGCCAGGACCAACGGGGAGGTATTGAAACAAAAATTCAAAGTATTTGATCCTCCTGAAGCCATTCTTATCAGGAGTATGCAACAACCCGTTGGCAATCATTTTGCCGGGGATGCAACCTATGAGGGAGAGAACAGAGCGACCGGCGGGATGCTTACCTATTACCTGCAGAAAGATGAACCACCCCCTTCACCAGCCGGTAGAAGAGGCAGAGGAGGCAATCCTGGCGACGGAGCCGGATCTGATACAGAAAAAGATCCCGGCAAGGTTAAGTATGATAGTGTCAGGGTCCAGGTATATGATCAGGATGAGCTGATCCGGACCCTGGTGTTCAAGGCCGAACCCGGATTAAACAAGGTAACCTGGAGATTGCGCAAGAAAGGTGTCCGTTTTCCAAATCCATGGGCTGCCAGGTATGGCGGCAGAGGACGTTTTGGTTCACGTAGCGGAGAACCTGCCGGTTATATAGTCATGCCAGGAGAGTACAAAGTCGTGATGAGCTGCGGCGATCAGAAAGATTCTACCATGATCAAAGTAAGGTTTGATCCGCGTATTGATTTGAATGTCCAGGCCCACGAAGCCAATGAAAAATTGTATAATGAGTTAAGCGGGAAAGCCGAGGCTTTAAGCAAAGCCACATCACGCTTGACCGAATCCAAGGCTGTACTAACCAGGATCTCCGGACAGGTTAAGGACAAAAAGGATCCGGATCTGAAAGAGGTTGGTGAAAAAACAAAGGCCGTTCAGGATTCCCTGAATATAATATGGGAATATATCAATGGAAAGGTAGAGAAACAGCAGGGGATTTCTGGTTTCGACCAGCCGTCGGCTGCCATAAAACTCTTCGAAGCATCAAGATATATCCAGTCCAGGCCTTCAGGTCCCACAGCCACCGAACAAAGGTTGATGGAACAGGCTGGAGAAATGGTAGGCAAGGCATTGGATATGTGCAATGGATTTTACGAGGATGTATGGCCGGAATACCGGGAACTGATAGAAAACACAGACTTTAAATGGTTCAAGGACTATGAGCCAATAGAAATTGAATAATTGAACTGAGAGCGGGGGTTAAGAATAGCCTCCGTTTTTTTTATAAAATATTTTCATCCCTGTTTCGTCAACAATATCAGAAACAGGAATTCAGATCAAATGACCGCCGAAGAAAGCAGGTATATTAGTGAGGTTGCAACCAGGGAGAAAGGTAGGCTGTTGAATTTTATAAGGCAGCATATCCGGAACAGTGAGGATGCGGAAGATATTCTGCAGGATGTTCTATACCAGTTTTTGAGAGGTTTTGATGATATCCGGTCAACCGAGAAGATCACCGCCTGGCTGTTTACAGTAACCAGGAACAGGATCATAGATTTTTACCGGAAGAAAAAACCGGAGTCATTTTCAGATAAGCAGGTGATCAGCAAGGAAGAGGATGGGGCGCCCCTGATGCTCGAGGATATCCTGCCGGCATTGACCCGGGACCCGGAAGATGAAATGATGCGGGATATGATCTGGGATGCCATTGACCGGGCCCTGGATAATATGCCGGAGGAACAGAGAGATGTTTTTGTCTGGAATGAATTTGAAGACAAAAGTTTCAAGGAAATTTCAGCGGAAACGGGTGAAGGTATCAATACCCTGCTTTCGAGAAAACGATATGCGATCCTGTTTCTCAGGAAGAAGTTAAGAGAATTGTATAATCAACTTTAAAATCAATAGTCATGAAAGCACGAGGAGTTTTTTATTTTGGAAAGTTTATCATCATGGGGGTTGCCTTCCTGGCATTATTTACCTATGTGGTGATGCTATTATGGAACTGGCTGGTACCAGAACTTTTCAGCGGTCCCATATTAACCTACTGGCAGACACTCGGAATTTTGGTTCTCTCGAAGATACTGCTCTCCGGCGTTGGTCACAAACACAAGGATGGACCGCCCTGGCTCAGCAAGGATCATTCCTGGAGCCACAGCCATCTAAAATCATACTGGCGCAAGAAGTTTGAGGAGAAGATGAATGGGAAAGTGGCCGAGGAGCAAAATCCAGAGGTGGAGCAGAAGGACGACTGATGTTAAACCAAACTCGTGGTGCCAGTTTAGCTGGCACCACAGGTAATTTATATTATATCTTTACCAGCTGTTTGCCAATGTTTTCCCCTTCAAATAATCCCAGGAAAGCATCTGGCACCTGTTCAAATCCCTGGATGATATTTACCTGGTTGGTAAGCTGTCCGGAATTTAACCAATCTGCAAGCCGGGAAATTGCCTCATTGAATTTTTTTCTATAGTCATAAACAATGAATCCCTGCATCCTTGCCCGGTGGATCAACAAAAGTGAATGGAGTCTTGGGCCGGTGGATATCCTTCCTTGGTTGTATTGTGAAATCTGGCCGCAGAGTATTATCCGGGCATGGTCATTGATCAGGTAAAAAACACTGTCTGATATATCTCCCCCGACATTGTCAAAGTAAACATCTACACCGCCCGGACATACTTTCATCAAGGGTTTTCTGACATTCGGCCAGGCTTTGTAATTGATGGCCGCATCAAATTCCAATTCTTTTTCAAGGAATTCGGTTTTCTGGTCCGACCCTGTTATTCCAATGACCCTGCATCCTTTGATCCTGGCGATTTGTCCCGCTATAGAACCAGTAGAACCTGCAGCTCCCGAAATGACAACCGTATCTCCTTCAACAGGCTGACCGATTTCAAGCAATCCAAAATATGCCGTGAGTCCGGTGAGTCCCAATACCCCAAGATAGGCTGATTCAGGTGCCAGTTCCACATTGATCTTCGTAAGGGAGTTTTCCTGGACAGTGGCATATTCCTGCCAGCCCCAAGATCCATGCACGATATCACCAACCCCAAACTGTTCACTGTTCGACTGCATTACGGTGCCGGTTGCATCCCCTTCAATCACCTGTCCAACTTCATAAGGCGCCACATAGGATTTAAAACTGTTCATCCTGTTGCGCATATAGGGATCGACAGAAATGAGGGATGACTTCACAAGTATTTCGCCTATATCCGGCTCCCTTAAATCTTCTTCAACCAAATCGAAGTTTGCTTTTTCCACCTGTCCAACAGGTCTGTTTTTTAATATGATCTTGCGGTTCTTAACCATTATGTATTTTCATTGATTATCAATTATTTTTCATGACCCACAAGTATTTCCCTGGTCTTCACTACCGAATTGAAAATCCCATCAACCAAAAACATATTTACCAGCCAGGGAGGCACTGTCCCACCTGGATCTGCATAACCCTCTGCCAAAAACAGAGTGTTCAGCGAATCAATCTCTTCCAATAATACCCATTCCCTGTAGCCAGGCATACGTATCACGCCTTCTTCAATTGGATAATCGAGGGAAACATGCTGCGTAAGACTCTCAATCTTTTTATCGCCGGCATGATGGGTGATTCTGGCTTCTACTGTCAGGTCCCGGTCCTGCATGGGCCAGGGAATGTCATAAGATGTATGATATTTTATGCTATGCTCACCCTGGTTTTCAATGATTGTCAGACCCGAACACCGGAAGACCCATTCCGGATGCTGTTCCAGATCAGAAAGAAATTCAAACACTTCCTGGATAGGACAGGCGATCTCTGCCCGGGCTTTGTATTCTTTCAGGGGACTGCCAGCCAGTTCCCTGACGTAAATAATAATTCCTTTTTTATTCCGCTTCATTTTCCAATCACCCTGCCCAAGACTGGTGGCAGAAGAAAGAACCATGACAAGTATATACAGGATTGTTGACATCCTCCCTTCCGTGAACGAAAGGGATTCCATTGGCTTTAACAAGCCACGGGCAGTACTTCCTCGCGGTTTCCTGCAGGTTCCTGCTGCCGACCGCCAATGCGGTTCGCTTGACAGGCCATCCCCGTCTGCCCGACGGTTAATATGTTTTTAGCCGCATTCACATCTGCATTCTCCTCA
>DAOWJB010000146.1 GCA_030640625.1 Bacteroides sp.
AAAGAACAAGGACCTGGGATTTGCCCAGGAAAATGTTATCACACAATCCCTGACAACCCAGGAAATGGTGGACAAACTACCGTTCCTGAAACAAAACCTGAAGCCCAGTCCGAACATACTCAATGTCGGCACAGCCAACGCAGCCATCGGCCGGGGAACAGGCAAAACCATCATGAGGGTTGAAACCCCGGAGGGAATGGTGGAGAGGGGGATCAACTTTTTTAGGGTAGACCATGATTTCATTGAAGCCGTCGGTATCAGGCTGATTGAGGGAAGGGGATTCTCAGAGGAATTCACGGGGGATACGGCCACAGGTGTGATCATCAACCAGACCCTGGCCAAAAGGCTGAACTGGGATGATCCCATTGGGAAGAAAGTCATCCTGCCCATGGATTCCACTACCATTGCAACAGTAGTGGGACTGATCGCCGATTATCACCAATTCGGACTGTACAACGTGATGGAGGACCAGATGTTCCTGTATTACCCGGAATGTTATTTGATTTTTATAAAGGTTTCCGGCCAGAATATGACCTCGACGATTGATTATATCAAGGAACAGTGGACAGAACTTTACCCGGGTTTCCCTTTCGATTATACCTTCCTGGATGAGGATTTCGGGGAACAATTTGAAGCCGATGAAAAGCGGGGAATTGTTTATACCTCCTTCAGCATCCTGGCCATGGTAATTGCCTGCCTAGGCTTGTTCGGCCTGGCCTCCTTTACCAGCGAACTGCGCACCAATGAAGTGGGGGTACGAAAAGTCCACGGTGCAAGTATACCGAGAATTGTAAGTTTAATGCTAAAGGGCTATCTCCAATTGATCGTCATTGCAATTATCATTGCTTCATTTGTTTCCTGGTACCTGGCAAATAACTGGCTTGAATCCTTTGTTTACCGGACTGAGATCCATTGGATATCCTTTGTGATGGCCGGGTTGGTCATGCTGGTAATTACCAGCGTTACAGTCAGTTACCATACAATCAGGTCAGCTAATGTCAATCCTGCAGAATCACTCAGATACGAATAAGAAAGCATGGGTGTGAACGGTTGTGGTTATCGTTCGGCTTTTTGGTAGATCTGAACCCAGTCTATTTCCATTTTTGCAGGGAGCTGATGCTCACCCACTCCATTGGTGACGCCTGCACTGAATACAAGATACATGGCTTCACTGGGTACACCCCGGGTTTGGGTTAGTACAGCCTTGTTATTGATCTTCCATACCATTTTTTCAGGGGTCCATTCAATGGAATATATATAATAGTCATTGGTATATTTATCGGCCGCTGTTTTGCCTATTTTTTTATTAACGCCTCCTTTTTCAGCAATATTCCCCCAGAAATTCCCGTAAAGAAGTTTACCTTTTTCCACCTTGGCTACATCCACATGGGGGAGTATTTTTTCTGCCACCATCCACATGGCCTGCCTGACGGGGGATTGGCTCATTCTGACTTTGGCCCTTACTTTGCCGTATTTCTGCCGGAAGCTTTTACCGGTTGAAATGAGGCCCGATGTATAATTGAATTCCTGGGGCAGGAAACCCTGGATGGGGTCCCAGACTTTTCCCGAGGCATTTTCTTTCCGGGTAATAATCTTCAGCACACTGTCTGCAATCTCGATGTTCTTCCCTTTGGTATATAAATGTTTATCTCCCGGCAGAGCGTAGGTGTCTTTTAAAAGTGTTTCTCCCCAGAAATAATTTGTCATCCATTTTTTCGTATCAAGCGCAGCTTCCGTGAAATCATCTTCAAAAGTCAATTCCCACTCCTTCAGTTTATCGAAATCATTTTTCTTTTGCAGCTTCCGGAACCATAACAGCTTATCTGATTTCTTCAACGCCAGGTATTCCTGTTCAAGTTTATATTCATCCGCCTGTTCGTACTTTTGCTGGGGTTTCAGGGCCATATATTCCTTCACCTTCCTGAATTCTTCGGTATTGACATATTTTTCCAATTCTTCCAGTCTTTTCAGCCTGTCGGATCCTTTCACCTGGATGTAATTCTTCATTTTCGAAGATCCTTTGACCTTGAAATATCTCCTGAGCTTTGATGATTTTTTCAGCTCCTTGAATTGCCGCTGCTTCTGATAGGCTTCTGAGCTTTTAAACTTTTTCTTGCCCGACTGCCTTGCATCCAGAAACTCCCTGGTTTTTATATATGCATCCAGTTCATTGAATTTCTCCAACTCGGCTGATTTTCCTGTTTGTTTAAATTCAGTCCGTTCACTGGAATTCTTGAACTTAAAATATCCTTTAATATCTTTTGATTTTTTCAGGGATAAATATTCCTGCTCCTTTCGGTATTCTTCAGTATCCCTGAACTTCCGGGCTTTGATTTCCTTGACTTTACCGGCAAATTCACCAGCATTGACAAGCCTGTCCAGTTCTTCAAACCTCTTCAGTTCTTCAGATTTCTCATATGCCAGGAAATCATTGTATTCCTTTATGAGTGCAGCTTCATCTGCTTCGATTTGTGAAGTAGCCTGCATTGACCCGAATAAACCCATTTTATCTTATTTTGAGTACGGTTAATAATGTATTAAAGATATAAAAAAATCCCTGTTACCAGGATTTATAACGCCGTCCGCTAATATAATAGTGTACCCCGATAGAGATAACCAGGTGCTGGTATTTACCCACAACATATTTTACCTGGGTAAATGCATTGATATCCTTCTGTACGATCATTTCTATACCGGTTCCGATATTTAGTCCGGGCAATACCTCATAGGAATTCCCCAGCTCGGGGTTGTCTTAATCAAAGCCACTGTATAAATTGGTAATATTAAAACCACCAAGTGCATAAAACAATAATGTCTTTTCTGTTGCCAGGGTAAAGGTAATGTCCCCATCAAAGCTGAAGAACCATGTGGTTTGCTTGTCTCCAGCTGTGGATGTCCGGCTCTTGGGAACATAAAAAGTCAGGGATGGCACGGCCCAGAACCGGTCTGCGAGTTCGAATACGCCCTTTGCATTAAATCCCGGGTTCCCGGTTTTGTAGGTTTCGTTATCTATCCCTGGACTGAAGGTTAGTCCCCCGCCAATCCTGGTAAACTGTGCCCTGATAGTGGTTGATACCATAATTAATATGAACAATACAAGGAAGAAATGGGTAGTGGTTTTTTTGCACATGGTTTTCAATTAATACAGGTTTGAAATTGTGATGTTTGAAGGCGTGATCTACAAATCTTCATTCTGGCTCCTTGGTTTAGTCTCATTAATTCTGAATAATATACCCACTGTAAGGGTGAATTGTGATATGGGCAGGTTCTGAAATTGAAAATCTGCTGCGTCACCAAGGGTATATTTCACCTCTGCAAACGGGGCAATATATTCAGATAGAGGCAGCCTGATCCCGGCCCCAATATTCAGTCCCAATTTCTGCATGGTAAGTTTATCCTTGAATTCCTGCCCGTTGATTACTTCATCCTGCTCACCGGTTATACTGATAAAAGTAAGTCCCATAATGCCATAGAAACGAAGAGTTTGTTGATTGATAATGATATAATTACCATCCACACTGATGGTCCACCAGGTAAACTTTTGCGTCCCGTCATCAGTGTTAACCTTGTGTGGCAGATAGAACATGACATTGGGCATAATCTTGATCTCCTCATTTACAGAAAACATACCATAAGCCCCGAATCCAGGTTCTTTGATCTCGGTTCCATAGCCGGCAGCCACCCCCACATGGGTAAATTGGCTGAAAGAAATGGCAGGAAACAGTAGAAATATTAACGCAAATAATAGATTCTTTTTGCTCATCATTAGAATTATATTTATCCGTTATGAAAATATTAATTTATACGCGTGAATAATAAACATGTTTCATACTCATTTCATTTGGTCCTTTTAGCGTATTATTCCAAAAATGCTAACTTTGTCATCTCTGATTCAACACTTCAATTATTATTTAAATGGCGCAAATAAAAGGAGAAATCGTCCAGGTAATTGGTCCGGTTGTCGATGTTAGTTTTGAAAAATACGGGAAGGACCTTCCTCAAATCCATGATGCTCTTGAGATTAAGAGGCACGATGGTTCAATATTGGTTATTGAATGTCAGCAGCATATTGGTGAAAACACTATCCGGACGATCGCGATGGATTCCACGGATGGATTACAGAGGGGAATGACAGTCCATCCAACCGGAGCTTCTATCAGAATGCCGGTAGGCGATCAGATCAAAGGCCGCTTGCTAAATGTGATCGGAGATGCCATCGATGGCATGGAGAAATTGGATAAAAAAGGAGGTTATGAAATTCATAACAAGCCTCCAACCTTTGAAGATCTCTCTACGGAAAAGGAAGTGTTTCTTACAGGTATTAAGGTTATCGATCTGCTTGAGCCATATTCCAAGGGGGGAAAGATCGGTTTATTTGGCGGGGCCGGCGTAGGCAAAACCGTCATCATCATGGAACTGATCAATAATATTGCCAAACAATATTCAGGTTTATCCGTCTTTGCAGGTGTTGGCGAAAGAACCAGGGAAGGAAATGACCTGCTTCGTGAAATGATTGAATCGGGCGTCATTAAATATGGTAAGGAATTTGAAAAAAGCATGGAGGCTGGCAGCTGGGATCTCAGCAAGGTAGATAAAAAGGAACTGGCTGAATCCCAGGCTACCCTTGTTTTCGGTCAGATGAATGAACCTCCCGGCGCTCGTGCAACCGTAGCCCTGTCCGGATTAACCGTTGCAGAATCATTTCGTGATGGTGATGAACAAAGCGGAGGAAGGGATATCCTGTTCTTTGTCGATAATATCTTCCGCTTTACCCAGGCAGGTTCAGAAGTATCTGCCCTGCTTGGAAGGATGCCATCCGCAGTTGGATATCAGCCCACCCTGGCAACAGAAATGGGGATCATGCAGGAAAGGATTACTTCCACCAAGCGTGGTTCCATAACATCCGTACAGGCAATCTATGTGCCGGCTGACGATTTGACCGACCCTGCTCCGGCAACTACTTTCTCACACCTGGATGCAACTACCGTACTCAGCAGGAAGATATCCGAACTGGGCATATACCCTGCTGTAGACCCGCTTGATTCCACTTCAAGGATCCTGTCACCGGATGTCGTCGGTGATGAACACTACAATACGGCACAGCGTGTAAAGGAATTGCTTCAGCGTTACACGGAATTGCAGGATATTATCGCCATTCTGGGTATGGATGAACTCTCCGACGAGGACAAACTGGTCGTGCACCGGGCCAGAAGGGTTCAGCGTTTTCTGTCTCAACCTTTCCATGTGGCTGAGCAATTTACCAACATTCCGGGCTGTATTGTCTCCATTGAAGACACTATCAAGGGATTCAACATGATTATGGACGGGGAAGTGGATAAGTATCCCGAAGCTGCTTTCAACCTGGTTGGCACCATTGAGGATGCCATGGCCAAAGGAGATAAAATGATTGCAGAATCATAGCCTTATGAACCTCCAGATAATCACACCGGACAGCAGTATTTACGAAGGAAAAGTAAAGCTGGTACAGGTACCTGGCAGCAAAGGATCATTCCAGGTCCTGAAGAACCATGCTCCCATTATTTCAACGCTTGAGCAAGGTGAAGTGAAAATTATCGATGATAAGGATCATACCCAATTATTTACGATCGGCGGAGGGGTGATCGAGGTTAAAAACAATGAGATCATCATCCTGGCCGAATCTTCATAGTGGCCTGTTTTTTGTATATTGTTTCATCAACCATAACACCAGATGATGAAATTTTTACTCGCCTTATCTCTGCTATCCTTGTTACTGCTACAGGGAAATAAAGAAAAAGTCAGTTTCACCTCGGTAGACGGACTTGAAATAACAGCCGATAAATACCACATCGATGAGGAATATCCATATATCGTATTATTCCACCAGGCAGGATCGAGCCGGGGGGAATTCCGGGATATTGCCGAAAAGTTTTTAAAATTAAGAAATAATTGCCTGGCTGTTGATCTTAGGTCGGGTGATAATTCCAATTTTATTAATAATGAAACCGCTTCCCGTGCCCGGGGAGCTGGAAAATCTGTCAACTTTCTTGATGCCCGGGGGGACCTGCTGGCTGCCATTGATTATGCACATGGCCTTAATTCCAAGGAAGTGATCCTGCTAGGCAGTTCCTACTCTGCCTCCCTGGCCTTGCTTGAGGGATTAAACCACCCCTTGGTCAAAGCTGTTATTGCCTTTAGTCCGGGTGAATATTTCGGAGACGATCTGAGGATGGAAGATACCCTGAAGACCTGTTCCATACCACTCTTTGTGGCAGTAACAGAGCGCGAACAGCCCTATGTAAAACAAATGCTGAAAGCCTTCCCTGAAGACGACTACACCCTTTTTCAACCGGATGCTGGTGGAGTCCACGGAGCCCGTGCACTCTGGGATGATAATCCAAGCAAAGATGAATACTGGCTGGCTTTGTTAATGTTTATCAATAATCTTAAAAAATAGCCGTACTTCAGCTTTGGTAAAATACCTGGTCATACGTTTCAGTTCCATCGGTGATATCGTACTGACAAGCCCGGTGATACGCTGCCTGAAGGAACAGGTAGGGGAAGCAGAGGTACATTTCCTCACTAAAAAGGCATTTTCACCTCTTATCCGTGCAAACCCGTACATAGACAAAATCCATGTCCTTGATGGCAACATGCATTCCCTGATCCAGTCCTTACGGGTGGAACAATACGATTATGTCATTGACCTGCACAAGAACTTCAGGAGCTTGAGGGTCAAATCCGGTTTAAAGATCATGTCATTTACCCTTGATAAGATCAACCTGGCCAAATTCCTGATGATACGTTTCAAGATCAACCGGCTTCCGGAGAAGCATATTGTGGATCGCTACATGGAAACGCTTGAATTATTTAATGTAAAAAATGACGGAAAAGGGCTGGATTATTTCATCCCCCCGGAAGAAGAGGTCCCACTTTCAACCCTGCCTGAATTATTTCGGACCGGATTTGTTGCCCTGGTGACCGGTGCACATCACGGAACCAAACAAATGCCAACTGAAATGATGATAAACATCTGTAAGGAGCTTGACCTACCGGTAATCCTGCTGGGTGGCAAGCGAGAAAAAATGACCGGAAAGGAGATCGACCGGCAAACTGGTGATCATGTCCTGAATGCCTGTGGAAAGTATAACATCAACCAGTCTGCTTCAATGATCAGGCAGAGCCAGGTAGTTATCACCCATGATACAGGTTTAATGCATATCGCAGCCGCTTTTCATAAAAAGATCCTTTCTGTATGGGGCCATACCATTCCTGAATTTGGTATGTATCCTTATATCCCCGATCAGGCATCAAAGATATTCGAGGTCGTGGGACTCTCATGCAGGCCCTGTACAAAGATCGGTAAAAAGAAATGTCCGAAAGGTCATTTCCGGTGTATGAATGATATAGATCATACGGAGATTGTCCGCAAGGCAAAAGAGGTCTTCTGACTACTGTGCTATAAAATGGTAGGTGATGGTTCCCACCTGCCTGGCAGGAGCCTTGTAATCTGCATTAAAACGGGTTCTCAGGGCTGCATTTTTTGCCGCTTCAGCCAGGCAGAGCTCACCCAAGGTGGCTCCCGGCTGGTCCAACTCGACACGCACAACCCTTCCTTTCTGGTCCACAGCGATCTTTACTTCCAGAAAGCCTGATCCCTGACACTTATATACAGGTACAGGCAAACGCAGATGGTAGCGGTTTTCCAGTGAGTAATAAATATTTGTTGGACCCTGGTATGGGTCACTTTCTTCCAGCGGGTTATCTTCTTCGCCTTCCATGATCAGCTCTTCCTGCGACATTTCTTCCAGCTCTTTTAACCTCTCCTGCATCTCCTGCCATGATTCCGGACGGTTTTTATCCATTTCCTGCTCCAGTTCCTGAACATATTTTTCAGTATTGATTTCCTCATCTACATTCCGGGCCAGGTTCACAGGCACATTTGATCTGGCCTGTTCAAGATATTCGGCCAGCCGTTCTTCAAATACCGGATCCGGCGTATCTACATCAATCTGTTCTTCAACCAGCTCCTCTTCAATATCAAACATGATGATACTGTCAAGAAGGGACCTTTCAGTAGATATTTTAATGACCAGAAAGACCACTACCAGAACCATATGGAAGGCAATGGTTCCAAGAATGCCAGTGGCATTTTCCTGCATTCCGTCCCGTATCTTTTGCCAGAAAGGCGACATATTAAAATACATACCCCGTAGGGAAAGTCAATAATAGTAAATCTTTGCTTATTTTAGCAATTATTGAACGACTAAAACACCTATTCTAGTCTGCAACATTTGAACCTTATTATAATGAAAATCATCCTCCGTCCTTCCATGATCATGCTATTGCTGTTACTGATC